>JBEGQI010000247.1:0-4329 GCA_041181065.1 Verrucomicrobiota bacterium | reverse complement strand
AAGCGATGGGTGAGTTCGATGTCCTCGACAATCTCGTCGGCTTTGTGGACGAGGAAGTAGCGGGCGGGCAGGGCGCTGAAATGCGCGAGGACTTCGTCCGTGCCGAGGTCTTTGGGCAGGTCGCGGCAGACTTCGAGCTTGAGGAGTTCGCGTTGTTTTTCCTCGGCGCGGATGAATTCGGTGCCGCCACTGAACATCTGGGCGGCTTTGCGGTGCAACGTCCAGAGCAGGGTGTCCTTGAAGCCGTTCCAAAGCTTGTCGCTTGTGGCCATCGAATCCACAAACGTCAGCAAGGTGAGCAGCGCGAGGGTCTCCATGTTGTTCACCTGGCCGGCGAAGGCGCGGATGGCGGCGGGGTCCTCCAAGTCGCGGCGTTGCGAGGTGACGGCCATGAGCAGGTGTTGCTCGACGACGGTCTGCAAGGTCGCGGTGGCGGCTTCGTTCAAGTTGAGGCGCCGCGCGACGCGGAGGGCGAGCTTGCTGCTTTCCTCGGAATGATTGCCGTGGCCATCCGCCTTGCCGACGTCGTGCAGGAGCAACGCGAGATAGAGGAGATTGGGATGTTCCAGTTCCTTGAACAGCGGGGCGTAACCTTCGTGGGGCTGGGTTTTCGCATTCCAGACCTGGTCGAGCTGATCGAGGCACATCAAGGTGTGTTCGTCGGCGGCGTATTGGTGGTAGAACTCGTGTTGGACGAGGCAGGTCAGCTTGCCGAACTCGGGCAGATATTTTCCGAGGAAGCCGGTATCGTGCATCGCGCGCAAGATGCGGCCGACGTCGCCGCGCTGGTTGAGGATGGTGAGGAACGTTTCGTGGATGTGTTCGTCCGCGAGAAAGGCGCGGTTCACGAGGGAGAGCTGGCCGCGAATCAACTGCACGAGGTCCGGATGCAGGCGCAGGCCGCGTTGCTGGGCGTAGAGGAAGACGCGCATCAGGCGCTTGGGCGAATCGCGGAACACGCGGTTCGAGACGGCTTGGATCTCGCCCTCGATGAATTTGAAACCGTCCACGGGTTCGACGGTGGCGGGGCGGCCTTTCGGCAGCAGGTTGAAGAGGGAAAAGCGGGACGGCACCTTGGGCACGAGCGCGAGGCGTTGTTCGACGGTGCGGCTGATGAGATAGACGTTGCGCGAGTGGGTGTAGAACACGCGCATGAACTTCTCGATCCGTTGGCTGGGGGAGCGGTCGTGATAGCCCAGCCCGTGCGCGACACCCGGCTGCAAGGCTTTGGTCAGGACATCGGTCGGGCGCGGCACGAGGTAATGCATCTCCGTGCGAACGCGCAGCAGAAAATCATACGCGGCCTGCAGCTGCTTGCGCTCCGTGGTGCTGAGGAATTCCTTCGCCTCCAGATCTTCCAACGAGCGCGTGCCGGCCTTGAAGAAGGTCATCCAAAGCAGGTTCTGATAATCGCGCAGGCCGCCGCAGCCGTTCTTGATGTTTGGCTCCTGCATGCACGCGGAGTTACCGTTCTTGGCGCGGCGGGTCGCCTGATCTTCGAGGCGCGCGGCGATGTATTCCTCGACATGGCCTTTGACGCACTTCGCGAGGATGGTTTGTTGAAATTTCTTGAACAGCCCCTCGTCGCCGGTGATGAGGCGCGCCTCGATGAACGAAGTCTTCGACTGCATCTCCTTGTTCGCCTCGGCGACGCATTCATCCACGGTGCGCACGGCGTGGCCGACCTTGAAGCCGAGGTCCCAGATCGGATAGAGCACGCCGTCGATCATTCGGCCCAGATACGGATGGGGCTTGCCCGTGCCGGCGACCTGGCCCTCATGCAGGAACATGAAATCCATGTCGCTGAGCGGATTCAACTCGCCGCGGCCGTAGCCGCCGAGGGCGACGAAGGCGATCTTGGGGAATTCCTTTTGCGCTTGGGCGGAGAGGCTGCGTTTGGCGGCGTCCCAAAGATGGGTGAGCAGCACGTCCATGATGTGCGCGCGGGCGGCGCAGACTTCGATGCCGCCGCCGCCGGCGCGGTGAAGCATCTTGAGCCGGTGCGTCTCAAGCTTCAGGAACGCCTTGTAACGCGCGATCTCCTGCGAAGGCTGGCGGCCCGGCTCCAGCACCAGCCGCGTGGCGGCGCTTTCCTCGATCTTCTTGAACAACGTCTGCATGTCCCGCGCACACTTTGGGGGAATCCGGCTTGAACGCAAGTGTGGCGGGCGGTCGTTGAAGCGCCGCAACCTTGTCCGGCTTCCGGTGTTGACCTAGCTTGGCCGCTGCGATGTCCGACCAATCCGATGCCGATGCTGCGTTGATGCTCCGTGTTCAAAACGGAGACCGCGTGGCTTTTACGGAGTTGGTCCAGAAATATCAGCAGCCGGTTTACAACTTCATCCTGCGCACCCTGCGCGACGAAACCGAGGCGGAGGATCTGGCGCAGAACACGTTCATCCAGGTCTGGAAATCAGCGCAGCGTTACCGGGCCAGCGCCCGCTTCACCACGTGGCTGTTCACCATCGCCCGAAATCTTTCCCTCAATGAAATCCGCCGGCGCACGCGGCATCCGGCGGATTCGCTGGACGGATTTGCCCACGGAGACGACGAGCATGCGGCTCCGCAAATCGAGGACCGTGCCATCGCGCACCCGCCGAGCGAACTGCTGCAGGGCGAATTGGCCTCGAAGCTCGACGAGGCGCTGGCCGCGCTTCCGGAAAATCAGCGCACCGCCATCCTGCTGTGCCAGCGCGACGAAATGAGTTACGAGGAGATCGCTGAAGTTCTGGAGTGTTCCCTGTCCGCGACGAAATCGTTGATCTTCCGTGGCCGTGAGACCTTGAAGACCCGGCTGAAGGCGTATCTGAAAACCGGCGAGTGGACGGTCGATTGAGCGCAACTTTTACGAACCTCCAGTGATTAACCTATGGCAAGCATGAACCCAAACCGGCTTGAACAAGAACTCCGCGAGAAGGCTTGGCGGCGCGCTTTGACGGCGGACGAGCGCCAGCAACTGCCCAGTCTGCTGGCCAGCCAGCCTGAGTTACTCACGGAATGGGAAATGGATGTGGCGCTGAGCGCGGCGCTGGCGCAACTGCCTGCGAAGCCTGCGCCCTCGAATTTGGCGGCGCGCGTGCTTGCCGAGATTGAGCGGGAAGATTTGGCCACGGCCGAGACGCGGAAGACGAACGGGTTGGGTTGGCTGCGTTCGTGGGGTTGGGTCCCGCGTCTCGCCGTGGTCGCGGGCGTGATCGCAGTCGCGACGTTCTTTTTGCATCGCCAGCCGCAAGCGAAGGCTGTGCAAGCCCTCACGGTGGTTACGAAGGCGGCGCCGGTGCCGGCGCCGGAGGATCTGGAAGATTTTGATTCGATCTACTCGCTGCCGCCACCGTTTCCAGGTGCCGATGAAGAGCTCATTGCTTTGCTGAAATGAAGCGCGCCCTGTTCCAACCGGTTTTGTTGCTGGTCGCGCTGATGGTGGCATTCCATGTCGCGATGGCGCAGACAAACAATGAAACATCGCGAGTTGTGACGAATATTGGCCGATCACCGGTCCAAGTGTTCCGCGAGTTGCTGTCTGTGTCCGATTCGGAGCGCGAAGAGATGTTGAACCTGCGTCCGCCGGGCATGCGCGAGCCGATCGAAGCGAAGGTGAAGGAGTATCTGGCACTGCCCGCGAACGAGCGCGAGTTGCGCCTGCAGGCGACGGAACTGCGCTATTACCTGACCTTGCTCCTGCCGATGACGAATTGGTCCAAGGTGGTGACACAGATCGCGGAACCGATGCAAACTGTGGTGCGGGATCGCTTGGCGCAGTGGCAAGTCATGCCGCCCGACATGTGCACCAACCTGATCGAAAATGAGCGCGTCGTCTCCTATTTCTCACAACTCGGCACGCTGACTTCGGCCCAACGTAAAGCGCTGCTGGAAGCGCTGCCGTCTGCGCAACGCACGCAGCTGGAGGCGGACATCCAGGCGTGGCAGGCGAAGCCGGAGGCTGAGCGGCGGCAGGCTTTTTTGCAGTTCAAACAGTTTTTTACGTTCAACGCCGAAGAGCAAAAGAAGGCCTTGAGTCATTTGTCCGAAGCGGAGCGTGATGCGATGCAAACGACGTTGGAGACGTTCGCAGAGCTATCGGAGGAGAAGCGGCAAATCTGCATCCGGTCGTTCGAGAAATTTGCCAACATGAGCCTTGGTGAACGGCAGGAGTTCCTGAAGAAAGCCGACGCGTGGCGGCGCATGACGCCCGCAGAACGCGCCGAGTGGCAGAAGGTGGTTCGGGCAGTGCCGGATTTGCCGCCGCTGCCGCCAGGCTTCGACGCCAGCATCAACGTCGGTGAAAAGCCGGTGAAGGTGAACAAGATCGTCCCGCCGGGAAGCAAGGCG
>JBEGQI010000246.1:0-12250 GCA_041181065.1 Verrucomicrobiota bacterium | reverse complement strand
TGGTATGACCGTTGGGGGCCAATCAAATCCAATGCCAACATGTCCATTAAATGAGAGGGGTGCTTGAAAGGCCCGTTGATAAAGGAGATTCGCATTCGTGTTCCGTTTTCGCATTTCTTGTTCCGAGTTCGGGCCGTGTCCCCACCTTGGACAAGTAGCATAGTTGGGGAACACGATCTTGTTGAATCATGTTCCTTTCAAAGACCGATGGGAGGCTTGTGCGTTCATAATTCTATATGAACTCTTGTTCATATAGTGCTGTGATTCGGCTCGCTTCTCGATGTTGCTTTTGAAGGTGGTTGCCGTCGATGTCTCTGGAGGGGTGAACAATGTTTGACCCGCGCGGGCGGGTGGGTTTATCTGGTTGCCGTCGTTTCTAGAGTCATGGCTAATTCGTTCTCGCATTTGCATTTGATGGACCCGTCTCCGCGGGCGCGGCGCCTCTTTTGGCATCTGCTTTCCATCGGCTCGGTCACACTGGATGAACCGGACAAACACGACGCCATGGATAAGCCGGGCGCGCATCTGTTTTGGGTGCAATCGGGGCAGGGCAAACTGCTCGTGCCGGATGCCAGTTATGATCTCAAGGCCGGGCCGCGCTGCTGGCTGGTGGACATGAAACAGTCGCGCATCTACCAGCCCTTGCCGGGAAAGAAACTCGTCAACATGGGCTTTCGTTTCCGTGGCCCCGAGTTGGAGGCGTGGAAGGAAGAACTCGGCACCGGACATGAGTTCGTGCTCGACCCCTCGGATTTTGCGGTCATCCGCAAGGAGGCGCAGAAGCTCGATCAACTGGCGCATCGGCGGCCTGAGGGATTCGAATGGGACATTCACGTCGCCATCACGCAGGTGCTGGGCCGACTCCTCACCGCACGTCATCTGTTCAGCCAGCCGCATCAGGATTTACCCAAGCCGCTCGCCCGGGCCATCAGCCTCGTCATGGCGCAACCAACGCGCGACTGGCATGTGCCTGAACTGGCCGATGCCGCGGGGGCGAGTCGTTCCGGGTTGCAACGCATGTTCAAGGAGTTCCAGAAGGAGAGCATCCACGAATTCCTCCAGCGCACCCGCCTCGATCAGGCGCGCCAGCTTTTGTGCGATGAACGGCTGGCGGTGAAGGAAGTTTCCGCCCGCCTGAGCTTTTCGAGCGAATTCTATTTCAGCCGGTTCTTTCGCAAGCGCACGGGCATGAGCCCGCGCCAGTTCCGTGAAAGCATCAAGGATTGAGGCGGGCGCGCTGCGCCATCTTTTCACAAGTCATTTGGAGGGTTTGTCCATGTCCGGTTTGGGGCGTGCGAGGCATCCTTTCTGCAACACCTGATTTCCATCGGGCTAAGCCCGCGATGGCGTGGTGTTGTCCGGTCGCAGAGTGGCGGCCGGGGAGATTTTGATGAGCATCAACGTGGTCAACGAGCCGGTTAAAAGTTTGCCGAAGGCGGATAACGCCAGCGGCAGTTCGGCTATTGTCCATGCGAGTCCGGCGGCGGCGATGCGCCCCATCACGTTGTTGCAGCCCGGGCGGATTCTCTTCGGCAACGGCTGCGTAGCCGATTTCGTGACCCATCTTTCACAGCGCGGTCTGAAGAATGTGTTCATCGTCACGAGTTCCGCCGTGCTCGATTCCTGCCGGGGAGTTTTTTCTGCCATCGAAGCTGCGGGCATCAAGGCGCGTATCTATTCGAAGATCGATGCTGAGCCTTCCGTTAAGATGTTCGAGGAATGTCTTGCAGCGGCGAAGCGCGAGCCGTTGGATGGCGTTATAGGTCTCGGCGGTGGCAGCGCGATGGACGTCGCGAAGCTGATTGCGGCGCTCGCGGACGGGAAGCAAAAGGTGACCGACGTGTTCGGCATCAATGTGCTCCAAAGCCGTTCGTTGTTTCTCGCGTGCCTGCCGACGACGGCTGGCACCGGCAGCGAAGTCTCGCCCAATTCCATTCTGCTCGATGAGTCCTGCCAGCTGAAGAAGGGCATCATCAGCCCACACTTGGTCCCCGATGTTGCGTGCGTGGATCCGTTGCTGACGCTTTCGGTTCCGGCGGGCGTGACGGCGGCGACGGGGCTCGACGCGTTGACGCACTGCATCGAGGCGTATGCGAATCTGTTCGCGCATCCGGCGGTGGATGTTTACGCGCTGCAAGGCATCCGGCTCATCGCGAAGAATCTGCTCGCGGCCATTGCGGACGGTCAAAACACCGAAGCCCGCGCGGCGCTGGCGCTCGGCAGTCTTTACGGCGGTCTGTGCCTCGGACCGGTGAACACTGCCGCGGTGCATGCGCTGGCGTATCCGCTCGGCAGCGAATTCCACGTCGCCCACGGCATTTCCAACGCCGTGCTGTTGCCGCATGTGTTGCGGTTCAATTTGCCGGCCATGCCGGAACGTTATGCGGACATCGCGCTTGCGCTGGGCGTGCAAGCGGCGGCGACGCCCACCGCCACAGCGGAACGCGGCATCGCGCGCATCGTGGACATCATGGCGCGTTGCCCGATGGCGAAGCGCGTATCCGAAATGCACGTGCCGGAAACGGCGTTGCCGCGGCTCGCGCAAGCCGCCATGACTGTGACTCGTCTGCTCAAGAACAACCCGCGCCCGCTGACCGAGGCGGACGCGTTGCACATTTACCGGGCTGCTTGGTGACATGAACACTGCCGCAAAGATCAAATCGCATCACGGTGTCATCGTTCCCATGGTGACGCCTGTGACGGCTGAAGGTTTGCTCGATGAACCAGCAGTTGGGCGCATTGTGGATTTCCTCATCGCTGGCGGCGTGCACGGCATTTTCGTGCTGGGAACGACGGGCGAAGCGCTTTCGATTCCGGCGACGATGCGCGATCAACTCGTGCGGTGCACCATCGCGGCAGTGCGCGGTCGCGCGCTGGTTTACGCGGGCATCAGCACCGATTCCCTTGCGGAATCCGTCGCGGCGGGAAACAAGTATTTGATGATGGGCGTCGATGCCGTCGTGGCGCATGTGCCGGCGCATTTCGAGAAGAGCCCCGAGAAGGCGTGGGGTTTCTTCACCGATCTGGCGGCGCAATTGCAGGGTGACTTCATCATCTACAACATGCCGCTCACCACGAACGTCTCGTTGCCCATCGCGTTGTGCAAGGAGACCGCCGCCCGCCCGCGCGTCATCGGCATCAAGGATTCCGAGAACAACGCGGACCGCATGGTGGAATTGCTCAACGAACTCGGCGGTAAAAAGAATTTCTCCGTCTTCATCGGCACTGGTCCGTTGATGGGCAAGGGTCTGTTGCTTGGCGCGGAGGGCATCGTCCCGAGCGTGGGCAACATCGCGCCGGGTTTGTGCTGCGAACTTTATGCGTCCGCGACGCGCGGTGACGCCGAAGGCACGGAAAAACTGCACAAGAAGTTGATGGAGGCGGGCGGCATCTATCAATCGGGCCGCAAGCTCAACCACTCGTTGGCCGCGTTGAAGACGGCCATGTCGCTGCTCGGCCTGTGCGGGCCGGACATGTTGCCGCCTTTGTCGCGCGTGGACGCCACGGAACGGACCGCGTTGCGCGCCAAACTGGTTGAGTTCGGTTTTCCGGTCCGCGATTCTCATGGCGATGAACACAAGACCAGTGATTGGGCTCACGATGGGCGACCCGGCGGGAGTCGGTCCGGAACTTTGCGTCCGGGCATTGTCCAATCCTGAGGTCCTCCACCTCTGCCAACCCGTCGTCTTCGGTTCGCTCGACGTGCTGCGCCGCGTGAGCGCAGCGACCAATCTTCCGCTGCCCGCTGAACTTCAACTCTGGGATGGCGCTTCTCAATTAAAATCTTCCGCACCTGCCGTGGTGAATTGTCCGGCGCCCGCAGCGGATGCCATCCAGCCCGGAAAAGTTTCTGCCGAGTGCGGAGCGGCGGGATTCGAGTTCATCAAAGCGGCGATCGAAGCCGCGATGGCGAAGCGCATCCAAGGCGTCGCGACGGCGCCGATCAACAAGGAATCGCTGCGGCTGGCTGGTGTGCAGTATCCCGGGCACACCGAGATCTTCACGGCGCTCACCGGCTCCAAGCGCACGTGCATGATGTTGCGTTCGGATGTGCTGACGGTCGCGATGGTCACGACGCACATCGGCTATCACGAGGTGCCGCAACGCATCAGCACCCAGCGCATCATGGATGTGATTGAGCTGACGGCGACGGCCATCACGCGCATGAACGGTCGTCCCGCGCGGCTCGCCATCTGCGGATTGAATCCGCACGCGGGCGAGCACGGCCTGTTCGGCAATCGCGAGGAAGAAAACTTTGTTGAGCCTGCCGTCGCCCAAGCGCGGGCTAAGGGCATTTCCATCGAGGGTCCGTTGCCGCCGGACACAGCCTTCACGACATCCAACCGGAAAAAGTTCGACGGCGTGGTCTGTCTGTATCACGACCAGGGCCACATCCCGTTCAAGATGCTCGCGTTTGACGACGGCGTGAACCTGACGCTCGGGTTGCCAATCATCCGTGCTTCCGTGGATCACGGCACGGCGTTCGACATCGCGTGGAAAGGCATCGCGAATCCGACGAGCTTTTACAAATCCATCGAATTCGCCGTGAAGCTCGGAGGGCCCGCGAAATGATCGCCGTCATCGCCGATGATCTGACGGGCGCGGCGGAAATCGCCGGGCTGGGGTGGCGTCACGGTTTGAGCGTGGAGATTCTTGAGCGCGACCAAATGCCATCGAACGCCGAGCTGGTCGTGTTCAATGCGGACACGCGTGATTGTTCCGCCGCAGAGGCGCGCCGACGGTTTGCCGCCATCACGCGTCGGCTGCGCGAACGAAAGCCGGAATGGATCTACAAGAAGGTGGATTCCGTGTTGCGCGGCAACGTGCTGGCGGAGATCGAAGCGATGCAACGTGCGCTCGGATTTGAGCGTTGCCTGCTCGCGCCCGCGAACCCTGCCGCGCGTCGGGTCATCAAGGACGGGAAATATTTCGTGCGCGGTGTGCCCATCAACCAGACGGATTTCCGGCACGACCCGGCGCACCCGCGCCGGAGTGCGAGCGTGCGTGAATTGCTGGGCTCATCGCGCAAAAGCCGCGTGACGTTACGGAATCCCACGGCGAAGACGCTGCCCGATGGCGTGGTGGTGGCGGAAGCGGCGCGTGCGTCGGATGTGCATCGCTGGGCGAGCCGCGTGGACTGGCGGACGTTGCCAGCGGGTGGTGCGGATTTCTTCACGGCGCTGCTGGCGCGGCAAGGTTTCAAGATGATGAAGGCGCGTGCCCAGGTCGCGAAGCCGGCGGCGGGAAGCACATTGTTCGTCTCTGGCAGCCTTGCGGAATCTTCGATTGAGTTTCTGGATGATTGCCGTGCGCGCGAATGGCCGGTGTTATTGATGCCTTACGAATTATTCGCCGGTCGCGGCCGCTTGCGGGCGCATCAAGCAGTGTGGGCCGGGCGCGTCGTCGAGGCGTTGGAGCAATCGCCGCGCGTCGCGATGGGCATTGGCCAGCCGACGTTGCCCGGGCGCAAAGAAGGATTGCGGCTGGGGAAAAACCTCACGGACACGGTTATGCAAGTGTTGGCACGGATTCGCCCCGAGCGCATCTGCGTAGAAGGTGGCTCGACGGCGGCGTTGCTGCTGAACGAACTCGGCTGGAAGCGGCTCGCTGTCGAATGCGAATTCGCCACGGGCGTCACCGGCGTCCGCCATGCCGTTCGCGGCGGGATGATGCTCGTCTTCAAGCCCGGCAGCTACACGTGGCCGGCGTCAGTGACCAGTTGAGATCAGCCGGTCTTCCGTTTTTCCAACCAGCCCCAGATTGTCATCGCGCGTGTGTCGCTGGCCGGCGCCTCGAAGCAAAAGCTCGCGAGCCAGCCGACTACCAACACGATGAGGTGCGAGATGACGCCAATCATTTCCTTGGGCCAGGTGAAGTTGCTCGCGCCCAGATCGAGGATGGCTTTGGCGCCTTTTGCAGTTGGGTTGGTCAGCACGGCCCAAGCGGTGAACACGAGCGCGAGGGTGATGCCGATCCAGAGGCCCTGTTTGTTGGCTCGTCGGCTGAAGAACGCGAGCAGGAAAATGCCGGCGAGACCCGCCGAGAGGATGGACGTAGCCGCGTAGTAGAACGACAGGGCGCTTTCACTTTTCCAGGCGATGAAGGCGCCGATGCCCACCGCAATGGCACCGCAAACCGCCACGATGATTTTGCCCATCATCAAACGTTCCTTGTCCGTCGAGGCGGGGCGCAGCTTGCGATAGTAGTCTTCAACTCCGACGGCGGAGAGGCAGTTGAGGTCAGAGGACATGGTGGACATGGCAGCCGACATGAGCGCCGCCATGAAGATACCCGCAAGTCCGGAGGGAATCTTCGTCGTCAGGAAATAGGGGAAAACTTGGTCTGTGATCATTTTGCCAGTTTTTGTGTCGTAAAGATGCGGCGGAAGTGTTTCGCCGGCGAGCTGGTAGTAGGCCCAGAGCAACGTTCCCACGAGCATGAATGCCGCCCAAGCGGGCACGCAGAGAATTGCGCCGAAGAAGGTGCCTTTGAGGGCATCGCGATCATTCTTGGCGACGAGGTAACGTTGCACGAGCGTCTGGTCGGCGGCGTATTTTTGGAGATACCAGAACGAACCGTAAAGCAGCATCACCCAGAAATTGCCGTTCTGCGACAGGTCGAATTGAAAGCTGCCAAGGCTCATCTTGTGTTTGTCGGCTGCCATCTGAAACGCTGCGCTTGGTCCGCCCGGCATGATGGCCAGCAGCACGCCGATAACTACAACCACGCCCGCCAGCTTGACGATGCCTTGCAAAACCTCAGTCCAAATCACGGCTTCCAATCCGCCGATGAGCGTAAAGAACACCGTTATGACTCCGACTCCAACAATGACATGATATTTGTCCCAACCGGTCATCCCGCAAATCGCTGTGGTGATGGTGAACAGCACGAAACCCATCTTGGAAAAATGCCCCGCAGTGAACGCCAGCGCTGAGTAAGCACGTGCGCCATAGCCGAAGCGCTTCTCGAAATATTCGTAAGCGCTCATCCCCACCGCATGGCGGAAGAATGAGATCAAGGTTGTTCCCAAGATCAGCAACACCCCCACGGCCATGAAGCCGGGAACCAGTTGGTTCCAGTTATCTTTGTAGGCCGCCCCAGGGTAGGCGACAAATGTGATGCTGCTGATGATGGTGGCAAAGATGGAAAGGCCCATCGCCCAATGCGGGATGGAGCGGCTTGCGACGAAATAGTTCTCGGTGGTTGTTTGGCGCCGCGAAAAACGGAAGCCGATCCACGCGACGCCTACGAAATAAAGCGCGATGACAAACAGGTCGAGCCAGCGGAGTGACATGGGCATTCATTTACGAGGAGAGTGGCGAAACTGCCAGCTTCTAGTTCATTTTTGAATTTGAGGTGTGATGGGGCGTTTGGCTGAAAGTGCATCCTTTCGTTACCTGTGGTCGGGCTGCGTGGATAGTGTTTTTTGGTGTAGAGCTTCCAAACAGCACGTGAAGCGGGGGTGGGCACGATGCGCTTTTCCCCTTTGTTTTCAGGCTGCCTATGGGCTTTCTGGCTTAAGTTATAATTGCGGTGTCCCCTCGTCTGTGCCTTGTCTTTTCCAGCCAGCTTTGTTCCCAAAATGGTATGTGTTTATTTCTGAAAAGCCATGTATCACAAACACGGGTGCGTGGCATGATGCTCTCGTAGAACCCGAGAGCCATTGTGCGAAACGCCGTATCATTTTGTCGTCATCGTTTGTCTTGCCAGGTGTGGCATTGCGAGCAACTGGTATTTGCACAATCCGGCGACGGGCGTAATGTTGCTCTAACTCCACGAGAGGAAGCTGGTGCCACTGCTGGCATCAGCCATCGGCTCGAACTGGAGTAACTGCAAAACCATCATGACAACTGCAAAGGCCAAATCAAAGGTATCGACCACTGCTTCGCGTAACGGCTTCACGCTGATTGAACTGCTCGTCGTGATTGCCATCATCGCCATCCTTGCAGGCATGCTGCTGCCTGCGCTTGCCAAGGCTAAGGGAAAGGCGCTTGCGGTCGCGTGCATGAGCAATACCCGGCAGATCATGCTCGGATTTCAACTTTACACCACCGACAACAACGACAAGACGATGATAGGTGCCGGCTTGAAGGTTGTAGATGGTGACGTTCGGTGGGGGAACCCGCAGGATGCCATGCTGCTTACTGGTTCAACCTCGCTCATGGGCGATTACATCAAGAATCCCGGCGCGTGGAAATGTCCGGCAGACTCGAAGCCTGATCCCAAGTATGGCACCCGCGTGCGCAGCATTTCGGTTAATTCGGCCTTCACCAATTCTAGTCGCAAGGATGATGCCAGTCCAAACAACCCGGCAATCAATGGCCGCACTTACATTGCTCCTAAGAAGATGACACAGTTGGTCACGCCCGGGCCTGCTATGTCTTGGATGATTGTGGATGAGCATCCTGACAGTATCAACGATGCCGACTTTTTCTTTGGGGCTGGCTACGGAGTCGGGGGTGAGAAGTGGGGTGATTTACCGGCCAGCTACCACTATGGCGGCGGCGCCAATTTCTCCTTCGCGGATGGACACTCTGAAATCCATCCTTGGAAGTCAGGCAAGACCAAGCAGACGATTCTAATCAAGTATAAGTCCTCGCCACCATGGTCCGGTAACTATATCAACGATCCTGGAAGCGTTGACTATCAATGGGTTAATGAGCGCATGCCCTACGAGTAAACGAGTCGCTTTCCGCCTCAACGCCAATCTAGGATAATTCGATTCTAATTATTTTTCGTTTTCCGAGTTCACCTCCACAACCCCACCAAAAACCAGTCCTATGAAAACAATGATCCAACAACTCACTCGCATCCGCCCGGGTGTCGTCAGGTTTGCGTTCAGCATGCTTGCGCTGCTCGGTTTAGTGCTTGTTTCAACATCAGCACAGGCTCAGGAAACCATTCGGTTTTCCAGGCCGGGCCCGATTCGCCTGACCGTTTCGGTGAACACCACCAACACGGGGGTTGTCACCAACCTCGTCAATGTGGGGGGCACGGTGACCAGCGGTATCACCTTGAGCGTCTCCAACCTGCCTGCGGGCTGCGGCTACGACATGGCGACCAACGGCGTGAGTGTGGGCACCACCGTAGTGATCACGAATGACGTGGCGCTATCCGTGACCGTGAATTCCACAAACGTTGTGGAAAGCGAATACACCTTTTACGTCACTGCTACTGGTGATGCGACCAATCAGTTCCCATACACCCTCCAGTCTTGCTATGTCTGGAACACCAACATTCTTGCTCCGGCGGCGGGTCATCTTGCAAACTTTGCAACTGCTTCCTCTTGGAAGGACGGAGTTGGACCGGGCGCAACTTCGTTGCATGATATCTTCTTTGGCACGTCGGGCAGTCAAACCAACGTGGATTCCTCTGGCATTCCTGCTACGAACATCAACATTACTGCAAACACGCAGGTGGGCTCCATCCGCGTGGGTGTGGGCACCGAGCCTGACTTGGGTGCATCTCGCAGCCAGCACATCCTGATTGCCGGCAACACCACGCTCTCCGTGGTTAGCAACCGTGGTTTCACTGTTCTCCGCGACTACATCACCGAGTATGCCTCGGGCGATCGCCGGTCTAAGTTGCACATTTCAGGCGGCGGGAACGGCGCGCGCCTTCTAGTGACCAATGCGAATGCCAATTTCGCTCTCCTGATGGACTCGGGCACGTCCGGCGAAAATGTGATCAACATGACGAACCTCCAGACCTTTGAGGTTAATGTGCGCCGCTTCGGTTTGGGCGACTATCAGCTCTACCCCAACTATCGCGCCATGAACCTCGGTTCGAACAGCTCCGACGGTTTGGGTGGCATTCCCCGCAAATTCATGACCACGGTCATCTTGGCCCGCTCCAATTTCATCACGGCCACCTACCAGAGTCCGGACAATTATGCCAACGATACCACGCGCGAATATGGCATCCGGTGGTTGAATTCAGAAATGTCCGGCAACGGCAGCTCGGAAAACAACCAGCTACACTTCGGATTCACCAATATCATCAAGTCGGACGCGGTTTGCTTTGTGGGTGGCAACATGGCCTCGGGCAACAGCGGCTTCGCTCGTTTCCGCGCCGGTCAAAATAACAACAGCGCGATTTTCCGTTCCGCAGGCGGAGGTCGTATGTCGCTCTTCACCATCTCGGATGGCGGTGGAACGAACGAAGAGCGCAGCAACATCAAGGCAAACATCGATTTCTGGGGTGGTCAGTCTGCGAACAACATCGATATTGTTACCACCAACTTCTACATCGCGCGCGACCGGGCGTGGATCCAAAGCAGCAATACCGTCAATTATGCGGGTTCATTCACCATGGGTAAGGGAACCAATGATACCATTAATACTATTCTCGGCTATCAAGAGCATCAGGTTCGCTTGAACGATGTTCTGCAGGCCGGGAAGCAGCTCGGTTATTGCCAGGGAACCGTAATCATCACCAACGGTGGTGTGTTCAAGGTGGCCAATCAGCTGACTCTGGGTTACACCGCTGACACGAACGCTGTTGGCGTGGCTGAACTTTACAACAACTTCGGTCGTGTGTCCGTCAACAACGGCGGCCAGCTTATCGTCAACAAGGTCGTGGTTGATGGCGGCCCTCGCAACTACAGCCACACCGAAGGCAACGACCGCAATGATTCTATCAGTCTTAACGAAGCGACATTGGTCCTGACCAACACCATCGGCGCCGCGCCGGGACAGCCGCTGAACAGCTATTCCACCACCAAGTCTACCAACACCTGGCACGTGGGTGTCGACAAGACCAACCTGGTTTGCCGCACGCTTTCAACTCCAGGCACAGCCGCGAGTGTCATCAAGGTCGCCTCTATTTCAGGTGTGACCACGCTGCCGGCAACACTGCCGATCATCTCCTACGAGACGGCCTCCTCGCCCTATCTGCAGGCAGATATGACTGGCAACGGCACGACCAACGGTTACCTGTTGAACAATACCGCGAACAGCACGATCAACCTGTATCTGACCACCAATGCTCCGAAGACACTCCTGTGGACGGGTAGTCAGGATAACAACTGGGATTACGCCACCAAGAACTGGGTCCTGGTGGGCGGCAGCGGGCCGACCAACTTCGCGATCGGTGACATTGTGATCTTCGACGACTCCTCCACCGTCACCAACGTGAACGTCTCCGGCGAAGTGGTGCCTGGCCAATCCGGCGCAGGCGTCACAGTGTCCAATATCGTTCGCCAATACACCTTCTCCGGTGGCACGGTGGCGGGCACGAGCTTGTTGCTCAAGCGCGGCTCGGGTCAGGCAGTCTTCACCTGCACCAAGCAAGGCCCGGTCACCATGCTGGAAGGCTCCATGAATGTCGGCTCTGGCGGCACCATCGGGCTGCTCACCTTGGCGTCGAACACGTTCGTCAACGTGTCCGGTGCGATCAACGGCGGTCTCACCTCGACCGGTGCGGTTCAGGTTGTAAGTGGTGGCACCGTGGACGGCCCCATCAACATCGCCGCAGGTTGGGTCAACAATGATGGCACCATCTCGTCATCACCGGGTTCGATTGTCTTGAACCAGCTCAATCCGCTGCTCCTGACCAACAGTGCTTCTGGAATAATTAACCAATGGGGCGCCCAGTGGACGTTGGGAACCAACAGCGTTCTGTGCAATATGGGCACAATCAATAACCTCCAGAATCGCCTCAACGTAGCTGGGTTTATGTATGGCACAGGCACGGTGGCTGACCCGGACGGCACGGGTGGCGGCGGCGGGCCCTTCCCGGCTGGTATTGACGGTCGTCTTGAAGTCCGTCCTGGCACTGCCACCATGCTCTCCCCGGGTGCAACACCTTTCGGCTCCATCGGCACCATGACTGTTAACACCCGCTTCGATCTCTCCGGTGTGGATAACAGCGGCGGCTGGGCGACGATGCTGGTTGAAGTGGACAAGTCCAATCCGCAGACCAACGATCAGGTTCTTACCTATTTCTTCAGCAACATGGCGGGCAAGCTGATTATGTCCAACATCAACCTCTCCATGCCGTTCGCGGCGGGCGATGCATTCCAAGTCATCAAGTCTTCCAATCCAATCGGACCGGACAACAAGGCGGGTGAAGGTCCACAGATTGAACCGTTCATTCCTGGTCCGGGTCTGGTTTGGGATTTGAGCGACTTCCGCACGAATGGCTGGATCAAGGTTACTTCCAATGCGCGGGTTTGGGCTGGAAGCGTCAACAGCACTTGGGATACTGGTATCACCGCCAACTGGGCTGGTGGCAGCACCTACAGCAACTT
>JBEGQI010000245.1:0-33681 GCA_041181065.1 Verrucomicrobiota bacterium | reverse complement strand
TCAATCTGGACGTTGCGGAACGGGTTGAAGTATTCGACCGGAACATTGAGCTTTTCCGCGAAAAATTGAGCCGTGTAGGGCATCACCGAGGCGCCACCGGCAAGGAACAATCGGGCCGGGGCACCGCCGCCCTGCTGGCCGCGGTAGAATTGCAACGTCTGGTTCACTTGAATGTGCAGCCGCGTCATGAACTGGCGCGCAATCTTGGAAATCGCCGCTTGGTGCGGATTCTCTGGCTCCTCGTAAGCTCCGCCCAAGCTGACAAACCCCTCGTCGATCTTGATCTGGTCCGCTTTGCCAAACTGCAGCTTTGATTCGTTGGCAAAGTCCTGCGTGATCGAATTCGCGCCAAGATTGATGCTACGGGCGTATACTTTGCCCTTCTCGAAGAACAACAGATTGCTCGTCTTTGCACCGATATCGAGCAACATCGTGCAATCTTCTAGATCGCCGTAGTTGTAGCGAAACGCATTGCACAGCGCCGCAGGCGAGGCATCCGTGATTTGCAGGCCTAAACCCGCCTGCTCGGTCACGCGGAACAAGCCTTCAACCACATCCGCCTTGATTGCGACGAGGAGCACTTCCAACTCACCGGTCGGGGTCGCGCCGAGAATCTGGTAATCCCAGACGACTTCCGCGAGCGGGAACGGCACGTTCTGCTGCGCCTCGTATTGAATGATCTGCGTCACCTTGGTGGAATCCACCGGCGGCAGCTTGACGAACTTGGAGAAAACATGAAAACCCGGCGCGCAAACATTGACAGTCTTTGCCTTGACGCCCTTTTCGGCGATGACTTCTTGCAACGCCTTGAGAATGGTGGCTTCGCGCTTGGCTTCAACCGCACCCTCCGCACCGAGCGGCTTGATGGCGAAGTTCACCATCTTCAACGCGCCAGCGTCGTCCACTTCGAACTCGGCGAGCTTCAAGCTCCCGGCGCCGAAATCAACCGCCAGAAAATTCTTCGTGTTTAACATCGCGCTGCCAACTGATTAAAAGTTGCCCAAGGGTTTTGGTTTGCTGTGACTCGACTTGGTTTCCGCAATTTTCTTTCTGTGGTCAAACAGAAAATCCCCGGCGAATTTTTTTACTCGCTTGTGAATTTTTTTTCATCCGCCGTCAAAAGCGGAAACTTTTGTTGAACCACTGTGTTTCAAAGGAAAGATGCGCAGTTTAAACGGGCTCAGAACGTGACCCATCACAAAAAGTGGAGACGAGGCCGTGCTGTGAAATCTTCTTCATCGTTTCAGCAGCGTTGTGAATAACTTTCCGCAGACGCGCATTCACTGCGTTGACTTGAACTGCGCCTTCGCCTCTGGCATCCAGCCGCGCAACTGCTCGATGCGCTTCGCGTCCAGCGGATGGGTGCGCAGAAACCACGGTGTCGCGCTGCCCTGCTTGCTGTTGAAATCCGCGAAGCGCTGCCAAAACAACACCGCCTGCTCCGGATCGTATCCCGCTCGCGACATGTAGAGCAGCCCGATATGGTCCGCCTCCGACTCCTGCAATCGACTGTGCGGCAGCGCTACCCCAAGCTGGGTCCCAAGCCCGTAGCCGGACACAAACGCCTCGTGATACTTGGAGTCTTTCGTAGATGCATCGACCGCGATACCCAGCAATTGCAACCCCATCGCCTCGCTGATCCGCTCGCCGCCGTGCCGCGCCACGGCATGCGCCACTTCATGACCAATGACCGTCGCCAGACCCGCTTCATCTTTCGTGATGGGCAAGATGCCCGTGTAAACACCCACCTTGCCGCCGGGCAGACAAAACGCATTCGCCTCCTTCGACTCAAACACAACAAACTCCCACTTCGCATCTTTCAACGGCGCCACCGCCGCAACTCGCTGCCCGACCTTCTGCAACAGTGCGTTCGCCGCCGGGTCTTTGCTGATCGGCACCTGCTGCTTTAGCTTGTCGAACTCTGAAAGGCCCAGCCGCATCTCATCGCCAGGCGACATGAAGTTAAGCTGCCGGCGGCCCGTCTCCGGCACCGTGGTGCAACCCGTCAAGCCCGCCAATACAAACAGCGCCGGCACGACACAGACCACAAACATCCGGGAAAGATTCTTCATGAGGCGACTCTATGGCATGCGTCTTCCGCCATCAATCCGCCAACGAATTTTTCTCGTTCGCCCGTTGACGCCGCGCGCCGTCATGGAACAATTCCCTCCGACAACCATCTTGAATGTGTCGCCGACCCAAAGCGTCCGAGTAAACCGCAACCCGCAAACACTATGAAGTTCATGAAAATCATCGCCCTGCTCCTCGCTGTTCTTGCCCTCCAAACCCTCGCTGCCCGCGCGGAAACCAACCTCTACGACATCAAGCTGAAAGACATCGACGGCAAAGACACCACCCTCGCCGCCTACAAAGGCAAGGCCATCCTCATCGTCAACGTCGCCTCCTTTTGCGGCCACACCAAGCAATACGCCGGACTTCAAGCCGCCTATCAGAAATACAAGGACAAGGGCTTCGTCATCCTCGGCTTCCCCTGCAACCAGTTCAATGCGCAGGAGCCCGGCACCAACGAGGAGATCAAACAATTCTGCTCCAGCAAATACAACGTCACCTTCCCCCTCTACGACAAGATCGACGTCAACGGCAAGAACCGTCACCCGCTCTTCGAGAAGCTCGCGGGCAAGGACTCCCCCTTCCCCGGCGACATCAAATGGAACTTCAACAAGTTCCTCATCAGCAAAGACGGTAAGATCCTCAAACGCTTCGAACCTAAAGTCGCCCCCGAATCCGAGGAAGTGACCAAAGCCATCGAAAACGCAATCGCGGCGAAGTAATCGCCGGCTCGCTCAATTCTGCTGCCAGCCCTTGCCGGGGATGAACTCCCGGCTGCCCTCATGCGACTTGCAGCCCGACACCGTCAACACCACCGCCACCAAGAACACCAGCGCGATAAGCAGTTTTTTCATGCGCCGAATCTAATCCAAGTTGCCCGCGCGGCAAGCTTGCGACACATTGCGGCCGTGAGCGAAAAGTCCCGATTCCTGCAAGGCCAGCTCCTCCTCGACGGCGGCGAGCTGGCCGGTTCCTTCTTCGCGCGCACCGTCGTCCTCATCTGCCAGCACGACGCCGAAGGCGCGTTCGGCCTCGTCCTCAACCGCATCACCGACAAGAAATTCAGCGAGGTCATCACGGCCGAAGTGCCCGAATCGCTGAAGGAAGACCTCATCTACATCGGCGGGCCGGTGCAACCCGCGGCCATGAGCTACCTCCACAGCGACGCCTTTCTGCCCGGCGCCAACGTCCTGCCCGGCCTGAACCTGGGCCACTCCCTCGATGAACTCGTCGAACTCGGCGCCGGCTACTCCGCGACGCGCAAGCTCAAGACCTTTGCCGGTTACGCCGGCTGGTCCCCCGGCCAGCTCGAAGGCGAGATGAAACGCAACTCCTGGCTCACCCATCCCGCCACGCTCGACCTCGTCTTCGATCCGGAACCGGAAAAGCTCTGGCACAAGATCATGCGCGATAAAGGCTGGAAACAACGCCTAATCGCCGAGATGCCCGACGACCCTGCGCTGAACTAACAGTGACGCGCCGTCACTCGGCGACGGCGTGGCCAGCGCGCGGACAACCTGTCGCGGATCAACAGTTAGGCTGCTCCTTCGACGACTCTAGCAAAATGTGAAGCCAGTGCAGCATCATGTAAATATAGCTCGTCAATCAACCGGAACAGCTCGCCCTTGCGCTCATGCTGCAATGCGGCCTCACGCGACAGCTTCGGACCAAGCAAATCACAGTTGGGCCACTCCTCATCGGTAGCATCAACGACCATCACTCCGTCCGGGCGTAGCACCGCTGCAAACGCCACACGCTGGTCGAGGGATGTGCCCTCGCCAAACATACCAATCCCAAATATCCCCTTGGCAGGCGGCTCTGCATGAGTGTCAGAAAACGTGATCCGACATATCGCATACGGCCAGCCGTCGTGCTTGACGAGACGATTCAGCGTAATGGTAAAACCATCACAACAATCACAGTGACTGGAAATCGGCTCACAATACTCGACCTCGAAACCAGAACTACTCTCCACCTTGACAGGCTGACTGGCTGGCGAAAATAGACGCTTCAAAAACCTCATGGCGTATGGTGCTGCCTACGACCCAAGCTCAGCGACGGCCTCGGCGGGGCGGGTGGAGCGCACGGTGCGCTCACGAATTCCCGCGACGCTCGAACGGACGGCGCAGAGGCCGTTCGATGCAGTGCATGGTTAGCGAACCAACCGCGTCGGACGCGGAGCAATGACGTAAAAAGCTGGAATCCGACACCGCGTTGCTTTTCAGGCACTTGCGTGTCCAGCTCTTCAGGAGGCGGCGTCATCGTGTCTGCTCCCTCTCCATCTGCGCAACAACCCGCGCGTCACCGTCTCGGAGAACAATGGTATCAGAACCGCCGCTCTGCTGTCGCTGCACTGAATAACTGTGGCCCGCCTCGGCGATGAACCGCAGCAACGGATAATGAACATCGCCACGATAACCTGAAATCACCCGCACCGTGGTCGAGCCGGGTGGAACGCGAAACCGCTCACGGGTGCGCCAGAAACTGGTCGGCTGCTCGTTGATGTGCATCAGCTTCACGCCCTCACCTCGTAACACTGCGTGTGGCGAGTCGGCGCGAACGCTGCGGAACTGGTTGGGGTAGGCGCAACCCGCGAAAAGCATCGCAAGCGTCAAAACTCCGAATGAGTAGATGCGCGTCATAGCCGCCATAACATTATGGTTGAGCGACGGGATCGTCGTTTAACACCTTCATGGTTTGTGGGCTGAAAGTAGTCCGTTCGGCTGGACGGGCAAGGGGTTTTTGGCACTCGGACGCCGCCGGATGACCATTCCTCCCGTGGTTTGGTCATTTTCGCCAGCCCAACGACCATTCCAAGGCTGGTTTGGTCGTTTTTGCCAGACCAATGACCATTCCAAGGCGGGTTTGCTCGTTTTTGCCAGTCCAACGACCATCCCAAGGCTGGTTTGGTCATTTTCGCCAGTCCAATGACTATTCCAAGGCTGGTTTGGTCGTTTTCGCCAGCCCAATGACCATTTCTCGGCGGAACTGGTCGTTTCCAGAAAAAGAAGGAGCTTTTCTTGCCGAATTGGCCCATCCGCCGCCGGGTAGCAGCTTTCGCTTGGCTTCTGGACGGGGCTTCTGAAATCAGCCCGGTGCTGCCGCTGCGGAGCAAAGGCGGTGGAATGTTTCCAGTCCGCTGACACCGACTTCACGGATTCCGCAGCGCGATCTTGGCGGTGAGCCATCCGAGCGCCATCCCGGTGACGAGTCCCGCCGCGTGCGCCGCGTTCGCAATCGGCCCGAACGCGCCGGTGAAGCACAGGAAGAACCACGCGATGGACATGATGACGGTCGTCTTGTCGAGATGCAGTCCGGAGGCCGGGTCGCAACGTCCGCGGATCCACACATAACCCACGAGCCCGTAATTCACGCCAGACATCCCGCCAAAGCCGGGGCCGACGAGGAGGTATTGGGTCAGGTTCGAGATCACCGCAAAGGCCGCGATGAGCAGCAGGAACTTCGTCCGGCCATGGTTGTGTTCCACCATGCTGCCGAGTTGGAAGAGCCACATCATGTTGAAGACGATGTGCGGCACGCTGAAGTGGATGAACATGGGCGTGAAGAGCCGCCACACTTCGCCGCGCAGCACCTCGGGCAAAAATTTCGCCATACCCGGCATGGGATGGCTGATGAAGAATGGGCGCAGCGCCTCGTCGCATGCCGTGAGTTCCTCAGGCGTGCTCGTGGGGCCGAGGAAGATGCTCTTGGAGTAAAGCGCGAGGATCACGCTCGCCACGATGAGCACGTAGGTGAACACGCCGGCGTGGTAGCTTTGGATGCCGGGGAAGACGCGGCGCCGGTTGTGGACGCGCTTCCGCCAGTCGGACTGTTCCTCGGCTTCAGCTTGGCGCACGCGGTCGGCGCGGGCGGCTTCGCGGGCGAATTCAGGCGCGTCGGGATTCGCGCGGAAGCGTTCGAGCTGGGCGCGCCCGGCGTCGAGCTGTTCGTCGTCGAGCACCCAGATGAGCCAGGAGGTGTCGCTGTCGCGTTCGACTTCGCTGCGGATGCCTAGGGTCAGCAGGTAATCGCTGAAGAGGCGGGCTTGCGGCTCGCTGGGCAGGTTTCCGATGGAACGCATGCGACGTTTTAACTGCGCGCCTCGATTGCGCCAAGTCCGGAAGCGGGGAGCCTAGAAGGCGCGCAGGCGGTAGAAGCGCTGGGGTTGCGCCGCCGGTTCCGTGAAGAGGACGGGGGTGTTACTAGTGAAGGCGCCGAGGTTCACCAGCGGCTGCCAGGCGTTGGTCAGCACGTCGCGATATTCGATGGCGTAGCTTTGTCCCGCGCTGGCTTGAAAGCCAATCAGGAGGTTGGCGCCGGACATCTCCGCGCGCGTGATGACGGGCGGGATGAGATACTCGAGGACAAGCTGGGGTCGGTAATCGGGCGTGACGTTCTCGCGCGAACCCCAACGGCGCGCGGTGAAGATCGTGGCCTCTTCGTCGCAGATGAGCATCCAGCCGAAATTCAGCGCCGGATTCTGCAACCAAAGTTCGACGTCGCCGGCCAGTTCCGTCGTGGGACCGAACGTGTAGGCGGTCGGAACCGTGTCGTAAACGACTTGCGAAGCGCTGCCGAAATCGAAGAAGTCCGTGCCCGGCTTGCCGCCGGCGGCTGCCCAGCTGTTGGTGTTGAAATTGGCGTAGGTCCACGTGGCGTCGCCGAGCTGCGCGGGAATCCCCTGCCCGACATTTTGGACGCCGACGTTGGTGCCTTCCCCCCAGTTCTTCAGCATGCGATGCAGGCTGAACGGGGCCGTGGCTCCCGGTTCCGCCGGGACATGCACCACGGTGAGCACGACGGAGGCGGCGGTGATCTGGGCGTTCGTCGGCAACGCGCTCAGGTCGAAGCGAACGAGACCGCGGGTGAGCGGCCCGTTTTGAGTGGTGCCGGCGGTGAAGAAGGTCTGCCCGCCGTTGCTGTTCGTGGGCGCGACTTGCATCAACGAAGCATCTGCCGAAGCCGTGAGCGTGAGGGTCGCCGCGCGAATCCCGCCAGCCCCCACCAGGCCCGCCGCCAGCAAGATGCCCCCCATCAACCTGGATCCCCGCGCTATCACAACGATGCTCAAAGGAGGCCGAGTTCGCCTCGGATCTGCACGCCGTCCACGCTGGACAGGCCGCCACTGAGCAGCGCCTCGCCCGCGCTCGCGTAGCCGGGGATGATGCGGTTCAACTGATTTTGCGTCGCGCCCAAATGCTTGCGGATGATTTCCCCCAGCACAGAACGGTAATCGCTCGAACGCCGCAGGTAGCCGGCCGTGATGCCGGTGTTCGCCGCGAACATGGTGCCGCAGGTGGCGATGTTGCTCGTGCGCGGACCGGTGATCCACGGGATCGCATCCGACGTGTGACAGCCGAATACACCGTTGGCGTTGGCGGTGACCTTGCTGCCGCTCATGCCCTGCACGGCACCGCCCGCAACGAACATCACGCCCGCTTCGGCGTGGTCGGTGCCCTTGTCGGAATTTTCCACCGAGGTGCGGCCAAACTCGGAGAGCGTGACGACGACGACGTTGTTCCAGTTCACCTTGTTCGCGTAGTTCGTGAAATATTTCCGCAGCGCGTAGATGGACCAGCCGATGGCGCGCTGGAGGTTGGCGTGCGTGCCGGTGGCTGCACCCTCGGATTGGTGCGTGTCGAAGCCGCCCAGCTCGGTGCCCGCGATGATGGCGTCGGTGTTGTTAAGGATCATCGCCGCGGCCTTAAGGTTCGTGAAAAAGGATTTGTGGCTCGAATTGATGACCTGCTTGTTGGCGTCGAACGCCGCCGAGGTTGTGCCGGACGTGCGCCGGTAGCCGCCGTTCTTGTCGTCGGTGTTCGGGAACAAGAAGTAACCCTTCGAGGAATCACCGATGGACGCGCCGCTGCTGTTGATGGGATTCCAAGCAGTGTCGCCATCGGTCTTGATGTCGTCCTGAAAGATGTTGCCGGAGTCGCCGAAGTTGAGGCTGCCGAAGATGCTGAGTGTGTTGGCCATGTTCTGGTATTGCAGCTCGAGCAACTCGCGATTGCGCTTGTCGGGGAACGGATAATTGTTCGCCGCCCGGATGGCCGCGAGCGCCTTGGGGTCGCCGCCGGGCGTGGGCACACCCAGCAGATCGTAGCGCGTCGGGTCGGAGAGATTCGTCATCGCCGCGGCCGAGCCACGCAGGATGAGCGGCAAAGCGGATTGGATCGAAACGCCCGTGAGCGGTGAGGTGTTTGCCAATCCTGACTCGATAATCGTGCGGTAGAAAATTCCGTCCTTCGAGAGATTGTTGTTCGGGTTGCCGTTCTCCCAGTAGTTCTGCGAGTCGAAGTGCGAGCGTGACTGCTTCGGGTAGGCCACGCGGTGGATCAGCGCGAGATCACCGGCGTTGTAAACAGGTGCCAGGAATTTCAGCGACGGATGCAGCGCGGCAAATCCGTTGCCGAGCGTGATGGCCTTGTTGTAGGAGTAGGTCGCGTCCCCCGCGGCGCGCGCCGCGAAGGTGGCATCGGTAAATTGCGTGGCGTCGAAACAGGAACTCGTAGTGCCGTAGTTGAAACCCGCGTCCGCAGGGATGCCGATCGTCGGGCGATTGAGGGCGTATTGCGGATCGTTGATCGGGACCACGGAGTTGAGCGAGTCATTGGCGCCGCGCAGCCAGATGAAGAGGACTTTCTTCCCGTTCAAGCCGATGTTGCCCTCGGCGAGCGCACGCTTCATCACGAACGGGATGTCGGCCAGCGTCGCCAGCGCAACGCCCATGCTGACCTTGAACGACTGGCTCAGAAACGAGCGCCGGCTGAGAATGTTGAGATGGGACTTCGACATAAAGGTCATTGCTCCTGAAAACGCTGCATCGTGAACAGCAGGGCTACCATGCCGCGGACGCGCGTGTCGTAATTGGTCGTGGTGTTGCCGAGCGTGGCAAACGTCGTCGTGCTGGCAGGCGAATCTGCGCTGCCGTCGTTCAGGTAATCGATGCACGCCTGGCGATAGAGCGCGAGGTTGCCCGCGCCTTCGCCGGGGAAAATGATGCCCAAGAAATAGTCCGCCACGGCACCCGCGTTGTTCCAGGTGCCGGAGGAGGTCTTCTTCTTCAGCAGCGCCACCGGATCGCAGATGTTATTGCCCGCGTCGCTGCGGTTTGCACCGCCGTTCACGATGCAATACGACTGCGCATATCGCAGACGCTCCACCAGCGTGCCCGCGCTGACCCAGCCGGGGGCGGTTTCGGGATAACCATTTGGCTCGGCGCGGTCGAAGAGGTCCATCGACCCCATCCGATTGAGCGGCGTCTTGAATGAATAGCCATCGGTGCTGGCTGTCGCCGTGCCATCGGGGTTCGTCGAGCGCAAGGCCCGCACGGTGCTGGCGACGAATTCCAGCGGCGTCTTCACCTTGTGCATCGAGCCGCCGTGCTTGCGGAACAAATCGGAATTGAAGATGACCGCGAGCACGTCACGCAGCCGCCCCTTCGGACTGCTGTTCTCCCACGCGAGCATGCACTGATGGACGAGTTCCGCCTCCTCCGAATGATTCGGATCGGTGTAATCGTAGAACGCGTAATCGTTCGTGTCGGCAGGATTCGTCGTCGGATTCGGGAAATCGTCGTGAACGAAGAGGCGGCAAAGCTTGATGCTGATGTATTCCTCGGTGAACGGCTGGTTCGCGAGATGCGCAATGACGTCGTAGCCGTCCTGGATGCTGTTCGTGGTGCTGGTTGCGCGGCCTGGAATGTTCAACTGGTAGAATCGCCCCGCCCACGGCGGCCCAAAACGCGCGGGCACCTGCTTCGCGCCCAAGGGAACCAGATTCGTCGAGGTCGTATCCCAGACGGAGAAGATGGGTGCGCGGTTCGTGCCGTGGCTGCCGGATTTGTAGTTGAAGGCCCAGACGCCAATGATGTTGCTCTTGCTCTGGCTGGCGATGTTCGGGTTGTAGGTGACCGACGCGGCAGCGAACGGGTTGTTCGCGTTCTCAGGATCGACCAATTGCACAGACCAACCGGTCCACGCGCGAGACATCGCGATGATGTCATTCTGATCGTAACCGTTATCCACCCCGAAGGTGAACAGCTCGAGCAATTCGCGCGCGTAATTTTCGTTGGCAACACTGCTGCCGCTGCCGCTGCTGTTGACCGAATCCAGATAGACAATCATCGCGGGGCTTTCGGCGCTGATCCGGAGCAGATCGTAGAACGTGCAATCGGGATTCAGCATCGCGTTGCGCCACTTGGTCTGCTCGCGCCATTCCCAATCAGCTGCAAGCCGCGTGAGGATGGTGCCATCGCCGTAGAAGCCGTTAAGGTAATCATAGCTCTTCTGGTATTGCGTGACGAAGTGGTTCTCCAGGAACTGCGACAAGATTTCCTCCAACTGCCGCGGGCTGCTCACGGCGCGCTGGCACCACCATGCACGCAAATCGTCGATGCCCGTGCCGCTGTCGGCTAACGCCGACGGATTTGCGACGCCGCTGGCATGGCTCAACCGTCGCGCCAGCCCGCCGATGTCGGTGTCTGGTTTGCTGGTGAGCAGGCCGCCGGTCAGTTGCGCGGTCAGCGTGCGGGTGGGCGTGGCGGTCGAATACCAGTAGCTCAACGTGTAAGTCTGATTGGTCACGAGGTTCACGCGTTGGAACAGAGCTGTGTTCGTGGTGGCACTGACACCGCCGGTGGTGACGACCACATGCAAACTGTTACTGCCGCCATGCGCCAGGGTCGCACTGATGACCGAGTTGCTATAGTTCGTTCCGTAACCCCACGGCGCGCGCTGGCCGGTTTCAAAATCGCCATTGGTCAGAAGATTCACACCCGCTTCAGGAACACTGCCTGAAACGAGTTTGAAATCGTCTAGGTAGAAGTCGCCGGTTCCAGATGGATAGACATAGAGCAATGAATTCGTGGCCGTGGCCTTGCCACTCGCCGTGCAATAGGTCCAGGTCGGCGTGGGCGGAATATCACCCGCCGAACTGACCAGGCCGCTGCCCGAGAAGCCGAGCGTCAACTTGCTCGATTTGTTTGTCGGCAGATACCAGTAACTGAGCGTGACAGTGGAATTGTTCGTGAGTGTGTTGATGAGCGGCTGCCAGAGGGCGCTGTTGGTGGCTGCCGTCGCGCCCGCAATGGCCGAAACGAGGAGCGCGCCATTGCCGGAGTGCGCCGGACTGGCAACAACCACGGAGTTGCTCATATTGCTTGGCCGTCGCCACGGCGGCGTCAAAGCGGATTCGAAATCGCCATTCGTCAGCAAGTTGGTCCCGAAAGCGTTCGTCCCCTCGAACAACTGCACATCGTCGATCAACACCGCGCCCGGCTGCGTCATGAAGATGTAGAAGTTGGTGCTAGTGTATTTGCCAGTCAGCACGACGTAGGTCCAATTCGTCGTCGCATCCGTCGCGACACTATTGGTTGTTTCGGTGACGTAATTGTCCAGCGCATCGGGAATGCCGCCCATGTTGAGCTGTTCGGCGATGTAGGCGTCCGCGCCGATGCCGGTGACGCGCTCCAGTTCATCCGGCGTCGGCCCGTAAGCGAGCCGGTTCAACACCTGTGCCGCCAGCAGTGCATTGCTGGAGAGCGGCGTGATTTGCACCTGATAAAACTGCGAGACCGCGGGGGCGTTTGTCGCACGCCATTCGTAGGAAATATTGGTGATCGTCGCGCTGCCGATAACTTGAACATTCGTCCACGGCGCTTGAAAAAAGTTCGTGTCCGGCGCGAACCCGCTCAGGCCATTGCTCGACGATAAAAACGTGTAAGCCTGTGCACCCGGATACGGCTGGAAGCGCAACGTTTTCTGCACCCCCTGCAGGTTGAAGTTGGTGACGGTTGGCGCAACGGGCGTGGAATATTCACCGGCCAATCCGGCGGTTTGACCCACCAACAGCCCGGCAACAAAGACGGCTTTCAACTGTTTCATACAACTCGACTCTTGGGTCCGCTTGGGCCGGCCCCGACCAAAACAAGCACCAACCATGCGACCAGGACTTTTGGAGTATCTGCCGCAAAAACTGACACCAAACGCTCACTTTGCAACCCCGAAGTATTCCGTAACTCCCGCACCACCACACCTGCAAAAGTCTTGGCCATCCGGAATCGCTTAGCTAGAGTCGCGCCACCGTCATACATGAAAAACAGCAAACAAAACTCCATTCTCATGGGCATCTCTGCGGTGTGCGTCGTCGCGTCGCTGATCCTGTGTGGATTTGTCCTTCAATACAACCACGTCCTCCGCGCGGCGCAAATCACCCAGGCGCAGGGCATGGAATTGCAGAATGTAAAGATTTCTCGCCAGATGATGTTCGGCGAAATCGCCGAATACGCCAAGCGCAACCCGGACATCCAGCGCATCCTGCCCGGCATCGTTCCTCCCGCAGCCAAACCTTCCACCAAGTAAGCGACCATGAGCGAACAGCCAAACAACAACGGTGAAGGCTCCTTCGAGGAGCAGCTTTCAAACCTGCGCGATCAACTCACCTCCACGCTGATGCTCGTGACGGGCATCGCCGTGATCATCACTTGGTTCTTCAGTTATCAATGCTACTACGCCTACACGGAAAGCCGCCGCGCTCTCCGTGCCATGGAAGAAACCCAGAAGGCGATCACAGAATTCAAGCGCACCAATGAACCGCAGTTCCTGGAAGTGCTCCAACGCCTGCGCGACTATTCGAAGACACATCCCGACCTCATTCCCATTCTCAAGAAATACGAGGTTTACGAAACCAACGCGCCCGCGAAAAAGTAAATCCAGTTTCCGAACGAACAAAGCCCGGTTCGCCAGACGGACCGGGCTTTTTCATTTCAACTCACCCCGGAGGGACTCATCTGGCAAGTTGGGCTTCAACTTCGCGCCGCAGGCAAAACAGTAGTTTGAATTCGGCGGGCAGATCTCGTTGCACTTCGGACAGTCAAGATGCGCCTGCTTGTGCCGCCGATGGATGATGAGGTTGCGGATGTAGGGAATCCAATTGAAGGCGTTGGCGAAGATGAAGACAGAATTCTTCGCCGAGAAAATGGAGTAGGCCAGCAACAACCACGAACCAATCAAACTCAACCACCAGAATGCCGACGGCACCACGACCTTCTTCTTTTTCTCCGTCGCCTGCCACTGCACGATGAACCGCGCCGTGAACGCCGCGTTCCCCATCCAGCCGACCACCTTCCACACGCTCCACTCGATACCGAGGAACTTGCCGTCATGCCAAAGCAGATTGGTGAGTGAATCCATGCGCGCAGCCTACGACGCGACCGCGCGGACGGGAAGCCGGAACCTCAAGTTAAACGGCTTTCAGTGTCGCACCAAACCTCGGACAAATGCGGTCCGTGGTGAATAACTATTTCCAACTTGTTTCCTTGGCCACGCGATGCGCCCGGTTACGTTCCTCAGTGGTCCATGAGAACGAACCGCATCCTGCATCTCGACGGCGACAGCTTCTTCGCGAGCTGTGAAGTCGCGTTGCATCCCGAGTGGCAGGGACGACCGCTCTGGGTCGGCGGCGGACGACGTGGCGACGGCATCGTGATCGCCGCAAACCGGCTGGCGAAGCAGTTCGGCATCTCGACCGGCATGGCGTGCTTCGAGGCGAAGAGTCGTTGCCCACACGGCGTGCTCGCGCGCCCCAGTTACGAGGAATACCGCCGCCTCTCGCACGACATGTTCCGCATCATCGAGGAATATTCCCCCACGCTTGTGCCCGTCTCGATTGACGAGGGCTTCGTGGATTTCACCTCAATGCAGACGCATGTCTGGCGCAACACCACGCCCGCCGATTACGTCAACGGTATACGCCAGCGCATCCAACAGGAGTTGCGCCTGCCCGTCTCCGGCGGTCTCGGCAATTCCGCCAAGATGGCGAAGCTCGCCACCGATGTCGGCAAGCCTGGCTTCCTTGAAGTAAAACCTGGCGAGGAAAAGGAATTCCTCCGCGACCGTTCCGTGCGCGAGCTCTCCGGCGTCGCCAAGAATCGCCAGCGCGCCCTCGCCGGCCTGGGCGCCCGCACGTTCGGCGACGTGGCGAAGATGCAGTCCATGCTGCTCAAGCAGAAGTTCGGCATCTGGGGCCAGCAACTATGGCTCTTCGCCAACGGCCAGTGGAACGAGCCGTTGCTGCTCACGGTGAAGGACCGCACCACGATCTCCAGCAACACCACCCTGCCCTACGATGAGCCGGACTACGAAGCCGCACTCACGTTCGCGCTCAGCGAAACCACACGGCTCATCGGCCAGTTGCGCCGTGAGCAGCTCCAGGCGCGCGAACTTTCACTGACGATCCGTTTCAATGATTTCACCGAGGTGGGCAGCTCGCATCGCTTCCAGCACGCGCAATTCCAGAACTCCGTCATCAACGCCGCCATCGAAGGCTTGTTCCGCGACATCATGGGCGGCGCGTTCAAGTCCGTGCGGCAGATCCGCATCGCGATGTGGAATCTTTGCCACCTCGACACCCAACCCACGCTCTGGGGCACAACGGATGCCGAGCGTTGGGGTGCATTGGACGAAGCGGCGCAAGCCGCGCAAAAGATCCTGCGGGAAAAATTCAAGATCGATAAAACCCCGTTGATGACCGGCGCGCAACTTGCCTTGCAGAAACTGGACGCCGCGCATCGCAACCCGAAAGCCAAATGCCCGTTCGTGCCGCAACGCGAGATGGTAAAGAAACTCTGGGGCACCGACGCCAACCCGTTGGCGCATAAAGCGGCTTGGGAGCAGCAACTCGCAAAAGCCAGCCGCCATCACCACGGCAAACACGGCACCTAGAGGAATAAGTTTATCGCAAAGGTTACGGCACGACGCGCACGCGATAGAACCGCGCGTTGCGACCGGCTGCGTTGGGGTCGGTGATCGTTGTCGTGTCGGTGTGGCCCCAGACATTGCTGCTGAGCGAGGTCCAATTGCCGCTGAACAGGTCGTCGCGATACTCGATGCCGTAGTGCTGGCCGAGCAACGATTCAAAACTCACGGCGGGCTTGCCGTCGTTGATGCTCATCGCGAAGACACGGAGACGGCTCTGTTTCTCCATCGGGTCGGTCCCTGCCGCGAATTCCTGTCGGTTGTTCATGCCATCGCCATCGGGATCAGCCGTCGCTGCCGCTTCAGGACAATTGGTGCAGCCGAAGTTCAACACGCGCCACCAGTCGGGGATGCCGTCGCCGAGCGAGTATTGCGCCGTGACCGTCACCGTGCCGGTGGCAAGGGCGGAATCGCGCCAGCCATCGTTCGCGGCATACGTGAAGCGATCAATGCCGGAGAATCCTTGCGCAGGGAAATAGATCAACACCGTGTTGTTGCTCACGGCCACGGTGCCATTGGTGGGTTGGGAGACGATGCGCAATGAACCCGCGCTCACGATCGGCAGGAGCACGACGGGATTGCCGCTGGTGGTCGAGGCCGAAGCTGCAGAAATCGTCGGTGCCAAATGCGTGGTGACGAGGTCATGTTGGCCATCGCCGGGGCCGTTGTGGCAGTCAAAGCAGCCGACTTGCGTGCCGCGCCAGAATGTGCGCGTGGCGGAGCCGTTGTCGAAGCTATGCGAGAAAGTGGAGCGATCCGCTTGCGCGCGCGAGAGAACCGTGCCGGTGAGATCGGCGCCATGGCAGGACTTGCAGGCGTTGCCGGAGTTGCCGGCGTAACTGCCGTGGCTCGAATTCCAACTTCCGCCGACGGGATGCATACCGTGTGGACCAGTGTTCGTCGCGGAATAAGGCACGGTGCTCCCGTGGCAAGTCGTGCATTCGATGAGCACGCCGACGTGTCCCTGATGCTGCTGGCTGGCGATGTTGTCGTTGGCCAACGCGCTCGGGAACTCGGCATGCGTCGAGCCGTGGCAGCCGGAACACTTCACGCCACCGTGACCCGCCGAGAAACGATAGAGCGAGATGTTCGCAACGGGCGTGTTCGGAGGTGTGCCGAACTGATTCGTGCCTGTGGTGTTGATGCCCGGCTGGCGAAGCACGTTGTTGGTAAGGAAGGCAGAGGTGTAACGGATCTGCCCGCTGTTGTTGACGGCATTGCCCGTGTGGCACGCCTGGCAGTTGGGTTCCATGAACCAACCAGTTCGGGCGGCGTCACCCACGGTGCTCATGTTGCCGTGACAGCTCTGGCATTGCATCGACATCGAACCGTCGGCCGGGTTGACCGCCTTGCCCATCGCACCACGCAAACAGCGCGTAACCGAGCCAGGATGACAGGAGTAGCAACCGGTGCGGTTATTTTCGGAGTCGAGCGTCAGGCCGTTGCGCGGATCGATCACGGAGGCGTGCTTGCTGTGGATGGCTGTGGTCAATGGAGAAATGCCCGGAAATGGCGGGAACGGCAGCGCTTCGGAGACGTGGCACTTGGCGCAGATGAACGGTTTCTTGTCCACAACCACGGTCGCGAACAAGCCCGCTGGATTGAATGCGTTCGAAGCGAGGGCGGCGGAATACAACGAAGCGTGACTCGCCCACTGGCGTTCATCGTGCAAGCGCAGGATGTTCAGCCGGTAGTCGCGTCCGGGGTTCGCGTCATTAACCCAACCGCCCACTGGCTGAGCCGCAGGGCCGGAGCCGGAGATGTGACAAAGCCGGCAATTCATCTCATCCGAAACCGGGAGAACGATGTCGCTCGTCGCGAGCACCTGACCCGAAGTGTTCGTCGCGACGAGGCGCATCATCGGGTATTGGTTTGCCTTACCCGCGTCGTCGGTTGGGAAGATCGGGATGCCATACGCGACGAACCAGTTGAAGTTGGATTCCACCGTCATCGGCTGCGGCACATTGTTCGTGCCGGGCATCTTGTAGATGAGGTTCGGCACCGGCAGGCCCCAATCCACCGGCAACGTCGCGCCGATGATCGAGCCCATGTGATCGTAGAAGTTTCCCTTGCCCGCGGACGTCGTGTTGATCGAGCCGGAAGGATCGGCCACCGACTGATGAAGGTGATGCCGATGCCGTCGGACAGGATGGCGATCGACGCGTTGGATCCGCTGATACCCCGGATCAACTGCGCATTGATGGTGTTGTAAGGCGGCAGGATGGAGAACACGGAATAGTCGCTGTCCATGCAGTGCATCCCGAGGTTGTTCCAGCCGACCAAGGTGTAATTGGTCGCCGCCGGCGCCAGCAAGGCGCTGACGCAGAGCAACCCGCCGGTGAACAAAGCGATGAATTTCCGCATAACGAGGGAGGTTTGGGTTGGATTCGGCGGGGCGGAACAATTACAATTAGCGCTGGACCGATTCCGGATATAGATTTCGCATACGATGATATGCGCATTTAGTAATATGTCAAACGCAAAGAAGCCAAAGCTTTCGGCGGAGCAGATGACGGCCGTATCACGATTGTTCGCGGTCTTGTCCGAACCCAGCCGGCTGCTGCTGTTGCAGGCGCTGCATGACGGGCCGTTGAGCGTGACAGAATTGGTCGAGGCCACCGAGATGAAGCAGGCCAACGTGTCGAAGCACCTCGCTGTGTTGCACACGCATCATCTCGTGAAGCGCGAGCGCGATGGCATCATCATCCGCTACGAGATCGCCGACCCGATGATCTTCTCCCTCTGCAATCTGGTCTGCACGAAGATGCAGCGCGACCTCAAGAAGGCCGTGGCCGTTTTCCATCCGGAGATTTGAGGCGCTGGGCCGTTACTTCCCTCGCGTCCGGCTATTCGCCATGAAGTAAAGCACCGGCACGGCCATACGGCTGATGAGCAACGAGGCGATTTCGCCCGCCATCAGGGAGATGGCCAGTCCTTGGAAAATCGGGTCCGCCAGGATCACGCTCGCACCCACCACGACCGCCAGCGCGGTCAGCAGCATCGGACGGAACCGCACTGCGCCCGCGTCCACGACCGCTTCCGCCAGCGGCATTCCTTCGCGCAGACGTTGCTCGATGAAGTCCACGAGGATGATGGAATTGCGAACCACGATTCCAGCTCCCGCCATGAAGCCGATCATGGAAGTGGCCGTAAAGAATGCGCCCATCGCCCCGTGCGCCGGCATGATGCCGACGAGTGAGAAAGGAATCGCCATCATCACGATCATCGGCGTCATGAACGAACGGAACCAACCGACCATCAGCACGTAGATCAACACCAGGCACGCGGCGAACGCCGTGCCAAGGTCGCGGAAGACTTCGATGGTGATGTGCCATTCGCCATCCCACTTAATGGCAGGGGTGTGGTCCGTGAAAGGCTGGACGGCGTTGTAAATTTTCACCGGGCCGTCGAGCTTTGCGATGGCCTGATTCATCTGCTGGATCGCATACACCGGGCTTTCCACCACGCCCGCGACGTCGCCAATGACATAGGTCACGGGCATGAGGTTCTTGTGATAGATGCTCTTGTCGGCCGTGGTGCGTTCGATGGTGACGAGTTCACGCAACGGAATCAGCGGCGCGCCGGTGGCGGCGCCGGGTTCGGGCAAGGCGTTCGCGTCGCCGGAACGCACGCGCAAGGCCAGCAACTCCTCGGGACTCGTGCGGCTCGCCAACGGCAGTTGCAGGACGATGTTCACGTCCTCTTTCTCGCGCGGCACATGCAGCAGATCCACCGACTGACCGCCGACCGCGATCGCCAGCGTCTGCGAAATCGTCTCGGCGCTGATGCCATGCAGCGCGGCCTTTTCCTTGTCGATGACGAACCGCGTCTTCGGCTGGTCGTCCTCCACATACCAATCCACATCCACCACGCCGGGTGTGGTCTTGAAGATGTCGCGCACTCTTCGGGCGAGCGCGTGGCGCGCTTCTTCGTCCGGCCCGTAAACTTCCGCCACGAGCGTTTGCAACACCGGTGGACCCGGCGGCACTTCGGCCACAGCCACGCGTGCGCCGAACTTCGCGGCGATTTCCGCCACGCGCGGGCGCACCCGTTTGGCAATGTCGTGGCTCTGTGCCTTGCGTTCGCCCTTTGGCACGAGGTTCACTTGGATGTCGGCTACGTTTGCGCCGCGCCGCATGAAGTAGTGACGCACCAGGCCGTTGAAGTTGAACGGCGACGCCACGCCCGCATAAATCTGGTAGTCCGTCACCTCCGGTTCGGTGCGGATGGCCGCGGCGATTTCGCGCGCTGCTTGCGCGGTGCGTTCGAGCGCGCTGCCTTCGGGCATGTTGAGGATGACCTGGAACTCGCTCTTGTTGTCGAACGGCAGCATCTTCACCTTTACCCAACCGATGCCTACCAGCGCCATCGCCACCAGCAGCAGACCAACGATGCTGCCGAGAAATATCCAACGCCACTTCGCGCTGTGGATCAGCGGATTCATCACACGGCGGTAAAGCTTCGTGAAGAAATCTTCCGGATGCTCGCTGTGTAGCGGCGTCTCGGCAGAGCGCCGCATACTTTCTTCGGGAGTTTCAGCGGCTCTTTCCTGAGCCGCGGCTACGTTATACTTCCGTCCCCAGCGGAGTATCCGAACACTTGCCCACGGCGTCACAATGAACGCAATCAACAACGACCAAAACATGGCTGCGCTCGACCCGATCGGAATCGGGCGCATGTAAGGTCCCATCAGTCCACCGACGGAGGCCATCGGCAGCACTGCGGCGATGACCGCGAACGTGGCGAGGATGGTCGGGTTGCCAACTTCACCGACCGCCTCGACGGCGATGGCGGACCAGTTGCGGCCTTTGTTGTGCGGCAGATGGAAGTGGCGGACGATGTTCTCGACCACGACGATGGCGTCGTCCACGAGGATGCCGATGCTGAAGATGAGCGCGAAGAGGGTGATGCGATTCAACGTGAAGCCGAGCAGGTAGAACACGAGCAAAGTCAACGCGAGCGTGGCGGGAATCGCCACGCCAACGACGCCTGATTCGCGCCAACCGAGCGTCAGCCAGATGAGGATGGACACCCCCAAGACAGCGATGCCCATGTGCAACAGCAGTTCGTTGGACTTCTCCGCAGCCGTTTCGCCGTAGTGACGCGTGATGGACACGGTCACGTCCGACGGAATGACGCGACCCTTGAGTGTTTCAACCTTGCGCAGGACTTCGTGCGCAACGGCAATGGCGTTCGCGCCCGGGCGCTTTGCAATGGAGAGAGTCACGGCCGGCTCTTCACCACCGAACGAACGTGACTCGTGCGCCGCGCCGGAACCAAACAACACATACTGCGTCGGCTCCTCAGCGCCGTCCGTGATCTCGGCAACTTCACGGAGGTAAACGGGTTTGCCGCTGAACACGCCCACCACGACGTTGCCGATGTCTTCGGCGGTCTGGAGAAACGCGCCCGTCTCGATGACGACCTCCTTGTTCTCGCTGGTCAGCCCGCCCGCGGCGAATTGGCGGTTCGCCTGTTGCAACATGGGCATCAAGCCTGCGGGCGAGAGATTGCGCGAGGCGAGTTTCGCTGGGTCAAGCAGCACGCGCACCTGGCGTTGCGCGCCGCCGATCAACGTAGTTTCAGCCACGAGCGGAACTTGTTTCACCGCATCATCCACCTGCGCGACGAGCCGACGCAACGTGAGGTGATCGTAACGGGCGCTATGGAATGTGAGTGCGAGGATCGGGACGTCGTCGATGGACTTGGCCTTGATGAGCGGCGACGAAACGCCATGTGGGATGCGGTCGAAGTTCTGTTGCAGCTTCTGGTTCAGCTTCACGATGCTGCGTTCCATGTCCTCGCCGACCTTGAAACGCACGATGACGAGGCTTTGGCCGGGCTTCGACGTGGAGTAGATGTATTCGACGCCGTGAATCTCCCACAGCAGCTTTTCCATCGGGCGCGTGGCGCGTTCCTCGACTTCCTTCGCGCTGAAGCCGGGCATCGCAACCATCACGTCGATCATCGGCACCTTGATCTGCGGCTCCTCCTCGCGCGGCAACATCACGATGGCAAAAGCGCCCAAAAGCACAGACGCGATCACGATCAGCGGCGTAAGCTTGGAATCGATGAAAGTTCGCGCGACGCGACCGGCGAGGCCAAGCGATTCGCCCGATGGCTTCCCTGAATCCGCGTTCATGGCTCAAGGGTCAGGGGTTGTCCATCTGCCAGACCGGTTGCGCCTTCGACTACGACTTTCTCCCCCGCGCTTATCCCCGAAACCAATTCCACCTCGTCACCGATGCGCTTGCCGGTTTTGATGAGGCGAAGCTGCGCCTTGCCGCCGCTGACCACGAACACAATTTCCATCTGTCCGCGCTGGACCACGGCGGATGCGGGCACTCGCAGCGCGGAGGTTTCGCCCACCGGCATCGCCACGCGGCCGAACTGTCCGGCGCGCAAACCCGCGACATCGGGCAAGTCCAGCTTCACGAGAAACGTGCGGCTGCCGGGATCGGCGGCCGGAGAAATCTCGCTTACGACGCCTTCCAGTTCCGACTCCAGCGCCGAGATGCGCACGGTCAATTTGTCATTCAACGAGACTTTACCGACCACCGCCTCGGGAACGTCCGCCTCAAGCCGGAGCGCGCGCGAATCTTCCATCTCCAGCAACGATTTTCCGGGCGACGCCAAATCGCCGACATCGGCGTTCTTCCGGGTGATGGTGCCCGCGAACGGCGCCACGACCTTGGTGTAGCCGAGCATCGTTTCAGCCTCGGCGACAGCGGCGGTCGCGACGCGAGCCTTGGCTTGTGCGCCGTCGTATTCGGCTTGGGACAGAATCTTTTGTTCGAATAGTGAGGCGAGGCGCTTAAGGTCCGCATCAGCTTGCTGACGCACCGCGACAGCTTGATCATACCTGGCCCGAACTTCGAGCGCATCAATCCCAGCGAGCAGTTCGCCCGCTTTCACCCTTTGCCCGGGAACCACGAGCATCTGTTCCACTTTGCCGCTCACCTTGGCTTCGATGACAGCCCGCAACTTCGCGCGCACTGTGCCAACTACCTCTTCCGTGGCGATGCGCTTGCGGCTCTCAATGGTTTGCACGCTGACCTTCGCAGCGGGCAGTTCAGGCGCCAATTTTGCTTCTGGCAACCTGTGACAGCCCGACAGCATGAAGACAGCGGCGACGGCGATGGCTCCCAGTTTTGTCATGTTTGATTGGTGAGACACGCGTCACTGCACCGCGGGCTTATCATCCGCACAGCAACTGCCGCCCACGCCGAGCTTCTTCAGCACGATCTCCAGCGGGCAGAAGTTGGTGAAAGAGGATTGCAACAGGTTGAAGCCGACAAACGCGGTGAACCAGAGCCAGTTCTGGCTGTGATAGTGGGCCAGCACGAGGCTGATGAGGATGAATGACCCGGCGAACCGGCGGATGATGAGTTGTAGTTTCATAATAAGTTACGAGCTTACGACGGCTTCTGAGAGCCACCGCAACTAAAACCACTATATGCGTATTCAGTAATTCGTCAAGCCTTCCCGCAAGCTCCATTCCCGTCCTCAAGGCGAATGGCCGTTGAGCTCGGTCGGGTTCGCGATCGGCAGCCGCACGGCCACGCTGGTGGTCTTGCCGGGTTCAGAGGCGATGCGGATGAAACCATTGTGCGCCTCTACGATCCATTTCGCAATCGTTAGTCCGAGGCCGCAGCCTTCCATGGCCTTGCCCTGCGCCTCTTCGCCGCGGGCAAACCGCTCAAAGACGCGACCGAGCAGATCAGGGGCGATTCCCTTCCCCGTGTTAGTGACGACAAGCTCGGCAAAGTCGCCATCCCGTTGCAGGGATATTTCGACCCAACCGCCGCGGTCATTGTATTTGATGGCGTTGTCCACCAGGTTCAACAACACCTGCCGCAAGCGGTCGCGGTCGCCGATGATGCTAGCGGAATTGCACCGGCTGAGTTTGACACGGATGGCATCCGGCTGCGCGAGCACCTCAGCATCCTCGGAAGCCTCCTGCACCAGCTCATCCAAGCGCACGGGCTTGCGCTCCAAAGCCACCATGCCGGCGTCCGCCTTCGTCAACAGCGTGAGGCCATCCACGATTTTTCCGAGCCGGATGACTTCCTCGTGCAAATTCTCCAACGCAGCGCGCTGTGATTCGGTGATGGAACCATCCTTGGCCAGAGTGGTTTCCAACTGTGAACGCATCACCGTCAACGGCGTCTTCAATTCGTGCGATGCGTGCAAGGTGAATTCTCGTATCTGTTGAAACGATTGCTCCAACCGCGCGGCCATGCTGTTGAATGAGGCCGCCATGCGATCCACTTCGTCGTGCCGGTTGGTGCGTGGCAGGCGCTGGCCCAGCGTCTGGGCGTTGAACCGGCCGACGCCTTCCGCGAGTTCTTCGAGCGGACGCAGCGCTTTGCGGACCATCCACCAGCTCAGCAGGAAAAGAAACGGGATGCCGATGAAGATGCCGACCTCGAACCATTGAGCGATGTCGCCGCCGGCCACCGGCGCCTCGGCGGACTCCCGGACCAACGGCGGCTTTTGGACGAGCTCAAAATACATGAGCCACGCCATAAGGGCGGCGCAGGCCAGCACCATCAGGCCGTGACGGAACGCCAGCCGGCTGCGCAGCGTGGTCATGACGACTTGATCATGTAACCGGCACCCCGGACGCTGTGCAGCAGCTTGGATTCGCCGGGTTCCTCCAGCTTCTCGCGCAACTTGCGGATGTAAACATCCACCACGTTCGTGCCGGGATCGAAGTTATATTCCCAGACCTTTTCGATGATCATCATGCGACCGCAAATCTGCCCGGCGGAACGCATGAGATATTCCAACAGACGGAACTCACGGTTCGTGAGCTCAATCTTGCGGGCGCCGCGGCGGGCGACACGCGTGGTCGTATCGAGGGACAAATCCGCGATGCGGAGAACGAGTTCACGCGACTCGCTGCCGCGCCGTTGTAAGGCACGGACCCGCGCGATCAATTCCTGTTGGGCGTAGGGCTTGGGAAGATAATCGTCTGCGCCAGCATTCAATCCCTCCACCCGTTCATTCACTTGACCGCGCGCAGAAAGCATGAGCACCGGAGTCTTGTCGCCGCGCGCGCGCATCTGCCGCACGACGGCAAGGCCGTCGCAGCCCGGCAACATCACGTCGAGCACCACGGCGTCGAAACTGCCTGGGGCCAGCGCCTCCAAGGCCGCCTTGCCGTCACCGATCGTGCTGACGGTGCAATGCTCGGCGACCAAAGCCTCCCGAATCAACTCCGCTGTCTTGCGGTCGTCTTCCACCACCAGGACTTTCATGCGCCACTAATCGCACGTCAGCCGCCGGCACTCAAGCTTCTGAACAAATTCTCATGCACACCGGCGGGCACTCTCGTGGACTCTACAACCTCAACTTTTGGGCGGCATGGGCACGGGATCGGTATGATTCGGCATGGCCGGATAATCCGGATGACCAAGGCCGGAAACCAAGTCCGCGATCCGGATCGTATCACCGGAACGGAACGCGTGATTCGCCGCGATGCCAGTGAGAATGGACGCAGCACCACCGCGTTCGTCAGCGGCCCGTTGATATTTGTCCACCGGCTTCGTCGGCAGAAAGAGGTCATCCAGCATCACCGCATCGCCGCCGCCGTGGGCGCCCTCGCCGCTCCAGACCGGAACGGAGTATGCCGCCGCACGCATCGGATAGATGCGAATGTAGGTTCCGTCAGACTTCAGTGCGCCGGGCACAGAACCATCGCCGTTCACGGAAACTTTTTCCTGACTGACGTGTTCCAGCCGGCCTTTCGTGCCGTTGAAACAAATGGCGTAACCTTCCCACGCATTGAACGCATTCAGTGAGTAGCTCATCGTGACACCCGTGTCGTATTTCACGACCACATTCATCGTGTCCTCGATGTCGATGTCGGGCCGGAACACACAACGGTCGCGGAAATAGCCGTCGAACTTTTCATTGTCGAGGTAAAGCTCCTTCAGCTTGGCGTTGCCGGCGAGGTTGAGGCGGAACGTGCATTTGTCGCCTTCAGGACAGGTGTGGCAACGCTCGTAATGGCTTTGCAAGCCGAGGCGCTTAGCCATCTGCGGCGTGTAGAACTCGCGCTTGCCGTTCGCCTGCACGGTGACCGGCACGGCGGAGAGCCACCAATTCACGAGATCGAAATGATGCGTCGCCTTGTGGACCATCAGGCCGCCGGAGTTAACCTTGTTCGAATGCCACCGGCGGAAATAGTCCGCGCCATGGAACGTATCGAGCATCCAATGGAAATCCACCGACAGCACATCGCCAATGACGCCGCTCATCAACAGATCCTTCACCTGCGTGCGCGGCGGCGAGTAACGGTAGTTGAACGTGACGATGATCTTTCGGCCCGTGCGGTGCTTGGCTTTGAGGATGGCGCGACATTTCTTCTCGTCCGTCGTCATTGGCTTCTCGGTCATCACATCGCAACCCAGCTCCATCGCCCGGATGATGTAGTGGTCATGCGTGGCGTCCTTGGTCGTGACGATGACGATCTCCGGCTTCGTCTCGCGGATCATCCGGTCGAAATCATCCGCCAGATAGATCGGCACGTCTGCGCCGTTAGCTTCGCGCGCCTTGCGTTGAGCGAGTTTGAGGCGCCCTTCATTCACATCGCAAAAACCGACCATCTGGCAATGATCGGCATACGTCTTCAAGACGGCATCGCGATACATCTGGGAACGCGAGCCGACACCGACGAGCGCATAGCGTTTGCGGCGATTGACCAATGTCACGTCCAAGTCCGAAGCCAGGGCCGCGCCGCCGACCAACAGTCCTGCGCCAGCAACAGCAGTGGTGGAGATGAATTCGCGGCGCGACACGCCGCCCTCGGGATTCGTCGGGGCATTCATGAGATTCGAAATCAGACTACCGGCGCAGTCGCCATGTTCAAGCGAAGTTGCCGGAACGTGGAACCGCTTTCGCCAACCATCACTTGGGCGCGCCAGCGCCGAGGTCTTTCAGCAGCGCCTGATACTCGGGATTCTGCCGCAAGAGTTCACGCCCCGCCGCGCGCAGCTTGTCAACGTCCGTGCCGGGCAGGAAGAAGCTCGTGGGCAGATCCAGAAAGAACTGCTGCTGCTTCACGTCACGGAAATTGGTGAAGCTCAAGATCACCGGATAGATCTTCATGTCGGATGGCAGCTGCCCGCGCAAACGCGGATCAGAAAGCGCTTCCTTCAAATAGTCCACGGTCTCCAACGTGCGTTGATCCAGTGTATGGCTGGCGGCGGCGGCGGCGGTAGTGAAGGAACCGGGCGGCGCTTCCGATTGGTCCCACTTGCGCTTCGGCGACGCGTAGGCATTCACGACGATGAGCACGATCTTGCGGGCCTTTGCCTGCGCGAATTCCTTCTGGCGCTGCGGACTGAGCGGGACGGATTGCAGGTAATCGATCACCGGTTGCAGGCCGATGTTGTCGCTCACGCCGCCGTCCACGAGATGGATGAACGGTCGCTCCGCCCGGTTTTGATAACTCGTGAGCACCGCAGCGCGACGGCTCATGCGGCCCGCATCCTGTTGCAACGCCGGCCCCACCCATTCCGGCAGCAGGCAGCCACAGCCGCCGGCGTAATTCTTCAGCGTGATCGGCGTCAACGCCCCCGGCACAGCGGACGATGCTGCCACCGCACTGGCCAGCGGATACGGCCGCGCGTCGGAGCAGATCAGGTCGAATGAATGTTGCGTGAAATCAAAGCGCGTGCCGGTCGTGATGTCGGTTCCATTGATGACGAGGAACGGCGAGCCATTCGTCTGGAGATGGGCAAACGTCGCGCCATGGAACAGTTTCGCGTCGTAGTAATCCGCCGCCAGTTCGGAGCGCCCGTAGGTCGAAGACCACAAGGCCGGCCAGTTCAGCGGATTCACCGTGCGCAACGCGAGTGCGCCTTGGACGTTGCGATGGAGAAACGCCTTGGGCAGCACATCAAAGACGCGATCGCCATAAAGCCCATACGCCGCTGCGGTCACGCTGCCGCCGGAGACGGATGAGATGACATCCACCTCGTTGAGCAAAGTGCGCGCGCCGGATCCGGGCATCGGGGTGTCATGCAATTCCTCCAGCACACCGAACGCAAACGCCGCCGCCCGGGTGCCGCCGCCGGAGAAGGTGATGGCGAAAAGAATGTCATCCGATTGATTCGAGCGGCCCGCCGGATGGAAGTAATAACCGTTGTCCCGGTCCACTTTGGCAAGCGGCGCGTTGAACTGCCGATGCGCGCAACCAGTTACAAGAGCCAAGCTCGCGACCGTAAGCGCGACGAGAAAGTTTTGCCGGAGATCATTGACCAGACTCATGCGCCAGAAGTAAGGCGGGGCGGAGCTTGAATTGCAATGCTGGAGGCTCACTCGACCACCTTGAGCCGCAGGCAAACCGCCTCGCGATCATTGCGCACCAACAGCAGGTCGCCTGCGAGCGCAATCGGGTTCCAAGTCTTCGAGTTGAAGACGCGGAATCGCCCCAGCTCGTTTGGCGCCTCGGGGGTGGGCTGCAACAGCACGAGCTCGCCCGATTCCGCCATCAGCAGATACAGACCGCCGACGAGCAAGCCTTGCCCGTGACCATAGCGACCTTCCTTCCACTTCTGCGAACCATCGGCCAGGTTCACGCACGCAAAGATGCCGTCGTCGAGCCCGAACAGACATCCATCCTTCTGGAACATGTGGGCGAACTTGGATTTCATGCGGATGGACTTCCAGATGCGCTCCACGTTCAAGCCGCCATTGGTCCGGCGTGAAAGCTCGAGCAATTCAGCGCCGACGCCGTAGCCGCTGGAGAAGAGCACGCGGTTGCTGCTCACGACGAGCGGTGTTGCGCAGACGACGTTGCCGTTGCCCCACGGACGCTGCCAAAGCGTCGCCCCATTCGTGGGGTTTAGCCCGGAGACGGAACCATCGTTGAACGCCAGCACCTGCGGAACTCCGGAAAGCATCGCGAGCACTGGCGTCGAATAACTCGGGCCAGTCCCGCCTTTCCAGGCTAGCGTTCCATCGGCCGCGCGAAACGCGAACACCGAAGCGCTGCCGCCTTCACCACCGTGAACAATCACCAAGTCCCCCACCAGCAAAGGCGAGCTGGTCGCGCCCCACTGCGGCACCTTGCCGCCGGATTCCTTCACCACGTCGCGCGACCAGATCAGCTCGCCGGACGCGAGATCAAGACAGTTAAGCCAGCCGGTGGAACCAAGACTGAACACACGATTGCTGACGATAGTCGGCGTCGCACGCGGACCTTCACCAGCAATCGTTGTCTGATAGCGCGCACGATCCGCGTGCCGCCAGAGCTCACGTCCAGTCAGAAGTTCGCGCGCGAAAACACACTCCTCTTCACCCTGTTGCTCTTGGGTGAGGCAAATGCTGTCCGAAACCACAAAGCCAGACCACCCGGCACCCACGGGCAATCGCCAGACAATTTCTGGCGGAAGCAGAGTCCAATTTGTGGCGAGCGGCGGCCCGGCCAGCACACCGTCGCGATTGGGGCCGTAGAATTGCGGGAACGACGAGGCGGTTGATGCTTTGGCGGGCGGAGGAGTTAAGCCTGCATCTGTGGTTTGAACCGCCAATGGCTTTGCAGCCCAACGAAATTCCACGATAGGCATCATGTCGCCGCTCATGCCGGTCAGGCGAAACAGCGCGGCGCACGCCAACCCAAAACCAACCAAGCCGAACGTCACTGACAATCGGAGCCGATTCGCGACGCGGGAGAAGAAGGTCCACCAGACCAGGAGCAGGATCGCGGTCACGACCAGAATCTCGTAGCTGGTGAGGTTTCGCTTCTGGAATGGCCACTCCACTTGAGCGCGAACCCAGGCAAGAGCGGCGACCGCACCCAAGACCAAAGCGCCGCCCGGCCACCAACGAAAGGGCCGCGGTGGGTTGGGAGATTTTTCCGACGCACTCATCGGCGGTCAGCTTGGAGGATTTCGCCCGGCCATTCAAATCTGCCGCCGCGCAAGGTCGCCGGTCGACTATTCGACCTTGTGAAAGCCGGTGACCTGGATGTCCCGCGGGTTGTTGCGGATGAGAATCGCGCGGAACTTCGCCTTCGAGAGCCCGACCGTCGCATCGACATTGACTTCAAACGTGCGGCTGCGCACATCGCAGTAACGGGAAATCTGCTGCACGGCATTGGGCGGAACGCCGGCGTTGATGAGTTCGCCGGGGTTGTTCAGCGGAACGTAACCGGTCCCATCGGGCCCCGTGCGCAACCGGATGATCTCCTGCGCCACGCGTTCATCCACACCGGGAATCATCTGCAGCACCACTTCCGACGCAGTGTTGAGGTTGATTTTCCCAGAAGAGACCGGCGTGAAGAGGTCTTTCAAGCCGACTGCATAAATAGGCACGTCAGCGTGGAAACCAAGGCGTGGGTTGCTGTTGCGGTTGATCCGGCTCGGCGTGGCAGTGCCAGCACTCGCTCCGTAGTAGATGTCCGGGTTGTCGGCAATGCCCTTGATGAGCAGCAATTCGGACAGGTCGTCGATGGCGCCGTTCTTCGCGTGGTAAGCAGGGTCGGCCGACTCGTAATAATCATCCTCCGCGCCATCCATGCGCGTCGCGTGATCCGGATCAATCCAGTCCTGGATGGCATTGATGATCCCCGGATACTGGCCGGCATCTACACCCATGAGGACCATCGCCTGCTCAAGAATCTGCGCATCGGCGGTGTTGATGTTGGCCTTGCGCTCCTGATCCACGATGGAACTGATGGAATACTCGCCGTTACCGCACTTGATGCCGGTCATGGAAAATCCATTGAGCGGCGAATTCGACATCGCAGGTCCGCCGCTACCCCCCGCCCAGAAGTCATCCAGCGAATCCAACGGGCTGATCTTCATGTCTTCAGACAACACCCACTTGGCGGTTTCCATGCCGGAGCGGCCCATCCATTCCAGCTCGGCCTCGTTGTTGGAGTTCATCGCGAGCCGCGCCTCGACCTTCATGCGGAACGCGTATGCGGCGGCAAGTATCGACAACGACAACACCGCGACCATCACGATCATCAACGCGATGCCCTCCGGCTTTTTGTTAAGCGTGATTCGCATCAACGCAGCCCTCCAGGGACACCGCCGGGCGGTGGCGGTGGTGGCGGTGCACCGCCAGGACCGGCAGCCGATTGCCAACCCGGCTGCACCGCTGCGGAAGCGGGGGAAACAAGACGGAAATATTCCTGTCCCGCCGCGAACGCATTGTTCGGATTCACCGTCGTAAGTGAGATGCGGATGAGTTTCGGGATCTGGTTCGTCTCCGTCCATTCATCCACCCAGTCGTTCTTGCGCGCATCCCAATAGCCGAACTCGAGCTTGCGCACGTGCTTCATGAGCACGAGCGGATAATTTCGCTCATCCTCGTCGAAGTCGTCCATCAGGATGGGCATCTGCCGCAACACCAGATCATTCCCGCCATCGCGGCTGCTTTCGACCGCAAAGGACACGCGGCGCACGGGAAAACCGGAGAAACGGCCGCTGCGCGGGAAACTGTCCGGGAGCGTTGCGACAAACGAAAGGCTGGCGTCGGAACCGTTCTTCGAATCAAACCAGTAGTAACGCATGTTCGCGACATGCATCGTTGCGTAGGTGAGCGATTGCTCCAGAGCACGCATCGCCACCCGCGAGCGCTGCACTTCGGCTGCCGCAATCTGGCTTGATTTAGTCGCACCCAGAATGCACCGCCACGTCGCGTAAATCGCCGCCACGACCATCCCGAGGATCGCGAGGGCGATCATGACCTCGACCAACGTGAAGGCGCGGATGGAGCGGCGAGGGCTCATGGTTGCAGTCCGAGGCGTTTTGATTTGAAGCCGGGATCAAACCGTTGGATTTCCATCGTAGAAACCGGCGCGCTTTCGCCACGTTTGTAGATAAAGAAGGCGACGTTCACCATGCCCGTCTGCGTATCGGAGGGATAGATTTCACGCTTCCAACGATAGTCGCGATAAAAGTCGCCGAAGTTGTCCTCCACCACGCCCTCCTCCAGCGAGTTGGTCAGTGTCAACTCCGCGGCGAGCATGCCGCAGTTGGGCCGTTCATTACGCAACATCCGCGCCGTCTTTAAGCCCGACGAAACCAGCGCCAGGATCACGAACGAGGCCGTGAAGAAGATGGCGATGGCAATCATCACCTCCATCAAGCTGAAGGCGCGAGCAGGGTGGACGGGAAGAGAGATTTTCATCGCAAATCCTCCACGGTGTAGAGCCCGGTCATCGGTTCGAGCGAAATCTTGCGATACTCGTTTCGTGGCGAGACGACCACCAAGGTGAATTCATCGCACGTTCCGTCCGGGTGAAACTGCACCCGTGCCGATTCTGCCAGCCGGAAATCCATCATGTTGACGTCCAGCATCTCGACACCAAACGTGTCCGGAATCTGTCCCGAAGTTATTGCGCCCGGCTTCCCTCCGGTTTGACCGCCTTCCACGGAATAGGTTTTCTCCAATGGATGAAATACCACGCTCGTCTTTTGCCCCGTCAGAATGGCCCCCGCGCGCGCCGCCTCGAACGCATCCTGCAAACCAACAATCGTCTTGCGCATCGGTTCCTTGGTCATGCCGCGGTAGATCGTCGGCACGGACATCGCCAGCACCAGGGCGAGAATGCCGATGACCAGCATGATCTCAATCAAGGTGAACGCCCTGAGTCGAATCCCGCGTTGGGAACGGATGGTCATCGTGCGCCCGCACCGCTGCTGATGGCGGAAATGAGGTTGAACATCGGCAGCAGGATGCTGATGAGCAGGAAGCCGACACCGACGGACATCACGATGATAAGCAACGGCTCGATGAGATTCGTCATCGCCCGCAAGCCGATCTGCAATTCGCTTTCGTAGGTGTCCGCCACGCTGCCTAGTGAGCCCGGCACATCGCCGGTTTCCTCGCCGATGCGGACGAGATCCACCATCAACTGCGGGAAGACTTTGCTGTTCGCCAGCGGCTGCGCGAGCGACTTGCCGTCCTGCACCTGCTGCCGTGTCTTCGCGATGGCTTCCTTGAGGATGATGTTCGGGATGATCTGCTCGGTGATCTTCAGCGCCGTCAACACCGGCACCCCGTTTTGCAACAACGTGGACAAGGTCCGCGCGAACTGCCCGAAGAGGTTTAATTTCACGACCTTGCCAAAAACCGGCATCTTCATTTTCCACTCGTCGAGCTTACGCTTGCCCTCCTCGGTCGCCTTAAAACGGAAGAACAGCACCACCGCCATGAGGACGGTGGGAATCAGGATGACCCAGAACCACGGGCTCGTGACCATGGCGCTGAACTTCATAAGCATCCGCGTCGGCAGCGGTAACTGCATGTTGAAGCCCGTGAACATGCTCATGAAGCGCGGCAACATGAAAAACATGAAGAACGCCACGATGCCCGCACCCACCGTGCAAACAAGCGCCGGGTAAATCATGGCGGATTTGAACTTGGCCTGCACCTCGGCGAACTGGTTGTAGTGGTTCGCCATCCGGCGCAACACTTCCACGAGCGCGCCGCTCGATTCGCCCGCGCGCACCATGTTGATGTAAAGGTCGGAGAAGATGTGCGGCTGCTTCGCCATCGCATCCGAAAGGCCGCGACCTTCCATGACTTCCTGCCGCAACTGCTTGCTCACCTCGGACGGGATGCCCTTGGTCTCCAGATGCGTCATGCTGTTGAGCGCGACGGTCAACGGCATGCCGGACTTGATGAGATTGGCCAGCTGCTGGGTGAAGGTGGCCAGCTCCTGCATCTTCGGCTTGCGTTGGCGGTTCGAATAATCACGCAACGACTGCGGCAACAACTCCTTGAACGAGCGCCGTTCACCGGGTGCGCGGGCGGTGGCACCACCCTTGGCCGCCTCGACCGACACGGGAAACAGCCCGAGGCGCTCGATCTGCACCAGCGCCGCTGAGCGGTCCGCTACATCCAAGACGCCCTGGACAAGCTCACCGCTGCGCCGCCGCGCTTTGTAATTGAACTGAGCCATACGCACAGCATGTCAATAACCGCCGCCGATGGAAAGTCGCGACTGCGCGGGGGAAATCTGGCCGTCAGACTTTGAGCCCTGGCACTCGATCGCCCAGCAGCATCTCGTTCGTGCTGCCGCGCCGGTAGCCTTGCAGATCCAACGTCACGTGCGCGTAACCGGCTTGCTTGAGGGCATCGGTGATGCGTTGTGCGGTGCCGTTGGCGAGGAATTTAGGGAGTTCGCTCGGGCCGACTTCGATGCGGGCGAGATGGCCGAGCTTCAATTCGTGATGGCGCACGCGCACATCGTAAAAACCAAGGTCGCGCAGAACATTTTCGCCGGCTTCGATCATGCGGAGCTTCTCAGGCGTCACCGGTTCACCGTAGGGAATGCGCGAGCTGAGGCAGGCCATCTGCGGCTTGTCGGACGTGGGAAGGCCGAGTTGCGCGGAGAGCTCACGGATTTCCGCCTTGGTCAGTCCAACTTCCTTGAGCGGGGCGCGCACTTGAAACTCAGCGGCAGCTTTGGCGCCGGGGCGGAAATCACCGATGTCACTAGCGTTCTCACCATAGACGATGCAGGCAAATTTTTTTCCTGCGCGAGCAAGGGGAACAAGTTCCGTGAAGAGCTCGTGTTTGCAGAAGTAACAGCGGTTGTTGGGATTCGCGAGGTAGTTGGCGTTGTTGAATTCTTTGGTGCGGACGACACGCACGGGAAATTTGTGGGCGCGCGCGATGTTGAGGGCCTCCTCGAGTTCGCGGCGCGGCAGGCTCGGCGAATCAGCGATGGCTGCGAGCGAACGCTCGCCCAGCACGTCCCAGGCGACGCGTGCAAGGAAGACGGAATCCACTCCGCCGGAATACGCCACCACACAGGAGCCGTAGGACCGCAGCAAGCCACGCAACTTCTCTAACTTCTCAATCGACACGGGCGCAAAATGCC
>JBEGQI010000244.1:0-4934 GCA_041181065.1 Verrucomicrobiota bacterium | reverse complement strand
GACAGCTGAACTTAGCCGCAATGAATTTTCCGTCGTCCTGCTACTCGTCTTGTTGTCCGCGCTGGCCACCGAATTGTTGAACGCACACGCCATCTTCGGTGCATTCGTCGCGGGAGTCATCATGCCGCGCGACAAACGACTTCGCGCCGCCATCGAGTCGCGGCTGGAAGACATCCTCGTGGTTCTGTTGCTCCCGCTGTTCTTCGCTTACACAGGCTTGCGGACCAATGTCGGTCTCATCAGCGGCGCCCACGAATGGTTGATCGCAGCTCTGATCTTGGTGGTCGCGATTGCCGGGAAGTTGGGCGGCTCCGTGCTAGCCGCGCGCGCCCGCGGAATTCATTGGCGCGAAGCGGGAGCACTCGGAGTTTTGATGAATGCGCGCGGCTTGATGGAACTCGTCATCCTTACCATCGGCTTGCAGGACGGCATCATCACCCCCGCCCTATTCACGATGATGGTCATCATGGCAGTCGGCACCACGATGATGACCTCGCCCATCCTGGCGCGGTTGGTGCCGACGAAGAAACCGGCTTAACCGAGTTTCGCGAGCAGGTAAGCCTTGAACTTCTCGTAGTCCGTCGTCAGCCGGTCGAAATCTTCGGGCAACTTGTCCAATGCCGCGAGCGACGCAGGAACTTCTGGCGTGAAGCCGAGCAACTTCTCGATCTCGTCCGGGAACTTCGCCGGATGCGCCGTCTCCAGAACGACCGCCGGTGAACCGTTCAGCGGCTCGACTGCGACGTAATCCAGCAACCCGCGCCAGCCCACTGCGCCGTGCGGCTCCAGCAACAGCGTGTGCTGGTTCCACGCGAGCTTCATGGTTTCACGCGTCTGCTCGTCCGAAACGGAGCTGGAATACAAATCGCGTCGCAACGCCGCCATGTCGGGCGCGCGATTGATGGCGCCGGTCTCATCCATCTGCCCGCCATAAACGGCGACCAGTCGCGCGAGATTGCTCGGATGGCCGACGTTCATCGCGTTCGAGAGACAATTGCGCGATGGCTCGATCTTCGCGTAGCCGCCGGTGCCAAGGAACTTCGGCACTTCGTCGTTTCCATTCACCGGCACGACCAGCTTTTTGACAGGCAACCCCATCTGCTTGGCGATGACCGCGCCCATCATGTTGCCGAAGTTTCCGCTCGGCACCGTGATGACGATGGGTTCGCCCGCCTTCGCCAGCCGCGACGCGGCGTAGAAATAGTAAACGCTCTGCGGCAACAGGCGCCCGATGTTGATGGAGTTCGCCGACGACAACGGAATGTGCTTCAACGCTGCGTCTGCAAAGGCGCGCTTCACCATCGCCTGGCAGTCATCGAACTTTCCGTCCACCGCGATGCTGCGGATGTTGTTCCGCAGCGTGGTCATCTGCTTGCGTTGCCGGGCGCTGACTTCGTCGATTGGAAACAACACGATGACGCGAATGCCCGGCACGCCATGGAACGCACTCGCCACCGCCGAACCGGTGTCACCGCTGGTTGCGACGAGAATGGTCAATTGCTGCCCGGCCTCAGACACGAACCGACCGATGAGCCGCGCCATCATGCGCGCTGCGAAATCCTTGAACGACGCCGTCGGACCTTGATCCAGTCGCATCACGGCGACTCGCTCCATTCCCTTCACAGCTTCCAGCGGCACCTCGTAGTTGTAGGCGTCCTGACACAGCTTCTCCAAGACGTGGTTCGGGATGACGCCTTCGCTGTATTTGGACAGCACGCGGAATGCGATGTTGTGATACGGCATCGTCGCAAACGCAGCGATCTCCGCTGGCGTGAACTTCGGGAACGCATCCGGCAGATACAGCCCCTTGTCGGGCGCCTGCCCTTGCATCAACGCCTCACGCAGATTGACCGCGGGCGATTTTCCGTTGGTGCTGTGGAGAAGGATCGAAGCCATGGCAAATCAGTCAAAACTTTCAACCCGCAACATCACCGGCTTGGCCTTCACCGCAGGCAGCTTGGAAATCTTTGCGAGCGCTTTGGTCATCGCCGCGTTCGGAGCTTTGTGCAACATAAGGATGAGCGGCACGCTTTCGCCTTCGTGACCTTCGGGCTGGATGACAGACGCGATGCCGATCTTCGCCGCGCCAAGAATCGCCGTGACCTTCGCCATCACGCCGGGTTTGTCCACGACGCTCAAACGGACGTAGTAACGCGAAACCACTTCGCCGATCGGCGCCACGCAGCCATTGCAATCATGCGGCACAAACGGCGGCACACGCGTCGTGCCCTGCGCGAGATCGAGCGCGGCATCGGCCATGTCGCTGAGCACGGCACTCGCCGTGGCGTCTTTGCCTGCGCCTCGACCGTAGAACAACGTGTCGCCCACCGCATCGCCGCGAATGAAGACCGCATTGAACACGCCGTTCACATTTGCCAGCACATGCGCATTCGGCACGAGCGTGGGATAAACGGAGACTTGAATTCGCTTTCCGCTTTTCGCTTTTCGCTTTTCGCTTTTACCCGGAAGGATTTTTACGATACCCAGCAAGCGAATGGTGTAACCGAGCTGCTGCGCGAATTGCATGTCGAGCTTCGAGATGTTGCGGATGCCTTCGACATGGATTTGCTTCGGGCTGACCCAGAAGCCGTGCGCGAGCGACGCGAGGATGCCCGTCTTATGCTCGGCGTCGAAGCCGTCGATGTCCAAGTCCGGCGGCGTCTCGGCATAACCCTGTTTCTGCGCATCCGCCAGCACGTCGGCGAATTCCGCGCCTTCCTGCTTCATGCGCGTGAGGATGTAATTGCACGTGCCGTTCACGATGCCGTAGAGGTGCGTGAAATTGTTTCCCACCAGCGCTTCGCGGATGGTTTTGATGATCGGAATACCGCCGGCAACGCTCGCTTCGTAATAGAGATTTGCCTTGTTCGCCTTGGCCACCGCGAACAATTCCTCTCCGTGCGCGGAGATCAACGCCTTGTTCGCCGTGATGACGGGCTTGCCGAGCTTGAGCGAGGTGAGAACGATTTCCTTCGCGAGCCCGGTGCCACCGATGAGCTCGATGACGACCTGGATGTTTGGATCGTTGACGACTTCCTTCCAGTCGGTCGTCATGACGCTGCGCGGGATCGGGTAAGGACGCGGCTCGTCGAACGCCTTGACCGCGACCTTCGCGAGATGGATCTGCACGCCGAGGCGCGACGCCATCAACGCGCCGTTCTGCGCCCAATGATGATACACGCCGCTGCCGACGGTGCCGCCGCCGATCATGCCGATATTGACCTTCTGCATAGGGCGCGCAGCTTGCCGAGAAGCCCCGGAGCGGACAATGCAATTTTGAACGGCCTCGGTCGGCGGGGTGAATTCTTACTGCCAGAGCTTAGGGGAAGCCTGCAAATGACCGAGCAGCTTTTCGTCAGCAGCAGGGAATCGGAAGTCTGCAAGTTCGCTTTGGGTCACCCAGCGAACTGCGGCGCAATCAATCGCACGTGGTTCATGGGCCACCCAACGGCACCGATGAAACCGGAGATAGACGGTCTTCTCAGAATAGGCGTGCGTAAGGCTGTCGACCAATTCGAGAACCTCGACATCACAGCCAAGCTCCTCGTTCAATTCGCGACGGAGACACTCTTCGAATGTTTCACCGGGCTCGCGCTTACCGCCAGGAAACTCCCAGAGCCCGCCGAGGTGCGCGTCGGCATGACGCTGCGTGATGAGTAGTTTGCCGTCACGGAAGATGAGGCCGGCTGCTACTTCAATGACGCGACCCCTGTTGCTCACCGTCCGATACTCTTGTAGATCCAGCCGAGCTTCTCCATTTCGTGCGGATCGAAAAGATTTCGGCCGTCGAACATGATGGGATGAGTGAGTCCCTTGCGCGCGCGTTCGAGGTCAAGTTTCTTGAATTCGTCCCACTCGGTCGCAACGATCAGCGCATCACAGCCATCAGCCACGGCATTCATGTCCGCGACATACTCGACGTTTTTGAGCAGCGACTTGGCCTTGTCCATCGCCTTAGGGTCGTGGACGCGCAAGCTTGCGCCTTCTTTCTGCAAACGCTGGCAAAGTTCGATCGCCGGTGAGGAACGCACATCGTCGGTGTTCTGTTTGAACGCCAAACCGAGCACGCCGATTTTCTTATCCTTCAATACCCAGATGGTGTCGGTGATCTTCTTGATGAAGCGCTCCATCTGCGTGGCATTGATCTTCTGGACTTCCTTAAGCAAGCCGAAGTCATAACCAACTTGCTGCGAAATCGCGATGAACGCGCTGAGGTCTTTTGGAAAACAACTACCGCCGAAGCCAATGCCCGCATTCAGGAAGCGGCGGCCAATACGTTCGTCCATGCCCATGCCATTGGCGACTTCCTGCACATTCGCGCCAGTGGCTTCGCAGATCACGGAAACAGCGTTGATGTATGAAATCTTGAGCGCGAGAAAAGAGTTCGATGCGTGCTTGATGAGCTCAGCAGAGTTGATATCCGTGACGATGATGGGCGCTTTGAAGGGCGTGTAAATATCCTTCATCGCCGCCACCGGCCGCTGCGACGCCACACCGATGACGACCCGGTCGGGATGCATGAGGTCATCGACCGCAAAACCCTCACGCAGGAACTCCGGATTGCTGATGACATCAAACTCAACCTTAGCCTTGCAATAACGCTTGATGGTTTCGGCAACCTTTTCACCCGTTTTCACGGGCACGGTGCTCTTGTCCACGATGATCTTGTAGCTCGTCATCGCGCCCGCAATGTCACGGGCGACGCGTTCGATAAAGCTGAGGTCGACACCGCCATCGGCTAGTGGTGGCGTCGGCACGGCGATGAAGATGACATCCGACTTCTCAACGCCTTCAGCGGTGCTGCTGGTAAAGCTCAGCCGCTTTTCGTTGACGTTCTTCTTCACCATCTCTTCCAGACCAGGCTCGTAGATGGGAATGCCACCGGCTTGCAGCATCTTCACCTTCGATTCATCATTGTCCACGCAGATAACCGA
>JBEGQI010000243.1:0-16356 GCA_041181065.1 Verrucomicrobiota bacterium | reverse complement strand
ATTGGTAGTCGCCGCTGACCGGGATGCACGTCGGATGAATTTGTGTGTAGCACGGGTTGCCCATGCACGCGCCGCGCTTGTAAGCGCGCCAGATGGCCGTGGTGTTTGAGCCTCGCGCGTAGGTCGCGAGATTGAACACGTTGCCGTAACCGCCCGTGGCAAGCACAACGGCGTCGGCGTTGTGCCGGGTGATCTCGCCGGTCTGAAGATTGCGAACGATGATGCCCTTCGCGTGGCCGTCCACGACGACGAGGTCAAGCATTTCGGAGTGCGTGTAAGATTTCACACCACCAGCTGCGATCATCTTGTTCAACGCGGAATACGCACCGAGCAACAACTGCTGGCCGGTCTGGCCGCGCGCGTAGAACGTGCGTGAGACCTGCGCGCCGCCGAACGAGCGGTTGTCGAGCAAGCCGCCGTATTCGCGGGCGAACGGCACGCCCTGCGCTACGCATTGGTCGATGATGTTCACCGAGACTTCGGCGAGGCGATGCACGTTGGCTTCGCGCGCGCGGAAGTCGCCGCCCTTGATGGTGTCGTAGAAGAGGCGATGCACGGAGTCGCCGTCGCTCTGGTAATTCTTCGCCGCGTTGATGCCGCCCTGCGCCGCGACTGAGTGGGCGCGCCGGGGCGAATCATGGAACACAAAGTTGTGAACCTCGTAGCCAAGTTCCGCGAGCGTGGCGGCCGCCGCGCCGCCACCGAGACCGGCGCCGACAACGATGATCTTGTATTTCCGCTTGTTCGCCGGGTTGATGAGCTTGGTGGCGAACTTGTGTTGCGTCCACTTCTGTTTGAGCGGACCGGCGGGAATGTTTGAATTCAGCGTGGCCATGTTATTTCGCCTCCTGCGTGACGTTGGTTGAGGCGTTGGTGGAAGTGTCGCTCACCGCAGGCTTGCAGCAGGCGCAGTTTTCCTTGATGCCGTTCACGTGACATTTGCCGACGCCGGCCATCACGCCGACAGGCACCACCGCGTAACCGAGGAAAAGCGCCACCGCCCAGATCTTCGCGCCGTTGCTGATCGCCGGCCACCAGGCATGCGTGCGCAGGCCAAGCGATTGGAACATCGCCGCGATGCCGTGGCTCAAGTGCAACGCGAGGAAGCCCACCGCGATGAGATAGAACAGCGAGACATACCAAACGTTGAAACCGTAAACGACCATCGCGAAGACGTCGTGCACGACGCGCCCGTCTTTCATCGTGTATTCGAGATGCGCGAAATCTTTGCCGGTGAAGTTCACCGCATTCACGCAGGCCGTGTAGTGCAACAGGTGGAACACGACGAACGCCGCGATCACCGCGCCGCCCAGCAACATCGTGCGTGAGGCGAGCGACGAACCGAACGCGGGTTTGCCGTGGCCATATTCGACCGGGCGGGCCGCCTTGTTTTCGGCGCTCAGCGACAGCGCCGACCAGACGTGCAGGCCGATCATGGCGAGCAAGCCGAGGCGCACGACCCAGAGCAATTCACCGAGCCCTTGGAGGAAGGCGGCGTATTTGTTGAGCGCTTCGGGCCCGAGGAAGAGTTGGAGGTTTCCGATCATGTGCCCGGTGACGAAGAAAACCATCCCGAGCCCCGTCAGGGCCATGATGTATTTCTTGCCGAGCGTCGAACCAAAGATTCTGGTGATCAGCTTCATGCTTGGTGGATTTACGTCTGAGGCGTCACTGGCAACGACTCCATTTGACGGGTGCGGAGTGTAAACGCAGCATTAAAGCACCGTCAACGAACTGTTCGCGGTATAAGCAGACGTGCTCACCGCGTAACAGCCCCTAATCGCAGGTCACCAACCGGCACAAATCCGTCAAAGCCAGCACCTGCCGGGCGTCCGTCAGCGGTTTGTGACGGACGATCTGGCGGCCAATCGCCCCAAAACCCTCGGCTCCGAGGACGTCCATCTCGAAGCTGTCGCCAACGTGGAGCAACTCGCCCGGAACAACGCCAAGCTGCCGCGCAGCCTCGGCAAACAGCCGACGGTCGGGCTTGGTGGCGCCCACCTCGCAGGAAACAACGACAGCGGCAAAATGCCTGGTCAGTTGGAGGTTCTGGAGTAGCGGGCGTAGGCGATCATCCCAATTCGAGATCACGCCCAGCTTGATGCCCCGCGCAGTGAGGGCTTCCAGCGTGGGCCACACGTCGTCGTAAATCCGCCAGACATCCGCGTCAGCAAAGCGGTTGAAGACAGCGGGAAAAAACTTGGGCGGCAGCTTGGCCGCGTGTTCTCCGAAGGTCAGACGCACGATGGCAAACCAGCTTTCCCGCGAGTAATCAAATGCCACCTGCGATTTCCATGCCCGGCGAAAATTCTCGGTCAGCCACCCGGCTGCGATGCCGCTCACACCGAACCGCGCCGCCACATCCGCATACACCTGCCCCACCGATGGCCACGGCTCAATGAGCGTGCCGCCGACATCAAAGGTGATGGCGCGAATGTTCACGTTGTCATCCAGCGTGGTTGGCAGTGGTGTGGCGAGTCAATGTTCCAAAATGTTTTTCGATTCACGGCATGTCCGCGCCGGCGGCTATGGTCGCAACCATGAACACAAGCGAATCCGCTGCAAAGAACCGCCTGCCACTCTGGCTTAAGCTCGCTTACACCGCGTTCATGGCGGTATTGGTGCCGGTTTACCTCATCAATTACGGCCCAACGAACTTCCTATACTTCTGCGATGTCGCCCTGCTGGTGACGCTGGTTGCTGTGTGGCGCGAGAACGCGCTGCTCGCGAGCATGGCCGCCGTCGGCATCCTGCTGCCGCAATTCTTCTGGTGCCTCGACTTCGCAGCCAACGCTGTGGGTTTCAAACTAAGCGGCATGACGGACTACATGTTTGACCCGACGCGCTCACTTTTCCTGCGCGGGCTCTCGCTGTTCCACGGTTGGCTGCCATTCCTGCTGGTGTTCCTCGTTGCCCGGCTCGGCTATGACCGACGAGCCATCGCACTTTGGTCGCTGGTGGGGGCCGCGCTGATTCTCACCTGCTTCTTTCTGATGCCAGGGCCAGGTGCAAAGCTCGCCAATCCGCATGCGCCAGTGAACATCAACTACGTCCGCGGGCTCGGGGAAACAGCGGCGCAGACGTGGATGCCGGAATGGGCGTGGCTCGCCTTGATGCTGATCGGGATGCCGCTGCTCATCTTCACGCCAACACATTTCGCGCTGCGGAAGTTTTGCCCGCGCGCGTGTTAGAGTTAGGGAACCGAGCCGTCGCTCGCCGGTTGTGGGGTTGCCGGCGGGCGGCAGCCAAATCCCCAGTTCCTTCTTTAGGAAGCTCAGCTCGTCGGTCTTTTCTTCGATCAGCTTGGCGGTTGGTTTGCCAGCGCCGTCACCAGCCTTTGTGTTGATGCGGATCAGCACAGGGTTGTTGCCGTGGTGATACTCCTGCAGGCGCGCCGCGAACTTGAAGCTGTGCGCGGGCACCACACGATCGTCGTGATCGCCCGTGGTGACCATCGTGGACGGACACTTCACGCCCGGCTTGAGGAGTGGCGGCCATGAGACCGGTTTGGCGAATCATGGTGGAGACGATGCGGCCAATCGCTTCGGCCGTCAAATCTCGGCGGGCGAAGACCGCAAATTGACAACCCTCCGCGAGCGTGGTTGCCTTGGTGCGTGACGAGTGACCCAGCCAACAGTTCCCCGGCCGATTCCAGCTTTTCGGTTCAAGCTGAACTGGAAGTTTTGTTCGAAGAGTCCGCGGCACTGGCTAATCGCATCAAGAAAAACGCCCGCCTGCTGCATCGCAACGACAACCTTTCTGCTGGCGGCCGTATCCTGCTCCAGACCTTGCAACTTCATGGACCGATGACCGTCCCACAGTTGGCCACCATCCGCTCCACCTCGCGGCAAAACATCCAAGTGCTCGCTGATCGGCTGGAGCAATCCGGCCACATCGCGTTTGTCACAAACCCGAATCACAAACGTTCAGTATTGGTCGCGCTGACAGAAGCGGGCAAAGCCCTCCTAACCTCGGCCAGCGAACGCGAATCGAGCTTGATCGACGCCATTCTGCCCAACACCGCCGCGACACAGTTGCGCGACGCGGCAGAATTGTTGCGGAACTTGCGCTACCAACTCGGTGGCGCGCCCAAACGCCGCAAGCAGCCGACCCCGCGAGCCAAAATTCCCCGCGAACAAACCGACATCGCAGCTGAACAGCCGATTGCCGCTGTTGCGGTTGTGTCAACTTCAGCTCCGTCCGATGCAACCGTGGAAGACGACGAACTGCCCGTAAGCCTGCTATGAAAACTCACGACCCATTCCTTCAGGCCGCCATCGAAGAAGCCCGCAAAGGTTTGTCAGCGGGCGGCATCCCCATCGGCTCCGTGCTCGTGTGCGACGGGAAGATCATCGGGCGCGGCCACAACCAACGTGTGCAGCACGGCAGCGTGATCCATCACGCGGAAATGAATTGCCTCGAAAACGCCGGTCGTCTCACGGCCAAGACGTATGCGCGGTGCACGCTTTACTCAACGCTATCCCCCTGCCCCATGTGCAGCGGCGCGGCGTTGCTCTACAAGATCCCGCACATCGTCGTCGGCGAGAATCTCACGTTTCAAGGGCCGGAGGCTTATGTCCGCTCGCAGGGCGTGAAGCTGGAGATTCTTCAGGACGAAGAGTGCATCCAGCTGATGCGCGACTTCATCGCCGCCAAGCCGACGCTCTGGAACGAAGACATCGGCGTCTGACCAAAGCAAAACCGGCTCCCGCACGAGGCGAAAGCTGGCTTGAGGAAGCTTTGCCGCTCAAATCTTCTTCGGCATCTTCAACCACGCACCCTTCTTGGCGGAGGACTTCACGGCCGTTTCTATGAACGCCATACCCATCCAACCGTCTTCGATGTTCGCGTATTTTCCGCCGTCTGATTTCACCTTCTTGCCGGACTTCCAAGCGCGAACATCCGCTTCAAAGCAACGATGCAACCGCGCGAACGCGTCGTGGAAACCTTCTGTGTGACCGGAGGGAATCGTCGGTTCGCCCATCAAATCGGCAGGCATGTTCTTCGGCAGGAAACCATCGCCCGGCGCAACGACACTCCGCCAATAAACGCGATCCGGCTGGCCGGGCAGGTGAATCGTGACGCATTCCGGTTCCTCCTGGCGCCAGCGCAGCGTGCCCTTCGTCCCGGCGACTTCGATGCCGAGATCATTCTTGTGACCAATGCAAATCTGCGACGCACGGACCAGTGCCTTGCCGCCGTTGCTCAAATGGCAATACGTCGTGAAATGATCATCGAGCTGACGGCCTTTGACAAAAGTCTCCAACTGCGCCGAGAGCTGCGTGACCTCGAGCCCCGTGACGTAGCGCAGTTGCATCAACGCATGCGTTCCGATGTCGCCACCACAACCTGACGCACCCGCCAGCTTGGGATTCACCCGCCATGAAGCCTGCGTCTGGCCCGTGTCTTCCAGCTTCGTCGCCAGCCAACCTTGGATGTAGGCGCTGTCCACCCAACGCACGTCGCCGATCAGCCCGCTGCGCACGATGAAGCGCGACAGACGGCTCGTCCAATGCCCCACATACGTGTGCGCCACACCAAAAGGCACGCCGGTCTTACGTTGCAACTTCACGAGCGCGGCCGCTTCGGCGGCGTTCAACGTCAGCGGCTTCTCGCAAAACACGGCAACGCCCGCCTTCATCGCTTTGGCTGCCGGATCGAAATGGACGTGGTTCGGCGTCACGATGACGACGTAATCCAGGCGTTGCTCAGGCGGCAAAGTTTTTTGCGCCGCGAACATCGCGTCGTAGGACTCGTAGCCGCGAATCGGATAAGCCCACTTCGCCGCGGCGGCGAGCGCCTTCTTGGGATTCGAGGAAAGCGCCGCCGCAACCACGCGCCGCGTGCCGTCGAGGTGAACGGCGCGGGCCTGCGGATGAACAATGAACGCGCTGCCGCCGCCGCCGATGAGTCCGACATTGAGAGGTCGTTGTGACATAAGATGAAAGTGTTGTGTGACAGATGGAGAGTATGCGCGCCAAAAGTCCGTTCAACGCAAAACTTGATCCACTCGATTGACCGAAAGATGCGCTTTGTCTCTCCCTCCTGCCGCTGCTATTTTCCCCGCAGTGGCCGACACATCCACAGTTCATACTCAGCCCAAGAACACGGCGAATACTCCGCGCTTGCCGGAGTTGCTCGCGCCCGCGGGCGATTGGGAATGCGCTAAAGCCGCCGTGGAGAACGGCGCGGACGCGATCTACTTCGGCCTCGACAAGTTCAATGCGCGGATGCGCGCGCACAACTTCACTGAGGCCGACCTGCCGCGCTTGATGGAGTTCCTCCACCGGCGCGGCGTGCGCGGTTATTTCACGGTCAACACGCTCGTATTCGAGAACGAACTCGCCGAGGCGGAAAAATATCTGCGTAGCATCATCGCCGCTGGCGTGGATGCCGCCATTGTGCAGGACATCGGCATCTGTCGCCTCATCCGCGAGCTGTCGCCGGATTTTCCCATCCATGCCTCGACGCAGATGACCATCACGAGCTTGGCTGGCGTGGAATTCGCCCGCGACCTCGGCTGCAACCTCGTCGTGCTCGCCCGCGAACTTTCGATCAAAGAGATTGAGAAAATCCAAGCGGGGCAAAGTCTTCCGCTCGTAGTTCCGCCTTTAGGCGGTCCCCTAGCCGAGCCGCCTAAAGGCGGGACTACAAGCCCGATCCCACTGGAAGTCTTCGTTCACGGCGCGCTGTGCGTGGCTTATTCTGGTCAATGTCTGACGAGCGAATCGCTCGGTGGGCGTTCGGCTAATCGCGGCGAATGCGCACAAGCCTGCCGCATGCCCTACGATCTGATTTCCGACGGCAAACCAGTTCCGCTTGGCGACCGCCGCTATTTGCTCAGCCCGCAAGACCTCGCGGGCATCGACCTGTTGCCGCAACTCGCCGCCGCGGGCGTAGCTTCGCTCAAGATTGAAGGCCGGCTCAAGGCGCCCGAATACGTGGCAAACATCACGCGCGTTTACCGGGGCGCGTTGAACAAACTGGCGGAGGAAATTGGCCACAGAGCCACAGAGCCACAGAGAAATTCACCCCCTGCGTCACCGCAACTCTGCGGTGAAGACGACAAATACCAGATGGAGATGGCCTTCTCGCGCGGCCTCTACACCGGCTGGTTCGGCGGGAACGATAACCAAAGACTCGTCCATGCGCGCTTTGGCAAGAAGCGTGGCGTGTATCTCGGCGAAGTCACGCGCGTGTATCGCGACGCTGTCGAAGTGAATCTCGAATCCGCGCTCAAGCTGGGCGATGGCGTGGTGTTCGACGCCGGTCGCCCCGAGGAGAAAGAAGAGGGTGGACGCGTTTACGAAGTGCGCAACGCCGAGCGCGGAACCCAGCGCGTTCTGTTGGCCTTCGGTCGAGGCGCGGTAGATTTCAATCGCGTCAACGAAGGCGACAAACTGTGGAAGACGAGCGATCAGGAATTGGAGAGGCGCTGGCGCCAGAGTTTCGAGGGCGACGCGCCGAAGTTCACGCGCCCGATCTCGTTTGAGGTCCACGGGCTGCCCGGCAAACCGCTGACCTTGATCGCCCGCGATGAATCCGGCCACGTCGCACAAGCCAGCTCCACGATGCCGCTGGCCGTCGCGGAGAAACAGCCGCTCGCCACTGAGCGTTTGCGCGATCAGCTTGGACGCCTCGGGGGAACCCCATTCCATCTCGGCGAACTGACAAACAAGCTCGAAGGTGCGCCCATGTTGCCCGTCAGCGAATTGAACCGCCTGCGCCGCGAGCTGGCCGCCGAGTTGGAGCGGCAGCGGGCTTTGCCGAAGCGTTGGAATCTTCGCGAGCGTGGAGCCACCAGTGCGAGCGCAAAGTCCGTTCCGCGACCCACGCTCCACGATCCGAATCTGATCGTCCTCGTCCGCTCACTGCCGCAGCTTGAGGCGGCGTTGAAGTGTGGCGTGACGACGCTTTACTGCGACTTCGAAAACCCGAAGAACTATCGCGAGGCCGTGACGCTCTACCACACCGCACGCGGCTGTTCCGTCCATCAACCCTCAGGCTCCGGCCATTCGCCCGGCATCTTCGTCGCTCCGCCGCGCATCTTCAAACCCGGCGAAGAGTGGACGCTCGAACAAGTCCGCTCGAGCAACGCCGATGGTTACTTGGTTCGCAACTACGAGCATCTGCGTTACTTCGCCAAGGACCGGCGCGTGGGCGATTTTTCGCTGAACGTGGCGAACCATCTGTCCGCCGATCACTTTCGGAACAAGTTCGGGCTAGAGCGCGTCACGGCGAGTTATGATCTGAATTTCCAACAGCTCGAAGCGTTGCTGCAAGGCACGCCGCCGGAGTGGTTCGAGATCACCATCCACCAGCACATGCCGATGTTTCACATGGAGCATTGCGTGTTCTGCGCGTTCCTGTCGAAGGGCAAGGACTACCACGACTGCGGCCGCCCGTGCGACAAGCACGATGTCCGCCTGCGCGACCGCGTGGGCATGGAGCATCCGCTCAAAGCCGACGTCGGCTGTCGCAACACGGTCTTCAACTCGCAGGCGCAGACCGGCGCGGAATACGTCGAACGCATGCTGGCGCTGGGCGTGAGCCATTTTCGGTTGGAATTCCTGAACGAGAAACCCGACGAAGTGGCGATAACCATCGCCAAGTATCGACAGTTGGTGCGCGGCGAGATCACCGGCACACAACTCTGGCGTGAATTGAAACTCTTCAACCAGCTGGGCGTGACGCGCGGTCAGATGGCGGGGATGCGCGTCGAGCCGAACGCGCGTTGAGCTCAGTCACGCTGCTTTGCGAGCGCCAGTTGCTTCGCCAGCCGAAGCGCAGAAATCATCGAGGATGGATTCGCGATGCCCTTGCCCGCGATGTTGTAGGCCGTGCCGTGGTCGGGCGAGGTGCGGATGAACGGAAGGCCAAGCGTCCAGTTGATGCCGGTGTCGAAGGCTACGGTCTTCAGCGGCGCGAGTCCTTGGTCATGATACATCGCCACGACGGCATCAAACTCCCCAAGCAGCGCGTGATGGAACACCGTGTCGCCGCTGATGGGCCCGACAACATCCAAGCGACGTTCCTTCAGCGCTGCGATGGCAGGCTCTACCACTTTGGATTCTTCATCGCCGAACTCCCCGCCCTCGCCACAATGCGGATTCAGCCCGCACACGGCGACGCGAGCGCGGGACAAGCCAAGGTCGCGACAGGCTTCCGCCGCTCGTTCGACGGCGAGTTGAATTTTTTCTGACGTAAGTTTCACCGGCACGTCGCGGAGTGCAATGTGGACCGTGGCGAGCGCCACGCGCAGCCAACGTCCGCGCTCATCGTGGCCGAGCAACATCATCACGGTGCGGTCGGCCTTGGCGCGTTCAGAGAAAAACTCGGTCTGACCGACAAAGGGAATTCCCGCGCGCACGATGGCTTCCTTGTTCACCGGCGCCGTGACGACCGCATCCAATTGGCTGCGCAGACACAAGTCGGCTCCTTCGCCCAGCCAGCGAACCGCAGCGCGCGCTGCTTCTGGCGCACCGGGCGCGAGTTGCAGCGGCAACGGCGCTTTGGCTAAGTCGTGGAGTTGGAGTCGTTCACTGCCGAGCGGCAGGTTGAGTTGCGATGACTGGTTCAGCGAACGCAGTCGCGCCGCATCGCCAATGAACACGTAACGGGCATCATCGGCGGAAAGTTCGACGGCGACAGCCTTGATCGCGACCTCGGGGCCAACTCCGGTGACGTCGCCGAGCGTGATGCCGATGCGAAGCGGCATGGGGATGCTAGAACCGACGAATGAAGGTTTTCGCCTTGAGTTTGTCAGTATATTGCTTGCCGAGCCGGGCACGTTCATCCGTCAGCAGATTCTTTTCAATCTCGTCACGAACGTCGCTGAGTGGCCGGATGTGATTCAACTGCACTTCCTCGACGAGCATGATGTAGTAATGATCCGCCGCCTCGATAACTCCGCTAACTTCGCCGGGCTTGAGTTTGAAGGCCGCCGCCGCCAGTTCCGGACGCAAGCTCCCGCGAGTGGCTTTGCCCCATTTGCCACCTTCGTAACGCTGCGATCCCTGCGAATACACTTTCGCCATTTCGGCAAAGTTCGCTCCCTCCTTAAGCTTGCCGACAATCTCCTCGGCAAGCGCCCGGGTCTGGCCGTTGGTCTCGCCGGATTTGTTCAACACAATCATGCTCAACTGCACCTGATCTTCGACGGCGTAGTTATTCGTGTGTTCGATGTAATATCGTTCAATGCGGCTGGGGGAAATGATGACCTCTCCGCCGCTGTTCTTCCAACGAAGATAATCGACGATGGTCGTCTCGCGGATCTGCTGGCGATACTGCTCGAAGGTCTTGCCGCGCGCTTGCAGGCTCTTGATCAGATTGCGGCGGTCATTGCGGTAATCCTCGCGGATTTTTTGCTGCACGTTCTCGTCGATGATGCTCTCGGGCAGATTGTAGCCCGCCTCTTCGAAATCGCGGAGGATGAGTTTACGCTCAATGAGTTCGTCCAGCGCCTCGTTCAACAATTGGCTGCGCTTCTTGAGGAACGCCTCGCGACTGCCACTTGCCTGACGCATGGCTGCCTCAACAGCCGGCGCCGCCAGCATTTCCACCTCTTGATACGTGATGACGGAGTCGTGGACGATCGCCACCACACCGCTGGCAAGCTGTGCGCGGACACTGCTCGTCATCATCGCCACAAGGCCAAATGCGACCAGCGCCGTGCCCAATGCTTTCATACGTATCATGGGCGCATCGTAACAACCCACCCCCATCGGTCAAGTGCGCCGGGCCTTCGAAAATTGTCTTGTGCCATACGCACAAAGCCCCCAAAACCCCCGTGCATTTTTGCTTTGCCATGACCAAGACCCAACTCCAAGCCCTCGCGAAGAAACACGGCACACCGCTCGTGGTGATCGACCACGACGAAATCCGCCGCAACTACGCCATGTTCCGCAAGCACCTGCCGAAGGTGCAGTGTTACTTCGCGGTGAAGGCCAACTCCGAGCCCGCCATCGTCCGCACGCTCTACAAGGCGGGCGCAAGCTTCGATGTCGCGTCCATGCCGGAGTTCATGACGGTTTACGAGAACATCAAGAAACTGCCCGCGAAGCAGCGCCAGGATTTCATCTGGGACAAAATCATCTACGCGAACCCGGTGAAGCCGAAGGAAACGCTCGTCGCACTCGACAAATACAAACCGCTCGTCACGTTCGACAACCTGACTGAGCTGGAAAAGATCAAGAAGTGGGCGCCGCACGCGGGTGTGGTCGTGCGTCTCGCTGTGGCGAACACGGGTTCGCAATGCGAACTCTCAAACAAGTTCGGTTGCTCCACCGGCGAAGCGGTGGATTTGATCCTCGCGGCGTTCAAGATGGGGTTGGTTTGCGAAGGCATCAGCTTCCACGTTGGCAGCCAGTGCACGAACTTCCAGAATTTCGTCCAGGCGCTCAACGCAGCAGCGGCAGTCATCAAAGAAGCGCGTGAACGCGGCGGGCATGAGATCAAGATCCTCGACATCGGCGGCGGTTTCCCCGCGCCTTACAACCAGCACGTGAAGCCGTTCAGCGAACTGGCCCGCGTCATCAACGCCGAGATTGATCGCTTGTTCGACAAGAACATCCAGATCATCGCCGAGCCGGGGCGTTTCCTCGTCGCGACGGCGGCGACGTCCATCGCGAAAGTCACGGGCAAAGCGGTGCGCGAAGGGAAGCGCTGCTATTACATCAACGACAGCGTGTATCACACGTTCAGCGGCATCATCTTCGACCACTGCCAGTATCCGTTGAAGTCGTTCAAGTCCGGCAAGCCCGAGGTGTGCGCCGTGTTCGGCCAGACCTGCGACGGCCTTGACGTCATCTCGCAATCTGAGCTGCTTCCCGACCTCGACATCGACGACTTGGTTTACTCTGAGCAGATCGGCGCCTACTCGAACGCGTCGGCCACCTTCTTCAACGGCTTCCCGCCGGCGAAGGTGTTGCATGTGAATCTTTGATCTGTCATGCGCGCACTGATTGTCGGCCCCGGTTATGTTGGGCTTCCGTTGGGACGACAACTCGTTGAACGCGGACACGCAGTGTTCGCCTTGAGTCGAAGCGGCGATCCCTCGGGCGAACTGCACAAGGCTGGCATCAAACCGCTCACGGGCGACATCACGCAACCCGCCACGCTCGATGCCTTGCCCCCGCAATATGACTGGGTGGTCAACTGCGTTTCCTCGTCGCACGGCGATGCTGAAGACTATCGCCAAGTTTATCTCCAAGGCGCACATCACCTCATCGCGTGGCTCGCGAAGACGCCGCCCGCCAAGTTCGTTTACACGAGTAGCACCGGCGTTTACGGCCAGAACGACGGCTCACTCGTGGATGAAACCTCACAGACAGAACCTCCCACGGAAACCAGCCGGGTGTTGGTCCAGACGGAGCAGGTGTTTCTGGCCGCCGCGCGCGAGCAAAAACTCCCCGCCATCGTGGTGCGCGTCGCCGGCATCTATGGGCCGGGGCGGAGTTACTATCTGCGGCAGTTTCTAGCTGGCGAGGCGCGCATCGAAGGTGAAGGCCGTCGCACGCTGAACATGATCCATCGCGACGACGTGGCGGGCGGAATCATTGCCGCGCTCGAACGCGGACGAGCAGGCGAGATCTACAATGTCGTGGACAACGAGCCGGTGACGCAGCGCGATTTCTTCGCGTGGCTCGCCGCCAAGTTGAATAGCCCCCTTCCCTCGTCCGTCCCTGAAGTCGCCGATACGCTTCGCAAACGCGGCGTGACCAACAAGCGCATCTCCAACAGCAAACTGAAGGCCGAGCTTGAATACACGTTCCGTTACCCGACATTCCGCGAAGGCTACGCGGACTTGCTCACGGCACGGGCACCGCGTTGAAGATTTTCTTGATGATGGCGTCGGTCGTCACCGCCTGCGCCTCGGCTTCGTAGGTCAGGATGATGCGGTGACGCAACACATCCGGCCCGATGCTCTTCACGTCCTCGGGCGTGACGTAAGCGCGGCCTTGCAGCAGCGCCCACGCTTTTGCGGCGAGCGTGAGATAAATGGTCGCACGCGGTGAGGCGCCGAACTGGATGAAGTTCTTCACGTCCAGCTTGTATTTCTCCGGCTGCCGCGTGGCGAACACGACATGGACGATGTAGTCGCGCACCTTCTCGTCCACATGGATCTGGTCCACGAGCTGGCGCGTGCGGAGGATTTCGTCGAGACCAACAACCGGCTTGACCGGTGTTTCCGGCGCAGTGAACGCCATGCGGTCGAGAATCTTCCGCTCCTCATCGAACGCGGGGTAATCCAGCAGGACCTTGAACATGAAGCGATCCACCTGCGCTTCGGGCAGCGGATAGGTGCCTTCCTGATCAATCGGGTTTTCCGTCGCGAGCACGAGAAAGGGTTTCGGCAACGGCATTGTTTCGCCGCCGAGCGTGACCTGCCGTTCCTGCATTGCTTCGAGCAACGCGGATTGCACCTTGGCCGGAGCGCGGTTGATTTCGTCGGCGAGCACGAAGTTAGCGAACACGGGGCCGCGCGTGGCGTGGTATTTGCCGTCCTGCGGATTGTAGATCAACGTGCCGACGATGTCGGCGGGCAGCAGGTCAGGCGTGAACTGGATGCGATGGAACGTCGCGTGAATCGCCGTGGCAAGCGTGCGGACGCTGAGCGTCTTGGCGAGGCCGGGCACGCCTTCGAGCAGCACGTGACCGTTGGCCAGCAAGCCGACGAGCAGGCGGTCCACCAATTGCTCCTGGCCGACGATGACGTGGGCGATCTCGGCGCGGAGTTGTTTGATCCAGGCGGACGTGGCTTGGACTTGCTCATTCAGCGGCGTGCTCATGTGGGGCGCACTTTAGGGAACGGGCGGTAGCGACTCAAGCGCGGGCCACCAACGGTTCTCAGAGGCCCTTCACGCTCCAGCCTTTGCGGTAATCGCGCCTCACGAATTGGTTCGCCTCGGCGAGATCGAACTTCAACTTCGGCGAGTTCCACTTGAGCGTGGTGTGCGGGAAGCGCGAGGCGATACAACCGAGCAACACGGCTTCAGTCAACGGGCCCGCGTAATCGAAATGCGCCGAGGTCTTGCCATTGCCCTTGCACGCCTCGACGAACTGGCCCCAGTGATTAGCCTCGCCGACTTCCGGCATTTTGAAGTCTGTGAACTTCGCATCCGGATAGAGCATCGGCCGGCTGAAATGCGGTAGGGCCATAACGCCGTTCGTCCCGATGAAGATGGAGCCCATCTCCGGCGCGCCGTCCTCTTCGCAGAGCGCCGTGATTTCTCTCGGTGGCTTGGACGTGCCATCATACCAGGTGAATTGCATCGTCTTGTCCGCCGTGTGTTCCGTGCCAGCGAATTCATAAACGGCCTTGCCGTTCAAAGCCCAGTTCCACTCGTTTGGCGCAGGGCCTTCGGAACGAACCGAGATCGGCGCAGCGAGTCCGATGGCTTTGAACACCGGGTCGAAGATGTGGCAACCCATGTCCCCAAGCGTGCCGGTGCCGAAGTCGAGACGCTTGCGCCAGTTCATCGGATGATAATAGCCATCGCCGATGAACGGTCGGTCGTCACAAACGCCAAGCCAGAGGTCCCAATCGAAATCAGCAGGCACGGCATCCTTGCGATCGGGCTTGGCGCTTAGGTCGCCCCAGGATTTCGGGCACCACGAGTGGACTTCCTTGATCTTCCCGATGACGCCGTCCTGCACGAGACGGACGCCGAGTCGATAGTAAGCCGAGGAATGGATCTGGATGCCCATCTGAGTGACGACTTTTTTCTTCCGGGCAACCTCGGTCATGCGGCGCACTTCATAAAGCTCATGTGCGAGCGGCTTCTGACCGTAAACGTGTTTGCCCAGTTGCATCGCACTGATGGCGATGGGCGCGTGCATGTGATCGGGCGTCGAGACGTTTACGGAGTCGATGTTCTTGGCCTCCTTGTCGAGCAGCTCGCGCCAGTCCTGATAAATGCGCGCCTGGGGAAACTTCTTGCGCGCCTCGGCTGTGCGGCTCAAATCAACATCACACACGGCAACGATTTCAACGCCCGTGCAGCTGGCAATATGAGTGAGGTCTGACCACGCCATGCCCCCCGCGCCAAAGCTGGCGTGGCGGAGAACACTGTTGGGCGACTGCGCAAGCAGGTTGGAAGTGACAAAGGGCGCGCCTGCAACGGCAACACCAAGGGTTTTAAGGAATGAACGCCGGGAATGTGTTTGAGGGGTGGACATGATGCGAATGTAGGGGACCAAGAAGTGTGGCTCAAGTTCTTCGATGCCGGTGGTTGCCGTAAAGGGTGTTTCAATTGAAGACGCAGAGCTGCCTCGCGTCACGCTCCCCTCCGGCACCGGCCCGGACTCTGGCTTTGCTATTCACACCTGATTGCGCAATCTCTCCGCATGCGAATTTCCAAGGACAATTGTTCCCAGCATGTCCCGCGCGCCGTCCCTGCCCTTCTCTGCGTCGGCCTGATTTTGCCAAGTTTGCTGACCCACAATGTCCTGTTCGCCACCAGTCTCACAGACCCGGGCAAGCGCGCGGAGGCACTGCTTCAGCAAATGACGCTCGAAGAAAAGGTCGGTCAGCTTGTCCTGTTTTCTGGCTACGGCACCACAACCGGACCGCGCAACGATCAAGACCAATTGGAGGAACACATTCGCAAAGGGGAGTGCGGCAATGTCTTCAACGTGATGTCGGTTGCACAGGTTCAAAAGTTGCAGAAAATCGCCATCGAGGAAACGCACCTGCACATTCCCTTGCTCTTCGGCTATGACGTGATCCACGGTTACAAAACCATTTTCCCGATCTGCCTGGGTGAGACCGCGACGTGGAATCCCACACTCGTCGAAAGTTCTGCCCGCGCCGCCGCCGCTGAAGGAGCCGCCGCAGGATTGGACTGGACCTTCGCACCGATGGTGGACATCGCCCGCGACCCGCGCTGGGGCCGCATCTCTGAAGGCGCAGGCGAAGACCCCTTCCTCGGTGGTGTGATGGCCAAGGCGCGTGTGCGAGGTATTCAAGGCACCAACCTCGCCGCCCCGGACACCTTGCTTGCCTGCGTAAAACACTACGCAGCCTACGGCGCAGCCCAATCGGGACGTGAATACAACACAGTGGACCTCTCCGAGCGGATGCTGCGGGAAGTTTATCTACCGCCATATCGTGCTGCAATCGAAGCAGGTGCTCTAAGTGTGATGACATCGTTCAACGAACTGAACGGCACGCCCGCTTCTGCCAACCGCTTCTTGCTCCAACGTGTGCTGCGTGACGAATGGGGCTTCGATGGTTTTGTCGTCACCGACTACACCGCCATCAACGAAATGGTCACGCACGGGTCTGCATCCGACGATGTCGACGCGGCGCAACAAGCACTCAACGCAGGGGTGGACATGGACATGCAAAGCGGC
>JBEGQI010000242.1:0-10153 GCA_041181065.1 Verrucomicrobiota bacterium | reverse complement strand
TTATGGGTTTCCTTTGCTATGTTCTCGCGCCCTTGCGGGGCCGGTTGATTCAGTTTGTGATGAATTTTGCCGCCGCGCTGGGTAAAGATTTACAATTTCGTGACCGCAAAAAAGACAACTGCGAAGAAGGTGCCGGCGAAGATGAAGCCGCAGGGCACAGCGACGTTGGCTGCCATCTTGGGCACGCCCGTTGCCAAGGGCGGAAAGAAAAATGGCGAGCCGCACAAGGTCAAGGCGGAGTGGCAAAAGTTTTACGACCGGTTGTTGGAACTGCGCGATCAGTTGCTTCGCCAGATGGACGGCTTGGCCAAGGAATCAGCCCAAGAGCTGCCCAGCTACAGCTTGCACATGGCCGATTCCGGCACTGATAATTTTGACCGTGATTTTGCCTTGAGTCTCCTCTCCTCGGACAAGGATGCCGTGTATGAAATCGAGGAAGCCCTGAAGCGCATCGAGCGCGGCAGCTACGGCGTCTGCGAAATTACCAACAAACCGATTCCGAAGGCCCGCCTTGAAGCCATTCCGTGGACGCGTTTCACGGTGGAAGCGCAAGCACAGCTTGAACGCGAAGGCGCGTTGCGCCAGCGTCGGCTCGGACAGCTCGGAACCATCGATACTGCTGCTGTTGCCGACGTTGAGCCGGATGATTCAGAGCCGGAAGAGAAGCCAGCCAAGGAAAAGGAATAATTTATGGCCCGCGAAATCGTTACCATTGAATGCACGGAAGCGCGCAAGGAAGGCAAGTCGCCCTCCCGCTACACCACGACGCGCAACAAGAAGACCAAGGTCGAGAAGCTCGAGTTGAAGAAATACAACCCGGCCCTCCGCCGTCACACGCTCCACCGCGAAATCAAGTAATCCCATGCCACGCAAGACCAATAAAGAAAAGACGGATCGTCGCGGCAACCGCACGCGCTCAACGGAAACCCGCACGCCCCGTCCAAAGCCGAAGATCGATTTCACCTACGACACGATTGACTACAAAAACGTGGCATTGCTGCGGACTTTTGTGACTGATCAGGGTCGCATCCTGCCGCGCAAATACACCGGCCTGCCGGCGCACTATCAGCGTCGCGTGACGAGCGCCATCAAGCGCGCCCGCCAGATGCTGTTGATGAAGTAATCCCCCGCTGATTTTCACGACCCGCGTCAATCGACGCGGGTTTTTTCTTGGCTGGCAATCGTTCTACCTAGGAACTAACACTAACGCATCATGACATCCGGCTGGCTTCTGGTGTTCTACTGCGCGTGCGTGCTCGTCGGCTCGCTGGCAGGGGGCTGGCTTCCGTTGATGGTGCGGCTGACCCATACGCGGGTTCAGCTTGCGACGAGCTTCGTTGCCGGCCTGATGCTCGGCATCGCCTTGCTGCATTTTCTGCCGCACGCGGCCGAGGAGTTGCATTCCGTGAACCGCACCGTGTGCTGGGCGCTGGGTGGTTTCCTGCTCATGTTTTTTCTTCAGCGCTTTTTTCACTTCCACCATCACGACTTGCCGGAAGGTGACCCCGAAGATTGCTGCGGACATCATGGGCACGCCGAACATCAACAGGTCCACGGCCACATCCATCACGAACTCACCTTGGCGGCGAAGTCGGCCAAACAGCTTTCCTGGGTCGGCATTGCGGTGGGATTGACTTTGCATTCGGTGTTGGACGGCTTGGCTTTGGCGGCAGCGGTCGAGGCTGGAACCCAGGGTGCGATTGGTCTGGCAGGGCTGGGGGTGGCGCTTGCCGTGATTCTCCATAAACCCTTCGATGCCCTGGCGGTGGCGACCTTGATGACAGCGAGCGGCAAATCTCGGTTTTCGCGGCACATGCTCAACACTCTGTTCGCCCTGGCAACGCCTTTGGGGGTGGCGCTTTTTTACCTGGGTGCCACTCAGTTTACAGCCTCCAACACCGAGTTTGTGGGCTGCGCACTGGCATTCTGCGCGGGGACCTTCTTGTGCATTTCGTGCAGCGATTTGTTGCCGGAACTGCAATTCCATTCCCACGATTCTCTCAAGCTATCCTTCGCACTCCTGCTTGGCTTGGGGGTAGCCATTCTGGTGGGGCAGATCGAACCGGAGCAGGAGCACGCTCATGAAACAACGCCAACCGCCTCGGAGCATGCCCATTAAGGCCAAAAATAAGGGCCGCATCGTTTGATGCGGCCCCTTCAAATGAGTTGTGTGTGCTTGATTTGTGCTTAGGCCATCTCTTCCTGAGACCAATCACCCAAGTGCAGGAATTCCTTCACCTTGCGGCGCTCATACCGGTTCTTCTGCGCCTTGCGAGGTTGTTGCTCGGTCTTACGGAACGGATGCTTCGTGCTTTTGATGGCTTCATTCATGAACTGAAACGTTGTCTTCATCATGCTATGATTCCTTTCTCGGTTCTTTGGTAAGCGTGAAGAGTGCCAACCAGATCCCGTAGCCGGGATCATCCTGCGGAGAGCATGTCACTTTTCTCTTCACGCGCTGCAACCATACGACAGGTGCGCAAAGATTCCATTCAAATTTTGTTAATCCTTTTTCCGCTCTTCTCCAAAGCGGGCAGGGAAGCTTACTGGGGCTTTGAGCGACAAAACTGGAACGCGCCAGAAGCCCATTCTTTCTCGTCTTTGCGACGAATCAGTCGAAGACCGCACTGCTCGAAGCCTGCTTGAACACTTTCGAATTCAGTCCTGAGAATGCCGGCCAGAACCAAGGTGCCTTGGGGGGCCACCCGCGCAATGATTCGTGCTTTTTCAGCCAGCAACAGGTTGGAAATCAAATTTGCACAAACGAGATCAAACTTTTGTTTCGGATTGCGCGGCTGTTTGGTGATGTCGCCGCGTTTGGGAAACACGGACGCTTGCACGCGATTGCGGCGAACGTTCTCGCATGCGACACGCACGGCTTCCGGATCAAAGTCGAACGCCTCAATGGGTTTTGCGCCAAGCTTGGCCGCGGCGATGGCGAGAATCCCTGAGCCGGTCCCGATGTCGAGGAATGACCCGCCACCTTTGCGGCAAAAGCGGACGATTTCGCTCAGGCAAAACGAAGTGGTGGCATGATGACCGGTGCCGAAACTTAATCCAGGATCGAGCACGATCACTTTCTGTCCCGGGTTGGCGCGCCGCGGGCTCCAGCTCGGCTTCAGGAGCAAGGCACCTCGAATCGAAAGCGGTTTGAAGTGGCGCTTCCACGACTCAGCCCAGTTCTCGCGTTTGACTTCACTCACCGCAATCGAACCCGGGCCGATGTTCAGCCCGGCCGATTTCGCGGCAAGCAACTTGGCCCGAACCGCCTTTAAGGAGGCGTCCAGCCCGGCGGGTTTGCTTTCCAGATAAGTGGAGACTTGCGCGACGTGCGTTTCAGAATCGGTGTAGCAGGAAGCGGGGGCGCTGAATTCCGTCGCGAGCGCTTCGATGGTTGCCTCTTCGGCTTCAGCGGTGGTGGTGACGCAGATTTGCCAGAGCTTTTTCATTTTGGAAGATCGCGCCACGGCGTGAAGTTCAGGAGCTCGACTTCCGGTTTGCGATCAGGACGCAACTCGACCTCGGTCAAGCTGGCGTAATCTACGCCGAAGTGCGCGAATGCCCGCAGCGGCAGATTCAACAGGATGGAGAGCAGCATCCGCACGATGCCGCCGTGACAGAAGACCGCAACGGTCTGGCCGTGATGCCCGGCAATGATCTGGCGGACGCACGCTTCGACGCGGTTGCGATACGCATCGCCAGATTCGGCGTTGGGAATACGGTTCTGCTCCAGCAGTTCGAGCCAGTCGTAAGCGCTCAGGCCGAATTTGGTCTGGATTTCCTCCCAGTTGTGTCCGGTCCAATCGCCGAAATCGACTTCGCGCAAATCCGCCAGCACCGTGGCTTTCGGCGAACCAGTGGCCGCATAAGGCGCCAACGTTTGTTGCACGCGCTTCATGGGGCTGGCATAGACGGCGTGAACCGTCTTGCGTTGCAAGTAGGTGGCCAGCAGCGCGGCCTGTTTGTGGCCGTGGGCGGAAAGATTCATGTCGATCCGTCCGCCGAAGATTCGGTGGTATTTCTCCTCCACTTCGCCGTGGCGGATGAGCAGAAGCCGCGTGATGTCCGTGGTCATGTTCAGGCGAGCGCGGCCTTTTGCAACGTGAGCAGCTCGCGCACGCCTTGCTTGCCCAGCTTCATCAACTGCGCAAGGTGATCTTCGGAGAACGTCGCTTCTTCGCCGCTGCCTTGCAGTTCGATGAACTCACCGTCGGAATTCATCACGAGATTGAAATCCACAGCCGCACTGGCGTCCTCTGTATAGCAAAGGTCCAGCAACGCCCGTCCATCGCAGATGCCAACGCTCACGGCCGCTACACCGTGCAGGACTGGGTTCTCGGCCAGTTTGCCTTCGGTCATCAGCTTGCGGATGGCGAGCGACAACGCGACGTAAGCTCCAGAGATGGACGCGGTGCGTGTGCCGCCGTCGGCTTGTAACACATCGCAGTCGATCCAGATGGTGCGCGGGCCGAGCTTCTCTAAATCGACGGCAGCCCGCATGGAACGGCCGATGAGGCGCTGGATTTCTTGGGTGCGACCATCGACTTTGCCGCGCGTGCTGTCGCGTTGCTTCCGTTGCTGGGTGGAGTAGGGGAGCATCGAATACTCCGCAGTGACCCAGCCTCCCGTGATGGCTTGTTCTTTCATCCAGCGCGGGACGGATTCTTCAATCATCACGGCGCAAATCACACGCGTGTTGCCCCACTCGATGAGCGTCGAGCCGGAAGCATTCGGGGCGATGCCGTTCTGGAATCGGATGGGTCGCAGTTGGTCAACGCGACGACCGTCTGCGCGGGAGGTTGAATCAGCCATGTGCGCGATGCTAGGGAACGCTCCGGCACGCGGCAATCGGGAAAACCTGCGAGGCGGCTGATCAACCGCACTGAGCGCGCTGACGCAACGCGTGGTCCACGAGCACCAGCGCCGTCATTGCTTCCACCATGACCACGGCGCGCGGCAACACACACGGATCGTGGCGGCCCCGGCCCTTGAGGGTGGTATTCTGGAATTGCGCATCCACGGTGTCCTGCTCGTGCATCACGGTGGCCACCGGTTTGAACGCGGTGCGGAAGTAAATCGTCTCGCCGTTCGAGATGCCACCTTGCACACCGCCGGAGCGGTTGCTGGTGGTGTGGACTTGGCCGCCGATGTTCCGGAACGGATCATTATGTTCCAAGCCGGTGAGCGCGGTCCCGTTGAACCCCGACCCGATCTCAAATCCTTTTGACGCCGGCAAACTCATCATGGCTTTGGCCAGATCAGCCTCAAGGCGATCGAACACCGGATCGCCCCAGCCAGCGGGAACCTTGCGCGCGACGCATTCAATGACGCCACCGACGGTGTTGCCATCGGCGCGCATCTGTTCGATGAGCGCAATCATCTTCTCCGCCGCGACCGCATCCGGGCAGCGGGCGATATTGGCCTCGACTTGCGCGAAGGTGACTTGATCACGGTCAATCACCCCGGTGATGTCCTTGACGGATTGCACCCATGCGAGCACCTCGATGCCGAATCGCTCGCGCAGGATTTTCTTGGCGACAGCTCCTGCAGCAACGCGACCGATGGTTTCGCGCGCGCTGGTGCGACCGCCGCCGGGCCAGGCGCGGATGCCGAACTTGGCTTGATACGTGTAGTCGGCGTGAGACGGGCGGAACTTGGCCGCCATCTCGTTGTAGGCCTCTGAGCGTTGGTCTTCATTGCGCACCATCAGGCTGATGGGCGTGCCGAGCGTCTTGCCTTCGAAGGTGCCGGAAAGGATTTTGACTTCGTCCGTTTCTTTGCGCGGGGTGACAATCTTGGATTGTCCTGGGCGCCGCCGGTCCAAGTCGGGCTGGATGTCAGCCTCGGTCAACGTAAGCTGAGGCGGGCAGCCGTCCACGACGACGCCGACGCCACCGCCATGCGATTCACCCCACGTGGTGATGCGGAAAAGTTGACCAAAGGTATTTCCCATGGCCCAAGACTGCGGAAAAATGCAGAGGTGGTCAATCTAAGGGGTAACCACATTCGGGCCGGGGAACTCAACCACGTGGTGAAACGCGCAGGCCGGATTGCGCCTGGGCGTTAGCAAATGAAAGTATGCCCTTTTCTGCCGTGACGCCGACGTAAGGGTCATTCGTTGTCAGCAAGTTGCCATCGATGTCGAGGTGGTCCGCCAGTTCCGCAAGATGCGCGGCGGCGCTGATGAGCACACTCGTCTCGATCATGCAACCGATCATCGTCTGCAAGCCGGCTTTGCGCGCCGCCTGCAACGTCTCGTAGGCCATGCTGATGCCACCGGTCTTGACGAGCTTCACGTTCACGCCGTGATAACATTCGGCGCAATGCGGAATGTCGCGCACCGTGTGACAGGATTCGTCGGCATACAGCGGCAGCGGCGAACGTTTCTTCAACCAGATCAAATCCTTGGGGCTGGTGTTGCGCGGCATCGGCTGTTCCACGAACTGGATGTGCCCATCCTTCGCCAGCAGTTCGAGCATCTCCAGCGCGTATTCCTTCGTCTTCCAACCTTCATTCGCGTCCACACGCACCGGCTTCTGCGGCGCGACGGACCGGAGCGCGAGGAAATTCTCCCGGTCACGCGGGTCGCCAACTTTGAGTTTCAAAATGGGATAACGCTCCGCGTCCAAAACTTTCTTCCGGATGATCTCCGGCGTGTCGATTCCGATGCTGAAGGACGTGACGTGCTGTTGCTCGCGAAAGCCGAGTTTCAAATGATCATAGATCGGTTTGCCCGCGCGTTTCGCAGCGCCATCCACGAGCGCAATATTCAAACCGCAACGCGCCGCCACTGGGATGCCCGGCAGCGATTCGAGCCAGGCTGTCGCGCCCGGAACGTCGTCGAAGGAAAGCTTGTCCGCATCAAGGCCGCTGCAGAAATCCATGACGCCGTTGGCGGTCTCGCGATAAGTGCTGGCGGGCGCCGCTTCGCCCAGCCCGACGACGCCATCCTTGTCGGTCAATTCAAAGATGACGACGGTATGGTTACTGGATCCTTCCGAACTGGCGATCTTCCACGGATTGGCAAGTTGCAGGGCGACGGGGCGAAGGTTCAACTTCATGTTAGAATAGAATGAAATGACGAAATGGCGTTCAAAGTTTATTTCAGGCGGCTAATCGTCCAATGGCCGAGTTTGTCCGTCGGGAGTTTTTCCCCTTCGGGATAAACAAGGTAAACGGTCTGCTTGGAATACGCCCACGAGTGGATGAACACGTCGCGAGGGTAAGTCTTCTGCGTGTCGTGCAACGTGCCGGGGTTGTTGAGGATCACGCTGCCGTCCGCCGTGAAGCCGACGCAAACCACCAGATGTCCACTCGGCGGATTTTCCACGCCACGCAAACGGTTGCTGCACAGGGACACGCCGACGGGATGTCCGCTGGCGATCCATTCCTCCAACTCGCGCACATCATCGAAGCGTGAAACCATCGCGCACACGCCGGGTTGTGCACCGGCGAAGGCCATGTTGAAGGCCCAATTGCCCGTGCCATTCCACGTCGAGTCGTAGATGGCGTGGGCCACTTCCGGGACTTCAAAATTCCATTCAGGTCGGTTCAACTTCACGGACCAGAAAGCGAGCAACATCGAGGTCGTCGTCGGGCTGCACCACTTGTTGACGCCCTCGGGCCAGACGCATTGCGAACGTTGCGGCACAGGCAACGGTGCCTTGCCCCAAACAGAGCTGAGTGGCGAGCGTGGCTTCGGCGCCGCCTTCGTGTCCATGGCCGAAACTGCGAGGAGTTTCAGTTTCGCCGTGTTGGTGGATGGGCCAAGCGTGATCTTGAATTGGAAGCTGTCGGCGGGCGCGGTGAGTTGGAGCGTATCCGTATCGACATCCCCGTCGTCGTCCTTTTGGCCTTTCACGCTTTCACGCGGATGCACAGGCGCGTCGCTGGACCAATGGCCGAGGTCGTAAAATTTCGTTGGCACCTTGCCCCGGAAAGTGCGCAGTTCGATGCGGAGCCAGCCGTCAGTCGCGAGGTCGGCGTTCCAGCTGGGAATGAATTCATCCGCTGCGCGACACGGCGTCGTCGGAGAAAGCAATTCGACTTCGCCTGACGAATTTGTGCAGCGAGTGAAGTTCTTTAAATCCGACCAGCCCATGAACTGCCGGCCACTGGGCGCGGCGTTCAGGATGAGCGGCAACAACAGCGCAAGTTGGATGGCGGCGCGCTTCATAGTCCCGAGCGCAGACGATAGTAGCGCTGAAGATCTCCGGCTGAACTTGCGGGAGTGAATTGGAATGATGCCGCCGGAGCGACCATATTTGTAAGCGTGCTCCAATTGATCAGGTTGGTGGATGTTTCCAGCGCGTAGGTCGCGCCGGCGTCCCCAAGGCAATTCAGTTGCAAGCTGCCCGGCGCGCCGATGAGTTGCAGGGTCGGCTGGCTGCCGGCAATCAACGAGAGCAGTCCGTTGGAACTCATCAACGAACCGGCGATGTTCGTGACAAGGACGGAGTAAAGCCCGGCGTTCGTGCCTTGCAAGTTCGAGAGGAGCAGCGAGGCGTTGGTGGCGCCCGTGATATTCGTGCCGTTGAATTTCCATTGATACGCGGGAGAGGGCAGGCCGGTGGCGGAGGCGGTCAAGGTTGTATTGCTACCGATCCGTGCCCAGAGACTTTGCGGTTGCGTGGCAAAGACCGGCGCCACGGCAGGAACCTCGACGCGCAGGTTGTCCACCAGCCCAAAACTGAGATTTGTGTTGTCTGAGACGGAGGTGAACGGATCCCAGTAACCGACGAAGATATTGCTGGCGGTGAGTGCAGACGTCACCGTGGCGATTTTCAAGCCGTCAATGAACCACTCAACGGTGTTGCCATTGCGGCTGACCACTACATCTCGCCAGGCAAGGCCAACCGTGCCGGAGTTAAGCGCGCCGGTTTGCTGGGGGTAGCCGGATTGTTGAGACGCGGGTGGGGTTTGTCCTCCGGGGAAAACATTTTGGTAATACAGATCGCCATTGCCACGCGCAGTGCTGCCGGTCCCGGCTGCATATACCCCTGAACCTACGGGCTGAAGAGTCCCGCCGTTGTATGCAAGAAAATCGCCTGAGCCGACGTTGGCATCAGTGACGCCACCTTCGCCATTGACGGAAAACCACACCCCGTCAGCCGCAGCACTGGCAAGGTTCCATTGGACGCGCGTTCCGGTGGTGCCAACGCCAGCTGTGATGGCTTCCGTTGATCCGACGCCACCCGCAGGCAGTGGGCCGTTGACATTGATCCACATGTCGAAGTGCAGGCGACTGTTCGTCGGAAATCCTTGGCCGGCAGGAGACACGCTCAACGCGTTCGTCACGCCGAGGGAAAGATTAGCCTCGAAGCGCAAACCTTTCGTGGTGCCACCGGTGGAGTTGGGTGCAGAGGCCACGCCGATGCCCGCGTAGTCGTAAGCAAATGTTGCGCGGTTATCCGTGCCAGCACGATTAAACGTCCAGTTCGCAGAAGAATTCGTATCGAAGTTGTCGGCGAAGACGGGTGCGTAAAGCTGGTTGACCGTGAGTGTCGCAACGCTGCTGGTGGCCTTGCCATCGTTGTTGGTGATCACGACGGTGTAAGCGCCGGCGTTGTTGGTCTGGATGTTGACGAGGGGCAGCATGGTGTTGGTGGCGTTGGCGAGGCTGGTGCCGTTCAAACGCCACTGGTATTTCAGCGGTAGATTGCCACTTGCGGCCACTCGCATCGTGATCGCACTGCCCCGATCAACGTAGCGACTCGATGGTTGCGAACTGATGGTCGGTGGGCTTAATGGAATCACACTGCCCACGACGAGATTCGTGAGACCTGCGGCGGTGCCGTTGAACACGTCGAGGTCGCAATCACCCGAGATGCCCGGCACGGTGCCGGTCCAACTGTATTGCCACACTGACCAGACGCCGGTGCCCCAGACTTGGTAGGTGGAGTTAGTGCAAGACGTGGCATTCCATGGCGATTCGGTCTGGGACGACAGGCCGTTTAGGCTGGCGATCCATGGCGGCCACTGTGCCACACTGGTGTTGAAGTTAGCCGCCTCACACCTGGAAGTGTAGATCATGGGCTTGACCGTGATGCCCAGCGCGGCCGCCTTGCTGACAACGGCATTGCACCATTGGTTAGCCCAGTCGGAATAGCTTGTGGCTCCGATGGGTATGCCGCCAGGCGCGGTGAACGTCTCG
>JBEGQI010000241.1:0-6318 GCA_041181065.1 Verrucomicrobiota bacterium | reverse complement strand
GTCGCCGTGGCCGTTTCGAATGGGCGTGATAGTAGCATCCTCCTCGAACAAGGTTCCGTCCTTGCGTTTGTTGATGAAGCGCCCGCGCCAGACTTTTCCCTGCTGGATGGTTTGCCACAGGTTGCGGATGAATTCCGGTGTGTGCTTGCCACTGTTCAGCAATTCGATGCCTTGCCCAACAATTTCCTCGCGCGCGTAGCCGCAAATCTTTTCGTAGCCGGTGTTGATGTAGAGAACGCGGCCTTCGAGGTCGGTGAACATGATGCCCTCGGCGGCTTGGTCGATTGCGACCATGAGGCGCTGCGTGGCTTCCTCTACGTGCTTGCGCCCGGTGATGTCTTGCGCGGTGCCGATGACTTTGATGGGGCTGTTAAGAACATCCCAAATGATCTGACCGCGGTCTTCAATCCAAACAGTCCGGTCGCCGATGATGACACGATATTCGCAATGATACGGCATGCGCTCACTCAGCGCTCTTTGCATCGCCTCTTCCGGGATTTGCACATCTTCCGGGTGCAACAACTGCGCCATCAATTCTCGTGACGGTTCAATGGGCGGCACGCCGAGGTTCGCGAAGATCTCCGGCGACCAATAGAGCCTTTGCGCAGTGAAGTCGTATTCCCAGACGCCCATGATCGCGGCGTCGAGTGCCATGCGTAGGCGTTGGCGGTTCTCCTGCAAAGTGAGTTCAGCTTTTGATTTAGTGATGGCCACCGCTGCGAGGTCCATTACATCGTTCATCGCCTTGATTTCCTCCGCTGTTGGCATTGAAGGAACCGGACGATAGACCGCGAGCGCCCCTAGGATATCGCCGTGCGCGGAAACAATCGGGATGGACCAGCACGCCCGGAGGTTGGTGCGGATGGTCAAGTGACGGAACTCCGCCCAGAAAGGATGCGTAGTGATGTCTTCCACCATCATGTTCTGTTTGGTGGCCGCCGCCGTGCCGCAGGGGCCCACGCCCGGACGGATGGGCACTTCGCCGAAGGCTTGGGTCAGCACGTCCGGCAGGCGGGGGGCGGCGCAACAATACAGGCTGTTGCCTGTTTCGTTCACGAGCATGATCGAGCCGCACCAATCTTCCCGGCCGCATTCCAACAAATTCACGATGGAGGCGAGCACCTTGTGCAAAGGAGCGTTGGTTGCCATCACTTGGAGCGTTTGCAGCCGGAGTTGGTCGCGCAGCTCACGATTCCACCGCTCCGTGATGTCCTGAAACGTCCCCATCACATACGCCTGGCCGCCATCCGTCACGCGAGCGAGACCGCGCACCTCGGTCCAGATGTGCCGGCCTGTCATCGTCGTCAGGCCAGTCTCCAGCTTGAAGGGGGTGCCATCTCGCAATGCTGCTTCCAGCGCCGCTTGCAGCAGCGGAATCGATTCCGCATCGTAGAACTTCAAACCTTCCTGCAGGCCGGGTTTGTAATCGAGCGGTGCTTCGAGAATCTCGTAAACCCCCTCGGTCCAGTAAAGGTAATCGGTCTCGGGGTTGACTTTCCACGCACCGATGCGCGCGATCTTCTCGGCCTCGCGCCGGAGCAACCCACCGTCGTCATCGGCCGTCGATTCGCCGATTGCCCGGCGGGCGTTGGCAACTGGCGGCGTTGGCGTCGGGAAATTCCGCGGGGCCGTTATTTCCGAAGTGTCATGCACCTTCATAAGCAGAAAGGGGGAGGGGAACGATGAGTCGTCGAAGCAGTGTTGCCTTTGGAAGAAAATGTGACCGCAGCCAGAAGTCCCAAAACAACCGGGAGATCGGTTTGTTTCCCAGGCCCGCAGATGAATTCAATCTGGGCACTGAAATGACGTTACCGATTTGTCGTCCGCTTGTCCATGCCGCTGGCGTCCCGCGATTTTTCCCTTTCTGGCGACCGATGCCCCGCGCAACATCGCGCCGCATGCGACCGTTTCGGGCAGTCATATTCGATATGGATGGCGTCATCGTGGACAGCGAGCCGCATCATGAGCGCGCCTTCCACGAAGTCCTCCACGAACTTGGCTACCCGGAACTTGGCGGGCTGACGTTCAGTCACTACGTGGGCCGTTCCGACCGCGAGTTGCTGATCGACTTCATCGCGCGCAATCGCCCGCCGCACTCGCTGGACGAACTGCTCACCCGAAAACGCGAACGCGTGCTCGGCGTCTTGCGCGAAGTGAAACCCATCTTTGCCGGACTGCCGGAACTCGTGCAGAAACTCGCGGCGCAGTTTCCCTTGGCCGTCGCTTCCGGCTCGGAACATCCCGTCATCCAAGCCGTGCTGGCGTTGCGCGAGTTGCAGCCCTACTTCTCTGCCATCGTCAGCTCCACCGACGTGAAACACGGCAAACCGGCCCCCGACATTTTTCTGCGCACAGCCGAGTTGCTCAAGGTGGACCCGCGCGATTGCGTGGTCATTGAAGATTCAAAACCCGGCGTCGCGGCGGGAATCGCGGCGGGCATGCAGGTCATCGCCATCACCAACACGCACCGGGCCTCCGATCTCAAGGCTGCCACCCGCGTGGTGGATTCCTACGCCGCCATCGAGCAATTACTCCTGCCCGTTGCCCAAGCTTAAGTCGCCTCACGGCGCAGCGATCGCAGTGTTTGTGCTCAACTCGATTCGTTCGCGCGTCGCTGCGACTTCAACCACCAGCGTCGTGAAGGTCCATTGGCCAGCAGCCTGGGTTCCGACGGCGTAGATCGTTCCTTTCCCGTTCGGACCGGAAATCGGGATGCTTAAATCGGCGTCGCCCTTCGTGCCATTGATATGGACCGAGCCGCTCAGAAAGAAACTCGGCTTGATCGGTTGGCCCAACGCCGCCTGCACACGCCTGTCCGCGACAGCGGTGGCCACGGGGATTTGGTAGGCATCCGATGATTTCATGCTGCCGAAGACGATCAACAGGATGAATACGACGAAGCCCACCAGCGCGACAACGGCTCCCAAGCCCAGCAGGGGAACCAGCCACTTCCAATGGCGCTCGAACCAGCTTCGCTTCGTCGGTAACGGCTGAATCGTCGGCGGTGTGGCACTCATGATGATTGCGCTGCTATTTTACGCGTTCAGTTTCGCCGCCACGGTTTCGGCGGCGAGCCCGTGCAGCTTGATCGTCTTGTGCCGTGAAGTTTGACCGCGCACGAGTTCCACTTTGCTGCGTGAACAATCAAGCGTTTCAGCCAGCAACCGCACGAGCGCCTCGTTCGCTGCGGCATCGACCGGCGGCGCGGTGACCTTGATGCGCAATTCCTCACCGAGTGCGCCGAGGATTTCATTCTTCGAGGCACGCGGTTGCAACTTCACGGCGAGCAGCACTCCGTCGGCTTGTGGCTTGAGCCAGGCTGGCAGCGGGTTTCCCATGTCTGTGCACAAAACCATGCTTAACTTGCAGGAATAAGGAAAGACAAACGCGCCGTTTTTGCTAATGTTCCGGCGCTCGCTGGCGGGCTTCACTTAATCCGCCCGCCGCCGGGCGACCGGAATACATTTATCAAAACTCACATGAGCACTGGCTTGAACATCAAAAAAGAAGGCGCGCTCGACTTCCTTTCCCTCGGCGCACTCGTCCATCGTCTTGATCCCGGCATCATCCCGTTCCGCAAGGCGAACCACTGCGACATCCACGTCAGCGGCGGCGAGTTCAATGTGTCCGCGAATTTGGCCGATTGTTTCCGCCTCAACACCGGCGTCGCGAGCGCGATGGTGGATTATCCCATCGGTGACCTCATCGCGGAACGCGTCCGCGCGATGGGCGTGAAGCCGTTCTACAAGAAGTTCAAGCACGACGGCGTCCGTGGCCCGAACATGGCGACCGTTTATTCTGATCGCGGTCAGGGCGTGCGCGCTCCGGTCGTGTTCTACAACCGCAGCAACGAAGCCGCCGGCCAGCTCAAGCCCGGTGACTTCAATTGGAACGAGATCTTCGGCGCCGGCGTGCGTTGGTTCCACAGCGGCGGCATCTTCGCCGCGCTGTCCGAGACCACCGGCGAAGTCATCATCGAAGCGATGAAGGCAGCCAAAAAAAGCGGCGCGATCACGTCGTTCGACCTGAACTACCGTCAGAAGCTCTGGGACATCTGGGGCGGACAGGACAAGGCCGTCAGCGTCCTCGCGCGCATCGTCGAACACGTGGATGTGCTCGTCGGCAACGAGGAAGATTTGCAGAAGGGCCTTGGCGTTGAAGGGCAGGACGTGGAATCCAAGTCCAAGCTCGACCCGACTGCGTTCTACGCCGTCATCGAGAAGGCCACCAAAAAATTCCCGAACGTCAAAGCCGTTGCCACGACGCTCCGCGAAGTGCATTCCACCAACCGCCACACGTGGGGCGCCGTCGCGTGGATCAACGGCAAAACCTATCAATCTCCCATGTGCGAACTCGACGTCGTCGATCGCGTTGGCGGCGGTGATGGTTACGCGGCGGGCTTCTTCTACGGCCTGCTCAGCGGCGAGAACGAGCAACAAGCCGTGAACCTCGGTTGGTCGCATGGTGCATTGCTCACCACGTTCCCCGGCGACACCACGATGGCGACGGTCGAGCAGGTGAAGGCGTTTGCCAAGGGCGGCTCCGCGCGCATCCAGCGCTGAGCGCATCCAAATTCAAACACCCGAGGTATGGTGCGAACCAGCTTCGGGTGTTTTTTTATTTGTTCTGTAAAAACTGCTCAACACAGTTTGCTGTGCAGCCGGAAAGTTCTGCTGGTTGGAGACGGGCGGAAATACTCACTTGACGGTCTGCGGTGTGTGTTCCAATTTACCCGCGCCTGATGGCAATTCCCCAACGATGCTCTCATTGGAGACGCCGTCATCCGCTCTGGTAAGCCAGCCAAACTTGAACTGATTTCCCGTCTGGTTGACTTATCGATGCTCCGTTTGCCGAGCAATATTTAATCCGCCGTCCACCGACAAAATCTCATCTGTATGGCCAAGATGCCCGCAAAGAAAAAGGCTGCTCCAAAGCGCGCCAAGCCGGAAATTTCCGACCAGCAATCGCAGCCCGAGCCCGTTGCCGCTGCAATTACCTCGCCGACACCCGATTCAGACGCACCTCCTACGCTGGAAGAAGCTGCGGCCCATGCCCGCACACAAGCCGCCGAGGACAATCGCCCGCGATCGGAGTCAAGTGGCGATCTGCGCCCACCGACCGCTCCGGTGGAAACGGCTCCGGACGAGGAAGCCGGATCGGGGCAGGAGCCGCGTTATGAACGCGGTCGTCGCGACAAGATCGCCGAGTCGCTCAACATCGCCGAGTTGCAGGGCATGGACATGATGAAGCTCAACGCCATGGCCAAGAGCCTTGGGGTCGAGAACTACGGCACGATGCGCAAGCACGAGGTCATCTATCATGTCCTCCAGAAGAACGCTGAGCGCGCCGGAGTGCTGTTCACTGAAGGCGTGTTGGAAGTTTTGCCGGAAGGGTTTGGCTTTCTGCGCTCCAAGGCGTTCAACTACCTACCTTGCCCCGAGGACGTTTATGTTTCCCCGTCGCAGATCCGCCGGTTCGACCTGCAAACCGGCAACCTCATCGCCGGGCAAATCCGTCCGCCGAAAGAGAAGGAGCGATTCTTTGCACTGCTCAAGGTTGAAGCCGTGGACGGCGAAGATCCGGAGAAGGCGAAGAACAAAACCCACTTCGACAATCTTACTCCCCTGTTTCCGAACAAACGGTTTCTGCTGGAAACAACTGCTGACGAGTTGAACACCCGCGTGCTGGATTTGGTTTGTCCGATCGGTAAGGGCACGCGCGGCCTCATTGTCGCTCCGCCACGCACGGGCAAGACCGTGTTGATGCAAAAGCTTGCGAACGCGATCCTGAAGAACAACAAGGAGACGTATCTGTTCATCCTGTTGATTGACGAGCGCCCCGAAGAAGTGACGGACATGGAGCGTTCCTGCGTGGGCGCGGAAGTGATTTCATCCACGTTCGACGAACCGCCGGAGCGTCACGTGCAGGTGGCTGAGATGGTCATTGAGAAGGCTAAACGCATGATCGAGCACAAGCGCGACGTGATGATCCTGCTCGATTCCATCACCCGTCTCGCCCGCGCCTACAACACGGTGCAGCCGCACTCGGGCAAGATCCTTTCCGGCGGTGTCGATGCGAACGCGTTGCACAAGCCGAAGCGTTTCTTCGGCGCGGCGCGTAACATCGAGGAAGGCGGCTCGCTCACCATCATGGCGACGGCGCTCGTTGATACCGGCAGCCGCATGGACGAAGTCATCTTTGAAGAGTTCAAAGGCACCGGCAACATGGAGGTGCATCTGGATCGCGGGCTCGTTGACCGCCGCATCTTCCCAAGCATCAACATCGAGCGTTCCGGCACCCGCAAAGAGGAATTGCTCT
>JBEGQI010000240.1:0-4419 GCA_041181065.1 Verrucomicrobiota bacterium | reverse complement strand
CCGGCGGCTGGCTCACCGACCGCTGGGGCGAACGCAAATCGATGCTGCTGTTCAACACGATCTCACTCACAGGATACGTGCTCGTCCTCTTGTGGCCGACGTGGCCGATGCTGCTGGGCGGCACCTTCCTGTTCGTCGCGTGGAGCGCGCTGTCGCTACCCGCCACATTCAGCGTGGTCGCGAGTTCACTCAAGTCACACCAACATACGATGGGCATCGGCGTGCAATCGCTCGTGCGCCGCGTGCCCATGATGGTTGGCCCGCTTGTTGGCGGCTGGCTGCTGACGCATTTCGGCTGGGAACAAGGCGTCCGTTACGCGTTGCTCCTGTGCATTACGCTCAGCGCACTGACGGGGGCGTTTCAGTTCTTCATGTTCGAGGAAAAGGCGCTGGCGACGAACGCGGAGCAAAGCAACAATCTTTCGTTCTTCGCCGTCGTCCGCACCTTCACGCCCGCGCTCCGCGAACTGCTCGTGAGCGACATCCTCATCCGCTTCTGCGAACGCATCCCCTACGCGTTCGTCATCTTGTGGGCCATGGACCACGGCGGCGTGAACGCGCAGCAATTCGGCACGCTCGTCGCCATCGAGATGGTCACGGCGATGTTCTGTTACATCCCGGTGGCGCATCTCGCCGACAAATATGGCCGCCGTCCATTCGTGCTCGCGACCTTTGGATTCTTCACGCTGTTTCCGCTCACGTTGATCTGGGCGGACAACTTCGGCTGGCTGGCGCTGGCGTTTGCCGTGCGCGGCCTCAAGGAATTCGGCGAGCCCGCCCGCAAAGCGCTGATCATCGGGGAAGCATCGCTGGAATTGCGGGCCCGGACCTACGGCGCCTACTACCTGATCCGCGATTGCACGGTGACGAGCGGAAGTTTTCTCGGTGCGTGGCTTTGGAGTCTCAGCCCGCGAGCGAACTTCCTCGGCGCGGCCATTTGTGGATTGCTGGGCACTGTGTGGTTCTGGTGGTTCATCCACCGACGGTCGGACAACAAGCCTTTGCCCGGCACCTGAGCGGGTTTACACTGACCCCATGAGCACGTTCCCCGTGAATCTCGAAAAGGAAACGCAACTCGCGCAACGCATGGCCGCGTTGGGCGTGCGGGAAACGGACATCGAGGAATCGTTCGTGCGCTCCGGCGGTCACGGCGGACAGAACGTGAACAAGGTTTCCACGTGCGTCATGCTGCTGCATCGGCCGACGGGCGTGATGGTGAAATGTCAGGATACGCGGCAGCAGGGCATGAACCGCTTCATCGCCCGCAAGCTGCTGCTCGACAAAATCGAGGAACGTCGCCGCGTCGCTGAAGCAGCGCGCCGGGCGGAACGCGAATTGCGCCGCCGCCAGAACCGTCGCCCCAGCCTTGGCGCCCGGAAACGCAACGTGGAATCCAAACGCCAGCACGCGAGCAAGAAAGCCAACCGTCGTTTCGTGCGTGATGAGTAAGCTTCAGAGGTGGGTGCCCCAGAGGTGCGCATACCAATCGAAAAAGACTTTGGCCGGGCGGAAATTTTCGTAGGTGGCGCCCAATGGCGCGTAGAAGGTTTTCAAAGCCTGCGGCGGCGGGCGCTTGCTCCGATCGTAGAATCTGGCGACCGGCCCGATGCTCAGCACATACACCGCGAAGATCAAACCGAACCACAAAACGGCACTCATCAGCCCCGAACTATTTCGGGTGGGAGCGGCGGTGGATTCGTCGGCCATGGATGACGGAAGTTAACCCCGCGCGCCGTTTAGGACAGGAATTTTTGTGGAGCCAGCGCCGCAAAAATATTTTTAACCCCTCCCCGTATTTGTCCTACCCCTCCTGCGAAACTGGCGACGTTATGAACAACAACCTAAACGTCATCGCTCAAATGGAACTCGGTTTCAACGGCAACGCCGCCCGCAGCATCCGCCGCCGGCCGCAGACGCGCATCGAACGCGCCGCCTGGTGGTTCGGCAAGATGCGCACCGCCGTGGACAGCGCCGTCACGTGGACCGCCAAACCCACGCCGCCGCCGCAACAGATTTGGTTCGCGCACTGAACCAAGGCGGGGCAGCGCTTCCGACGCGTAGGCCATGCGCGGTTCCTCCTCAGACACAGGAGGCCTGCCCCGCTACTTCAGGCAGCTCGTGACGAATTCACGGATGAGATTGATCTCGGCCTGACCGGCGATGGTGTGCTCCTTGCGGAACTCCTCCCAACGGATGTCCAACCCGGCGCGTTGTAGCGATTGGATTTGCGCGCGGGTCGTTTCGAGCGGGAGCAAGGGATCGTAGGTGCCGTGCGTAACGAGGAACTTCTGTTCCTTGGCCACCGGCGAAAGTTCGCGCACCACGCGCTCCGGTTCGCACACGTAACCGCTGATGCCGACGACGCCCGCCAGCCGATGCGGATAACGCGTCGCCACGTCGAGCGACATCAGACAACCCTGTGAGAAACCGCCAAGGACGGTCTGGTCGGTGGGAAAACCCGCTGCGCGCTGGGCGTCGAGCAGTTGGAACAACAACTTCCGACTCCGCTCGACGCCCGGCCGCATAATGTCGGGGTTGGCGTCCTCGGTGAAATCGAACCACGAGAACCCGCTGTAGTAATCATCCGGCGCGTTCACGAACAGATAGTTCATCGTCGGCAGACCGAACGTCTCGGGCATCCAGCGGTAACCTTCCACGCTGTCGCCGAGGCCATGCAGCATCACCCAGAGTTGACGCGAAGCTTTCTCCGGTGCGGGGATGAACAAGGTGTCGAGCGTTGGTGCAGCAGCCATGCGCGGAGTCAAAGCCAGCGGCGCCGAAATCGCAAGCCGGGGTTGACTGGACTGACAGAGGTATAACTACGGCCAGTTTGCCAATTGCCCGTGCTCAAATTGATGGCAGAATGGGGCCATGCACCGTTGTCTCGTCCGCGTCCTGCCTGCCATGGCTGCGCTGCTGCTTTGCTTTGGCAGTTCGGCGCACGCCGAAGAAGATCGCGTCAATCCTTTCGAGTTGTCCTACGACAAAGTCCCGCGCACTCCCGACGCGAGCGAGCCGATCCAGGCAGCCGCTTCGGAACCAGTCCAACAATCGCGCGGCATCGCCGTTCCTGACGCGCATCAACCGGTCGGCGCGCTTTCCGGTCGCATCGTGTTCATGAATTCCGGTCACGGGTGGATCTGGCGGACCAACGTCACTCCCAACCGTTGGGATCTGCAACGCCCAGCGGCGTTGAATTCCATGAACGAAGATTACGGCAACCTCGACCAGTTGAACCTGTTTGCATCCTACTGCTTCAACGCGGGCGCAATCGTCGTCTCCATGCGCCCGCTCGGTCAGCAAACGAACGAAGTGATCCTCGATAACGACGACTCCGGAGTGACATTCGCCGGCACTTGGAGCAACAGCAGTCAAACGAATTTCTGGGGCAGCCCGGGAGACGTGCCGTATCGCTTTGCAAGCCTTGGCGCGAGCGAAACCGCGACGGCGACCTACACGCCGAATCTCCCCGCTGCGGGATATTACCCAGTTTACACCTGGGCGCTTTCCGGACCGGACCGTGGTGACCAGCTTTATCGCATCCGCCACACGGGCGGCGAGGCGCAAGTGCGCATTCCCCACTACATGGTCGGCAACGGCTGGGTTTATCTCGGCGAATATTATTTCAACGCCGGTTCAAATTCGACCAATGGCTCCGTCGTCATCAGCAACCTGCGCAGCACGACCAACGGCACCGTGGTCATCGCGGATGCCATCCGTTTCGGCAACGGCATGGGCACCGTTGACCGGGGTGGCGGCGTGTCCGGCTATCCGCGGGAAGACGAGAGCAGCCGTTACTGGATCCAGGCCAATCTCGCGCAGGGACAATCCACCGCCCTCTACGAAACCAGCGGCACCGATGAACAGGATAGTTGGTCGGCGCCGCCCAAAATGTCCGTGGAGATGAACCGCGAAGCGGCGGGCTCCATGTATAAGCGCATCCACATCAGCTTCCACTCCAATGCCGGTGGCAGCCGTGGCACCGTGGGTCTTGTCACCAGCGTGCCCACGCCGAATCAAGCCGAACTGGCCCGCCTTTGCGGGGCGGCGGTGAACGATGAACTGGTCACGCTCGGATCGCCGCCGTTGGAATTCCCGTGGTTCAATCGCGGCACCAACATCACGTTCTCGGGCGCCTACGGTGAGATCAGCGACAACAGTTTCGGAAGCGAGATGGATGCCACCATCATCGAAGTCGCCTATCACGACAACACCAACGACGCTGCACTCTTACGCGATCCCAAATGCCGCGAAGCGGTCGCTCGCGCCACCCTGCATGCCGTCGTTCAATACATGAACGAGTTCGACGGCGTGCCGTTGATTTATCCGCCCGAACCGCCAACGAATCCACGCGCATTCGGACAAACCAACGGCGCCATCACACTCGCCTGGTCTCCGCCGATCATCCTGACCAACACC
>JBEGQI010000239.1:0-3901 GCA_041181065.1 Verrucomicrobiota bacterium | reverse complement strand
ATCCTTTTCTTTATCGCACAGTTTGTCTTTCCCGCATTACGGATGAAGGAGAAGAAATACGTCTTTCGTGGACTGTTCTATTCGCTGGGTCTGTTTCTGGGCGGCATCACCTTCTGTTACTTCGCCCTCATGCCCGTGGCGTTGTCGGCTTCGGTGAGCTACACCGAATGGCTCGGGTTCTCCGTGCAGCAATGGCGCGCTGAGGACTACATCAGCTTTGTCTCGAAGTTCATGCTCGGCATGGGGCTGGGCTTTGAGATGCCCGTCATTCTGCTCGTCCTCGTGAAGATCGGCGTCCTGAACCACACCATGCTGGCCAAGGCGCGCCGGTATGTGATCGTCATCAATTTCTTCCTTGGCGCCGTCCTCACCACCCCCGAGATCATCACGCAGGTGCTCATGGCCATGCCGTTGCAGGGCCTTTATGAGATCACCATCTGGATCGCGTGGTATTGGGAACAGGAAGACCGCGCCAAGGCCCGGCGCAAGGCCGCGCTTGTGATAGGCTTGCTCGCGGCGCTTGTGGCCCTGATTTGGGCCATTTGGAAATACGTCTGGCCGCGGTTGCATTAAGCCCTGTTCACCCGTTCAAATCGCGCTTTACATGAATCAACTCGCGATTAATCTGCGGACAACACCAAACAATATGCGTAAATCACTCTTACTTCTCGGCGCGGTTGCGACGCTAGCTGTGTTCATCACCGGTTGCGCTGGCCCGGAAAAGAAACTCGGTCGTGGGATCAACAACATCGGTGAAGTCACCCGTTGGGGTGAGATGCGTCGTTCGATGGAACAGTCCGGCGTTTGGGATGGCCGGCATGCCTCCTACGGCGGCGGCTTTGTCTCTGGCTTCAACCGCTCGATGGTCCGCATCGGAACCGGCATCTACGAAATCGCCACGTTCCCGTTGCCGTCTTACGATCCCGTCCTGACCAAGTATCAGACCCCGGAACCGGGCTATCCGGACAGCTACAAGCCCGGCCTCCCGGACAACGCCACTTTCGACACCGACACCGCACTTGGCTTCAGCGGCGGCGAAGTCGCCCCAATGATCCCCGGCAGCAAGTTCGCCGTGTTCCGCACTCCGTGAGCTAGCGTTGAGATTTCATGAGCGCCAACTTCGGTTGGCGCTTTTTCTTTTTTCGCCCACCGCTAAACTCTCCGCCGCATGACGCTCACGAAAGCATCGCCCTGCAAGGTCAACCTGATCCTGAACATCCTTGGCAAACGCGCCGATGGATTTCACGAATTGGAAACCGTCATGCACCCGGTCAATGTCTGCGATGAACTCACCTTCAGCCGCGGCGGTTCTGGCGTGCAACTCACCTGCAGCCATCCGGAACTCCCGGTCGATTCCCGCAATCTCGTCTTCCGCGCCGCCGCCGCATTTCTGGCCGAAGCCAAAATCTCCGACGGTGTGAAGTTGCACTTGGAGAAGCGTATCCCGATGGCGGCCGGGCTCGGCGGCGGCAGCGGTAACGCGGCAACCACGTTGCTGGGTTTGAATGAGCTTTTCGACCAACCGCTGAATGCCGACCAACTCCAGACCATCGCGGCCTCGCTCGGCTCTGACATCCCATTCTTCCTCCAGACCAAGCCAGCGCTCGCGGTCGGTCGCGGCGAGCAGGTGCAATCGCTCGAGCCCTTCGCTTGCTTGCGCGGCACGGCGATCTTGCTTGTGCATCCCGGCTTCGGCATCTCGACGCCGTGGGCTTACAAGGAACTCGCGCGTTTCCCGGCGGCATTGAATGGCGAACGTGGGCGCGCCCAACGGCTGGTGGACATGCTGCGCCAGCGCGATCTCGCGGCGGCTGCGAAGGATGTTTACAACTCCCTTGAAGCGCCCGCGCTGGAGAAGTTTCCCGTGCTTGCGCTGTATCAGGAATTTTTCCGCGAACACGGCGCGCTGGTCTCGCTCATGTCCGGCAGCGGCTCGACCACCTTTGCCATCTTCGCGAATCAGGCCAAAGCCGAAGCCGCGATTGAACCCTTCACGGCGAAGTTCGGTTCCGCTGGTTGGATATCCGTGACGCCCCTTTGAGGTAGGGACGGCGCGCTGCGCCGTTCACCGTCGCCAAGCGCAGCGTCAGGCGACGGAACCGGAGGTCGTGCGACTCACGCGCCAAGCAACACCACCTGACGCTTCGCTCGGTGGTGCGGACATCGCAGCGCGATGTCCCTACCTCACCGATTCATCAAATCCTCAATCTCCTCCGCTTCGATCGGAATCTTCGCCATCAAGTCCACTTGGCCCTTCTCCGTGACGAGGATGGTGTTCTCCAGCCGCACGCCGAAGCCCTCTTCCTTGATGTAGATCGCCGGCTCGCACGTCATCATCCAGCCGGGCGCGAGCTTGAGATGATTGTAAGTCACGTCATGCACGTCGAGACCGATGGGATGCGACACGCCGTGCATGAAGAACGGTTTGCACGCCGGGTTGTCGGGCGTTTGCTTCTTCAACGCCGACGCCTTCAACAACCCCAGCCCCACACACTCCTCGCCGATGAGCTGCTCGCATTCCGTCCGCAAATCCTTCGACGTCTTGCCCGGCACCATCGCCTTCGACATCTGCCGGAACACGCGCAGCACGGCGTTGTAAACCTGCTTCTGCCGCCGCGTGAAACGTCCGCTCACCGGAATCGTCCGCGTCAGGTCGCTCATGTAATTGCCCAACCCCGCCGCCACATCGAGCAGCAGCAGCTCGCCCTTCTTGCACAACTGATCATTCTGGTTGTAGTGCAGGATGTTGTTGTTCGCGCCGCTCGCGATGATGGGCGGATACGCGAACTGCCCCTTCGCGCGGATGAACTCATGCGCGAACTCCGCCTCCACCTCGGCCTCGTTCACGCCCGGCTTCACGAACCGGCATACGCGTTTGAAACCCTTGCCCGTCAAATCGCACGCCGCCTGGATCGCGGCGACTTCGTGATTCGACTTCACCACGCGCAGCTCGTGCATCAGCGGCGCAAGCCGATGATACCGGTGCAGTGGGAATTTTTTCTGACACTCGCGGATGAAGCGCGCGTCGCGGGTTTCCACGTCCGTCGCGGCGCGTTGATGTTCGTTCGAATTCAGATACACGTTCTCCGATTCGCACATCACCGTGCGGAAGACCGTGGGGAATTCGCTCAGCCACTTCACCGTCTTGATGCCCGTGAGCGCGCTGGCTTGCTCCTTGGTGAGCTTGTGACCTTCCCAGATCGTGAGCAGCTCGCTCGTCTCGCGCACGAACAGCACCTCGCGATGATTCGGGTCGAACGCGTTCGGCGCGAGCAACAGGACGGTCTCCTCTTGATGCACGCCGGTGAGGTAGAACAGGTCCGCGTTCTGCAAATGGCCCATCGTGCCGTCGGCGTTCGTCGGCATGATGTCGTTCGCGTTGAGGATGGCGACCGAGCGGGGCAACAGGCGCTGCTTGAGGCGTTCGCGATTGTGGATGAACAGCTCGGCGGGAAAGGGAACGTGTTTCATGCGCGTTAAAGTGGGCGCAGCCTAAACGCTCGACGACGGGAGATTAAGAAAATTCCGTGCGGCTGTAACGCAGGCATCCCTGCCTGCGGGTGAACCGGGCATCTGTGCCCGGTGTTCGTTGCGGCGGCGGAGCGGGGAGCGGGGATGCTCCCCAAACCCGCAGGCAAGGATGCCTGCGCTACAACAAGCCCTGCCCTCCGTAAAATCTGCCCTTGAAACGGCCGGGCGGGGTGCTTAAAGGTGAAGCACATTCAATCAGCCAAGGATATGAACTCCAGACGTGCCCTACTGAGCTTTGTCTTACTCGCCGCGCTGGTGCTGAACGCGCGCGCCGTGACGCGCTATGTGGACTTGAACAGCCCTAGCCCCACGCCGCCTTACACCAACTGGCTGACGGCAGCGACGAATATTCAGGTCGCTATAAATGCCG
>JBEGQI010000238.1:0-4930 GCA_041181065.1 Verrucomicrobiota bacterium | reverse complement strand
GGCGGGCCGTAGGCGAATTGCGCATCGGGCCAGAGCCGTAGAATCGCGGTGGCCATGACGTGCGCGCACGAGTGGCGGATGCGCTCCAGCTCGGTCATCTGGTTGCGCTGGTCGAGCGTTTTGCGGTCGGCGTTGGGTTGCGTCGGTTGCTGCTGATTTTCTTCGGCCATAAAGTGAGACAGGATTAACAGGATGAACAAGATTCCAACAGCCAGAACCCCTGCGGTTCAATCCTGTTCATTCTGTTAATCCTGTCTTTCATTCTGGTAAACAAAAACGCCTCGCACGATGGGTGGGAGGCGTGGGCGTTCATCTCGATCGGAGATGAACGCTAAATCGTAGTCGTCGTTTCGGAACGGCTGGACACGGGCAGGAAGCTAGAAAAGCCCGCGGTTATTGGCAATTCCATTCTCCGGGCGGGTCAATCCCGGTTTTTGTCCGCGTGGCAGACCATGTCGATGACGACCGTGGCCGCGAGGATCAGCACGTCATCCTCCCCGTCCGCGATGTCCACGCCGTAGGTATCGCTCCACGCGAACCAGCGCTTGGACACCTCCGCCACCGTGCGCCCGCCGCGTTCGAAGTTGTATTCCATGTCCATGAAGCTCCCCTGGGCTTCCAGATCATCCGGCCCCGGCACATCCACGGTGAACTTGCAGCGGAACAGCGTGAATAGCTGCTTCTTCACCACGGCGAGCAATTCCCCATTGCGCGTGATCTCGTAAGTCGGCCCCCACGACAGCAGCTTCTCCCGGATGAACGCCAGCTCGTTGCCTTGCATATCCTGGAAGGAGAGTTTTTCCGCGAAGCTAAACGCCCGTCCGTCCACGAAGAACTGGTCGCGGCCCGCCTCATCCTTGATGACGAAGTCGTCGCCCCAACAAAACAGCTTTTGCCTCATCACGTAGCGCATAGCGGTGAAAAGCTGGCAGGGGTGGCGGAGGCTGGCAACGCTGGTTTTCCCGCTTCCGTTCCACGGCTAATTTCCACTATTCTCCGCCCCCATGTTACAGACGAACGACCTGCGAGTCCGCGAAATTGTGCGGCTCATCGCGCCGAGCAAGCTCAAAGCGGAGTTGCCCGAAGGCGACGCCGTGGCGGAAACCGTCGCGAAAAGCCGCGAGCGTATCACGCGCATCCTGCGGCAGGAAGACCCGCGCCTGCTCGTCGTCGTCGGACCGTGCTCCATCCACGACGTCAAGGGTGCGCTGGAATACGCGACCCGTTTGAATGCATTGCGTCAGCAGTTCGCTGACCGGATGGAGATCGTGATGCGCGTGTATTTCGAAAAGCCGCGCACGACGATCGGCTGGAAGGGTCTCATCAACGATCCGCACCTCGACAACACACAGGATGTCGAGGCCGGTCTGCGTCTTGCCCGCAAACTCCTGCTCGACATCACCGGCATGGGGTTGCCGACTGCGACCGAATTTCTGGATCCCATCGTGCCCCAATACATCGCGGACCTCATCTCCTGGGCAGCCATTGGCGCGCGCACCACGGAATCGCAGACGCATCGCGAGATGGCCAGTGGTCTTTCCATGCCGGTCGGTTTCAAGAACGGCACGGACGGCAGTTTGCAGGTAGCCGTGGATGCGATGACCTCCGCCCGCACGCAGCACAGTTTTCTCGGCATCGACCAGGACGGTTTCACCAGTGTCGTTCGCACAAACGGCAATCCCGCAGGTCACGTCGTGTTGCGCGGTGGTCGTGCGCGGACGAATTACGACGCCGACAGCATCCGTGAGGCGGAAGCTGCTTTGGTGAAAGCGAAGTTGCCCACGGGCTTGATGGTGGATTGCAGCCACGCAAACTCAAACAAGGTTCCGGCCCGGCAGGAAGACGTATGGCGCAGTGTCATTGAGCAGCGCGTCGCCGGGACGAAATGCCTGATGGGCGTGATGATCGAGAGTTTCCTCAGCGAAGGCGCGCAACCGTTCCCGAAGCCGGTGAACGAATTGAAGTATGGTGTCTCCATCACTGACGCGTGCATCTCGTGGGAAACCACCGAGCGCATGCTCCGCTCCGGCTACGAGGCATTGGCGGCGCTGAAGTAAGCGCGGGCGCCTTTATTCCTTCGCGTCCAGCTCCGCCAACTTGGCGGCGGCGACTTCCCACTTCGGCGTGAGTTCGGCCAGCTCGATTTCGTTCTGGCGCATCTCACGGTTAAGGATCGAGGCATTGCCGCCTTGATGGTAAGTCTCCGGCTTCTCCAGTTCCGTGGTGATCAAGGACTGGCGCGCTTCGAGGTCGGCGATGCGCTTTTCGAGTTGATGCACGAGTTGTTGTGCTTCCTTGCGCACATTGGAACGTGCCTGGCGTTCGGCCGCTTCGCGGCGTTTTTGTTCCTTCCGATCTTCAACGGGAGCGGCGGGCTTTTGCTTGATGGCAGGCGCCGAAGCTGATGAACCACCCGCTGTCAACGCGGCGCGGGCCGACGTGGCAGAGGTTTTATCGAGGTAATACTGATAGCCGCCGGGGTAATGCTTGAGCTGGCCGGCGTTGACGTGAACGACGTGGTTCGCGAGTGAACGGATGAAATAAACGTCGTGGCTGATGAAGATGATGGTGCCGGTGAAATCCTTCAGCGCGTTGACCAACGCATCCACGCTCGCGATGTCGAGGTGTGTGGTGGGCTCGTCCATGAGGAGCAGGTTCGGCGGATCAAGCAACAGCTTTACGAGCGCGAGCCGGCTTTTTTCACCACCGCTCAGGACGGAAATCTTTTTGAAGACATCGTCGTCGCGAAACAGAAAGCAGCCGAGCACGGTGCGAACAGCCTGTTCGGTGACGCGTTGGGGTGTGTTGAGCGCCTCTTCGAGCACGGTGAGCTTTTCGTTCAACACTTCGGAGCGATACTGGGAAAAGTAACCGAGCCGGACATTGTGGCCGGGCGTGCGTTCGCCCTGCTGCACGGGCATCACGCCTGCCAGCAACTTAAGCAACGTGGATTTGCCCGCGCCGTTCGGCCCGACGAGCACGATGCGTTGCCCGCGCTCGGCCTCAAAATCAACGCCGCGGTAAATCACCTTTTCACCGTAAGCGTGATGGATGCCTTCCATCGTGATGGCTTTGAGGCCGCTGCGTTCGGGCTGCGGAAAAGAAAAACCAACCGTCGCCGCCGGAGCTTCGGGCGGCTCGATTTTTTCCATGCGCTCGATCTGCTTCAATTTCGACTGCGCCTGCGCAGCTTTGGATGCTTTGGCACCGAAGCGTTTCACGAAGTCGTTGAGCCGTTCGATCTCGCGCTGCTGATTTTTGTAGGCGGCCCATTGCTGCGCGACGCTGGCGGCTTTCTGTTCGAGGAAGGAATCGTAGTTACCGCGGTAACGGTAAATGCGGCTCATGCGGATCTCGAGGATGCCGTCCACGAGGTAGTTCAGGAATTCGCGATCGTGCGAGATGATTAGGATCGCGCCGGGATAATGCGAAAGATATTCCTGAAACCAGATGACGGTCTCGAGGTCGAGATGGTTCGTTGGTTCGTCGAGCATCAACATCTCGGGCTCCCATACGAGCAGGCGGGCGAGATGCGCGCGCATGACCCAGCCGCCGCTCAACTCACGCGCAGGCCGGTCGAAATCGGTGTCCTTGAAACCAAGTCCCTTGAGAATGCCCTTGGCCTTGGCGTCGAGCTGGTAGCCGCCGAGGTCGTTGTAGCGGTTGTGTAAGTCATCGTGCCACTCGGCGCCTTCCTCGTGGTGGCCAGCGTCGAAGGCGATGACTTGTTTGCGCAGCTCGACAAATACCGGCGTGATGGCGGTGGCGAGTTCGAGCACGGTCTCATTGCCGACGGGCGCGCTTTCCTGCGGCAAATGGCCGACGCGGACGTTGCGTTCGCGGATGACCTCGCCCGAATCGGGCGATTCATAGCCGAGAATCATGTTGAACAGCGTGGTCTTGCCCGCACCGTTCGGCCCGACGAGCCCGAGGCGGTCGCCGCGATTCAACTGGATGGTCGCCTCGGTGAAGAGCGTCTTGCTGCCGTAGGCTTTACTGATTTCGGAAAGAGTAATCATGTTGGCTAAAGGCGAAGATGGATCATGGAAGATGAAGTATGGCTTGGCGCGATGGTTGCCATCTTCAATTCTCCACCCTCTATCCGCGGGTTAAGATTCCGACTCAGCTTCCTCCACCGCTTCGCGGATGAGTTCCTTGAACTTCGGCACCCCTTCGTCGAAGGCAGCCGAGATGGGCAGCACCTTCGCCTTCTTGATCTTCTTCTTGAAGGCCTTGAGATTCGCCTCGGCTTGGGGCTCGTCCATTTTGTTCGCCACGATGTAGCGCGGACGCTCAAGCAGACCGGGATCGTAAAGCTCCAGCTCTTCGAGCAGCGATTTGTAATCATCCCACGGCTCGCGGTTGTCGGTGCCCGCCATGTCGAGGAGGATGATGAGAATCTTGCAACGCTCGATGTGTCGCAGAAATTTGTGGCCGAGCCCGACGTTCTGATGCGCGCCGGCGATGAGCCCAGGCACATCGCAAACGGTGAGCCGCTTCCAATCCTCATACTCCACGATGCCGATTTGCGGTGTCAGCGTGGTGAAAGGGTAGGGGGCAACTTTCGGTCGGGCCTTGGAGATGGCCGTGAGCAAAGTGGATTTGCCTGCGTTCGGATAGCCGACGAGGCCGACTTCGGCAACGATGCGCAGTTCGAATAGGTATTCGCCTTCGTTCGATCCCTCTTCGCCGGGCTGCGCGAAACGCGGCGTCTGCCGGCGTGCCGTCGCGAAGTTGCGATTGCCCAATCCGCCGCGACCGCCTTTGCAAAGCGTGAAGCGCTGGCCGTGTTGCGTGAGGTCGCAGACGAGTTCGCCCTTTACCAGGCTGAAATTATCTGCGGTGTCCTCCTCGGCAGACAAATCCACTTCCATGCCGCGCGCACTGCCGGAGTGACGGATGACTGGGCGGTTTCCGGTGCTGATCTTGA
>JBEGQI010000237.1:0-5578 GCA_041181065.1 Verrucomicrobiota bacterium | reverse complement strand
AAGCTCGCAAGCGACGACAGGCAAGGTTACAATCTGGTGACGCGATGAACGAAAGTTCCGTCGAACCCAATCCCGTTTCCGCCGCGCTGCTGGAAAATTGCCAGCGGCGCGAATCGTCGTTTGATGAAGTGCGCGGCGACGACGGCGCGGTGCGGGTGCATTACGCGAAACTGTTCGCTGCGCTCGACGAACTTGGTGCGACTGAACTCGGTCGGCGACGCGACGCTTGCGAACGGCTCGTCAACGAACAGGGCATCACCTACAACGTCTATGGCGACGCACGCAGCATGGAGCGTCCGTGGCAGCTCGATCCCGTGCCGTTCGTGATTCCTGCCGATGAATGGAAGGCGCTCGAAGCCGGGCTCATCCAACGCGCAACGTTGCTGAACAAGATCCTCGCCGACTGCTATGGCGAACAGGAACTCATCCACACCCGCTGGCTTTCGCCCGCGTTGGTTTTTGCGCAGCCGGACTTTTTGCGCGCCTGCCACGGCATCAAGATGCCCGGCGATACCTTTCTGAACTTCTACGCTGCCGACCTCGCGCGCTCGCCGGACGGACGCTGGTGGGTCGTCTCGGATCGCACGCAGATTCCGACCGGCGCGGGCTACGCGCTGGCGAATCGCCTAGTCGTTTCGCGCAATTTGCCCGAGCCGTTCCGCGACAATCAGGTGCATCGGCTCGCCGGATTTTTTCGCGACGCGCAGGCGGCGCTGGCCAAACTATCGCCTCGTGGTGCGGACAATCCCCGCGTGGTCATGCTCACGCCTGGTCCGCTGAACGAAACGTATTTCGAGCAGACTTACCTTGCGCGCTACCTCGGTTACACATTGGTCGAGGGGCAAGATCTCACGGTGCGCGACAATTGCGTTTGGCTGAAAACCCTCGCCGGGCTCGAACGCGTGGATGTGATTCTGCGCCGTGTGGATGACGACTTTTGCGATCCGCTCGAACTGCGCAACGATTCCATTCTCGGCGTGCCTGGTCTTGTGGAAGCGATTCGCGCCGGTAATGTAACCGTCGCCAATGCGCTTGGCTCGGGCATCGTGCAAAGCCCGGCGTTCATGTCGTTCCTACCGGGACTCTGTGAGCACTTCCTCGGCGAGCCCCTAAAATTGCCGTCCGTCGCGACGTGGTGGTGCGGCCAGAAGGAAGCGCGCGAATACGTGCTGGAACATCTCGATGAACTCGTGATCAAACCGGCGTTCCGTTCGCATCTGCGCACACCCGATCCCGATAAGCCGCTGACCGACGCGGAGCGCGCTGCGTTGCGAAAGCAAATTGAGTTTGATCCGGATTTATTCGTCGCGCAGGAACGCATCGAGCTTTCGACCGCGCCGACGTGGGATAAGAATCAACTAGCCGCGAAGCCCGTTGGCTTGCGCGTGTTCATCGTCGCGACGGAGAATGGCTATCGCGTGATGCCCGGCGGACTGACGCGTGTTTCTCCAGATGCCGGCGGGCGCTTCATCTCGATGCAACGCGGCGGCAGCAGCAAGGACACGTGGGTGTTGTCCGATGCGCCGGTGGACTGTGTGTCGCTCCTGCACAGCGCGGCGCAGAAAATCGAGTTGCGGCGCACAGGAAATAATTTGCCGTCGCGTCTCGCGGATAATTTCTTTTGGCTGGGTCGTTATTCCGAACGCGCAGACGCCACGGCGCGTCTTTTGCGCAGTGCGTTACGGCGCTTCAACCCGGAACGCACGAGCGGGCCGCAATCGCTCATCGCGCCGCTGGTGCGGACGCTGGAGTTGCAAGGGCAGTTGCCGGAAATTTCCAAGAAGGCCGAGCTGCGCCAGAACGCCGAAGCGTTCGAGGCGGAGTTGCTTGCGGCGATCTTTGATCCTTCGCGCGCGGGGAGTTTGCGACAAACGGCGGACCAATTGCAGCGGCTCGCGACGCTCGTGCGCGATCGCACGTCGAACGACATGTGGCGCGCGTTGAGTCGCTTGAACGATCGCCTCGCGACGCCCACGACGAGTCTCGTGGTGTTGTCCGGCGACGCGACGGGCGTGTTGAACGAGACGTTGCTTGGCCTCGCGGCGTTCCAAGGTCTCGCGCGCGAGAACATGACGCGCGCGCAGGCGTGGCGCTTCCTCGACATGGGGCTGCGCCTCGAACGCACGGTCTACATCTGCACGTTGCTGGAGGCGACGTTGCGCGCGGCGGAGGCGGAGAATCCCAGCCTGCTCGAAGCCGTGCTCGAAGTGGTGGACAGCAGCATCACATTCCGCTCGCGCTACAATCTCGTCGCGACGTTGCCCGCCGTCTTCGATCTCGTGCTGCTCGACGACAAGAACCCGCGCTCGGTCCTGTTCCAAGTGAACCAGCTCGCGAAACATTTCGAGAAGCTGCCGAAGGAACGCGAAGATGCGCCGGGTTCGGGCAAAAACATTCTGGCGAAATGTCTGAAGCGTTTGAATCACCTGGATGCGCGCGAGCTGGCGGGGGCGGCGAACCGGATCGACACGGATGTCAGCATCGCTATCCGCGAGACTCTGCAGGCGTTGCCGAAGTTGTCGGATGCCATCGCGGCGAGCTACTTCGCGCACGCGGAGATTTCGCGCACGGGGCGGGGGGCGGAGATATGAACTACCGCATCACCCATCGCACGCGCTATGAATACGCCGCGCTGGTGAGCGTGTCACAACACGTCGCCCGGCTCACGCCGCGTGCGACGTCGGTGCAAACGTTTGACGAGTTCACGCTGAGCATTGTGCCTAGACCGGCTTTGCGAAAAACGCGCGCGGATTATTTCGGGAACGAACTGTGTTTATTCAGCATTCAGGAACAGCACAAGACGCTGGAGATCGTGACGCAGAGTTTGGTGACAGTTGAACCCCGCGAAAAGATTGCCGTCGAGGATTCGTTGCCGTGGGAAGAAGTGGCGGCGTTGTTCCGCGATCCGGTTTCGCCGGAAGTCGTCGAACCGTATGAATTTGTTTTCGACTCGCCGCAAATTCGCGCCTCGCAGGAACTCGCCGCGTATGCGTTGGAAAGTTTCGCTGAAGGCGTTCCCGTGCTCGTCGGGGCGAAGGAGCTGACGCGCCGCATCTTCAAGGATTTCAAATACGATCCGAAGGCGACGACTGTCGCGACGCCGTTGGAAGAAGTGTGGCAAAAAAAGCGCGGCGTGTGCCAGGACTTTGCGCATCTCGGCATCGCGTGCCTGCGCTCGCTGGGATTGCCGGCGCGTTATGTGAGCGGCTATCTGCGGACGCGTCCACCGGAAGGCAAGCCGCGGCTCGTCGGCGCGGACGCCAGCCATGCGTGGTTCAGTGTGTTTTGTCCGAAGTTCGGCTGGGTGGATTTTGATCCGACGAACAATTGTCTGCCCGCCGATGAACACATCACCGTGGCGTTGGGACGTGATTTCTCCGACGTGAGTCCGGTTGCCGGCATCATCACCGGCGGCGGCGCGCATGAGGTGAAGGTTTCTGTGGACGTCGAGCCGTTGGAGTAAGCGATGAAGTGGGAGATCATCCATCGCACGAGCTACAGTTACGCTTCGCCGGTGCACGACAGCTTCAACGAGGCACGGCTACAGCCATTTTCGGACGAGTGGCAGACAGTGGATCATTTTCTCCTGAAAGTTCTCCCGGCGGCGCGACTGCGGCATCACCACGACTTTTATTCCAACGTCGTCCATCACTTTGAGATACCTGAGGCGCACAGTTCGTTGCTGGTCGAGAGCAACCTGCGTGTGACAACTAAAGCGCGTCCGGGATTGAGCGAAACGGAGACCCCGTTTCCATTGGCGCGCATCGGCGAGGCGGCGCGTGAAACGCGGGTGTTTGATTTCCTACAAGAGAGCCGGTTCGTGGATATGTCGCCGGAGGTGTGGCGCATGGCGATCGATGCGACCGACGGCGTGACGGATACGTGGCAGGCGACGCTAGCCTTGATGCGGGCGGTGCATGGTTCGTTCAAATACGAGCCGAACTCCACGGGCGTGCACACGCATGCGCGGGATGTGTTGCGCGACAAACGCGGTGTGTGCCAGGACTTCGCGCACGTGATGCTGGGGTTGTGTCGCGCGGTGAAGATCCCGGCGCTCTATGTGAGTGGTTATCTGGCGACGGAGATCGCCAGCGCGACACACGCGTGGGTGGAGGTGCTGATCCCTGGCATCGGCTGGCGACCGCTCGACCCGACGCACAACTGCCAGCCTGATGAGACGTATGTAAAGATCGCTGTCGGGCGGGATTATGCGGACGTCCCGCCGTTGGCTGGGAATTACAAGGGGACGCGAGACCGCAAGATGAATGTTTCCGTGAACGTGACGCGGTGCGATTGATGTCCGACGTGGTTTACGGGCCGGCTTGTTTTGTGAACGCGTTCACGGCTTTCACGTTGGCTTCCTTCGCGGCGTCCATGACTTTCACGATCTGTCCCCAGGGCGCACCCTTGTCGGCATTGATGGCGAGGCGAACAGTTGGTTTCTTCTGCGCTTCTGCGATGAGTTTATTCTTCAATTGATCGGCGGTGACCGGCACTCCACTTGGGCCGAGGCGGATGTTGCCTTTGTCGTCCACGCTGACGATCAGGGGCGCGTCTTCGTTGGCGCCGGACTTGGCGGCCTGGCTCGATTCGGGCAAGGCCAGTTTCAAGGCGGGCTGCTGTTTGAAGGACGTAGTGACCAGCAGGAAGATCAACATCACGATCAACACGTCGATCAACGCGACGATGATGACCGCGGGAGTCTGGCGGCGTTTGCGGATGGGAAAGCGCATGGCTCAGGCCTTTTTCGAATCGCCGCTATCACGATACTGGCGGCGCACGAAGCCTTCGCACAACCGCTCCATCTCGACGGAGAGCACTTCGACCTTCTTGTTGAAGTAACTCCAGAAGATGACTGCGGGAATGGCGATGAGCAGGCCGAAGAGCGTTGCCTTCAAAATGGTGCCGATGTCGCCAGCGAGTTTGGCGACATCATTCAACCCGGTGGCGCCGAGTCCGCTGAAGGCGGCCATCATGCCGACAATCGTGCCGACCAGGCCGAGCAGGGGAGCGATGCCGACGATGATCTCCAAGACGACGATGCCGCGTTCGAGCTGTGTGATTTCGTGGCGCGCCTGCGTTTGCACGGCATCGGCGTTGTCAGCCTTGGGTTGGTCGAGGTGATCGATGGCGACGAGCAATAGCCGGGCGAGCGGGGAACGGTTCTGCTCGCAGACGCGGCGTAGCATCGCCACGTCGTTGGGCGACTGGCAGGACTCGACGGCGGATTCAACTTCGGGCGGGACGACCTTGTCCCAGCGCAGGGCGCGGGCGCGTTCGATGATGAAACCAAGCCCGATGATGGAGGTGGCGAACAACAGGATGTAAACGAGGATTTCCATTCGTAGTGAAATTGTGCCGGTGGCGGCGGATTGAATCAGTTGTAGTAAAAGGTGAATTGCACGTCGCGGTAATCGGCGCCGATCATGCGCCGCATGTCACTGGGCCAGCGGGCGTATGGCGCCGGGTCCTCAACAGCTCGCTGGCAGAGAAGACTCAACATGTCGCTGACGGTTTGTTCCGACACATTCATGTCCGTGACTCGGCCATCATAATGAAGCCGGAATTTTACGACAAC
>JBEGQI010000236.1:0-41604 GCA_041181065.1 Verrucomicrobiota bacterium | reverse complement strand
AACTTGCCGGGCAGCACGGTAAGATTGACAGAGCCGCTCGTGGTCGTGCCGTAAAGGTTTGTGACGGTGACAAAGTAAGTGCCGGTGTTTGTCACTTGCGCGGGAGCCAGCGTGAAGACGTTCGTGTTCGAACCAACCGTGTTCGTGGTGACGCCATCAGTGTAGCTCCAGATGTAAGTGAGCGGACTCGTGCCGGCCACGGTCACTGACAAACTGGAGTTGAATCCCGCTACCACTGGATTTGCCGACACGGACAGAACCGCATTGGTAGGCGGCGAGTTGGTGACGAAATCCACACGGTAGAAGGCCACCCCATAGCCAGGAGCGGCAAACGCAATGTGACCGTAGCGCGAATCAACCTGGCCGAGCGCGTTGCCATTGAGCGACCCGGGAAGCTGGGGAATGGTCGCGGCATTCAGCAAAGAAACGAAAGCGCCCGTTGGTGTGCCGGGGATCTGAAATACCCGCGCGCGATGCGCGGCATTCACCGTCGAACTGGGCTGCACCGTGGCGAGCATATTGATTCCATTCAGGGAAATATACTTCAGGCCCTGACATACACTTTGGTCCACCGTATTGGTATGCGTGTAGGAGGAGGTCAGCGTGTTTGGGTTGTAGGCCAACCGACGCGTGTTCTGCGAAGCATTCTGCCGACACCAGACCGCATTGTTTGTGCCTTCAAAGGCAACACCCGAGCCAGCAAAGCTGATGCCCGCGACAGGGGTCGGAATGATGATGGGAAGAAAATTCGTCAATGCCGCATCAGTGGGACGAAAGATGACAAGGTTCGTGGAGGTGGCACTGTTACCAACCACGACAATTTCAGTGTTGGTGCCGCTGCCGCGCACATCCATATAATCGCCCATGCGCCACGCAAATGAGTTTGTCAACGTGACCGACGCATTAAAGTAATTGGTGGAATCAAAAACATACAACGCCTCGGTCGTGGTGTCGGATTCGCTGGGCCACTGGTATATCTTGAAATACTGATTCACGCCGGTCGGCCCGGTCGTCAGATTGCACCCATAGACCTTTCCGTCATCCGCCACGCCGACCTTGTCCAGATTGAACTGTGACCCTGAGGGCACCGTCTTGAGCTGGGCCAAAAGATTCGTCCCCGTGCCAAAATCAACGACGTTAACATGATTAGGCGTGAGGTTGACGCCCTGATTCGTGCCACCCACACGCGAAGAGATCAGCACGTTGGTCGTAAGTGATGCGATGGCCACACCGCGCATATCGTTACCATTGGTGGTCATACCCGGAAACGTGAGGGGCGCCAGCCCCCAGAGGTTTGTGAATACCGGCACTGGCTGTGCCTTGGCGCTGTTGAACATTGCGAGCACCGCAAGGCCCAGCATTCCGCCGAGCAAGCGATTGATGTTTTTGTTGATCATACGTGTTTTGGGTTTGATTGGGTGACTAAGAACGGGAAACAAAACGCACTAGAGTCTGGTTAAACTATTGGTGGCTACCGCGCGGGTCGGACAACAGCAGCCGGAACTGGTCGGGTTAAAAACATGATTGACGATGGGAGCATAGGTGAGGCTTACGGCGAGAGGTATCACATGTTCATGTAGGCGATTCGCTACGACCGCAACGCCACAATCTGCCGTCGTCAGCGCTTTGATTTGTCACGCTGCAGCCGCACGGATAATTTCACGCACATCAATTTGAAACCGCCCCGCTTGAACACATCGCATCAACCACAATGGTTTGTGGCGGTATTGATATTGGTGGCGGCAAGTTTACTCTTACTCAGTTCGTTGCTTGCGTCTGCCAGCCCGGCAACTCGTTTCGATGTCCACATGTGGCAAAGCGACGAGGGCCTGCCGCACAACACGGTTCGCGCCATCGCACAAACTCCTGACGGCTTTCTTTGGGTGGGAACGGAAAAGGGCTTGGCCCGGTTTGACGGGCATCGGTTCACATTGATCGGCGACCAGTTTCCGCCGCTGCAAGATTCGCGAATGATCAACGCCCTGCTGGCGACAATTGATGGCGCACTGTGGATCGGGACGGAGGGTGGTGGGCTCGTGGAATGGAAGAACGGTCAATGCCAGCGGTTCTTCGGCAACACGCAATTGCCCGGCAGCCGCGTCCGCAGTTTGGCGCAAGCAAAGGATGGCACGTTGTGGATCGGGACTGACCAAGGGCTGGCATCTTTGAAAGGCACGAACCTCAGCACGGTGATGTTGCCCGTTCAAAGTCCCGACGTCGCGGTGAATGCCATTGCCCAAGATCAGCGCGGCTTGCTGCGGCTTTCGACGCGCCTTGGCCTGCTCACCTTGAAACGGGACAATTCGTTTCTATCAGACAACGCCGGCATCGGCCCGGTGAGTTACGGCTTGCGCATGGTTTACGCGGATCGCGATGGCAACCTGTGGTTCGGCGGACCGGGCGGCTTGCGTTACGTCAAGACTGCCGAGGAAGCTCCAGCCGTGCGCGCGACGGACCTGCTCCAACAGGTCATCACAGCAATGCTTCAGGACAACACTGGCGATTGCTGGATGGGCACCGCGCGGGGTGTCGTGCGTATGTCCGGCGAACACATCCTTGGCTGGCCAATGAATGAAGCGGGCTTCGGCGATTTTGTGAACACCATCTTCGAGGACCGGGAAGGCAACCTCTGGGTCGGCGGACGTGATGGATTGTATCGCATCAAGCCCGCGCGCTTCACCAGCTTCGCCGAAAAGGACGGCCTCACCGCGAATGACGCCCGCTGCATTACCGAAGATGCGTATGGCTCCATCTTTGTCGCCAGTTGGCTCGCGGGCGTCACGCGCATCGCGGACGGCAGAGTTCAATCCATCCGCGCACCGGAGGGACTTTCCGATGACGCCGTGTTGTCGCTCGCACCCGCGAGAGACGGCGGGCTGTGGGTGGGCATGGATTGGGGCCGTGGCTTGAACAAATTGAACGAGCAACTCGCCAACACGCTGCCGCCGAACACGAATCTTTTGAGCGCTCCGATCCGTTCGATCCGCGAGGATGCTTCTGGCGCTCTCTGGTTGGGCACTGGCAAAGGATTGAACATCTTGCGGCGTGATGGATTGACCACCGTGACGTCGACCAATGGGCTGCCCGGCAACAACGTAACAGCGCTCCTAGAAGACCGCGCGCGGCTCATGTGGATAGGCACTGACCGTGGACTCGCGCGCTGGGATGGCAAGGAATTCAAGACCCTCACTCTCGCCGAGGGGCTGGCGGAAAACTACGTCACCTGTCTGCATCAAGATGCCGAAGGCACCCTGTGGGTCGGCACGCGATCTCGTGGATTGAGCCGGTTCCGCGAGGGACATTTCACCAGTTACTCCACCGCCAACGGATTGTTCAACGACGAGATCACGGAACTTTTTGAGGATGGGGCCGGCTATTTCTGGATCACATGCCGGCGCGGATTGTTCCGGGTCAAACAGTCCGAGTTTGCGGCACTGGATGATGGGCGGCAGACGAAAATTCATTGCACACCCTTTGGTCGGGAAGACGGCTTGCCGAGCGTGCAATTCAACGGCGACGCCAAGCCCGCTGGCTGCAAGGCTAGCGATGGCCGACTCTGGTTGCCCACAGTTCGCGGCGCGGTCATCGTGGATACGCGCATCAAACCGAATCCCATCGTGCCGAAAGTTTTCATCCAGGAGATTCTCGCCGACCGGAAAGCCCTACGAACCTCCACGGCTCCAAATCCAGCGGTCGAAACCGTCGTCATCGATCCCGGCACGAGCGACGTGGAAATCCACTTCACCGCACTCAGTCTGCAATCGCCTGAGCGCAACCGCTTCCGTTATCGGCTCGACGAGGTGGACGACGATTGGATCGATGCCGGCACGCGGCGTTCGGTGAATTACTCGTTGCTTCGGCCAGGCACGTATCAGTTCCATGTGATAGGCGCGAACAACGACGGAGTCTGGAGCGATCAGGAAGCTTCCATCTTCATCCGCTTGGAGCCGCACTTTTGGCAAGCGTGGTGGTTCAACGGCCTCGTGTTCGGCACCGCCGCCGGCATCCTTGTCGGCTTCTATCGGCTGCGCGTCCGACGGTTGCGCGACTTGGAAAAGCTGCGCGTCCGTATCGCCTCCGACTTGCATGACGACGTCGGGTCGCGCCTAACGAAGGTGGCGATGATCGCCGAGCATGCCGAGCAGGAAGTCCCCGCGAGTGACAACGCGCGCCTGCACATCCAACACATCTCCCTGACCGTCCGCGAAATCATCCGCGCGATGGACGAAATCGTGTGGACCATCAACCCGCGCAACGACACGTTGGAAAACTTCGCCAATTACCTCTTCCACTACGCGAAGGATTTTTTCCAGCACTCGCCAGTAAGCTGTCGCCTCGACTTGCCCGCCGAGTTTCCGCACCTGCCCATCTCGACCACGCAACGGCACAATCTGTTCATGGCCATCAAAGAGGCCTTGAACAACGTCGTGAAACACAGCAAAGCCACCGAGGCACGCATCCGCCTGACCATGGAAGACGGTCGCTTGAGCGTAACCATCGCGGACAACGGTCGCGGCATGGACGTCGCGAATCCCGGCGGTTCCGGCGACGGTTTGCGCAACATGCGCGAACGTTTGCAGCAGATCGGCGGAAGTTTGCACATTGAAAGCGCGCCCGGCCAAGGCACGGTTGTCGCCATGGAAATCCGCACGCGCACTGGCATTTCGAACCGCACCGCAGCATAATCCCAACCGTGCCTTCAAACCCAGTCATCAAAGTCGCCATCATCGAGGATGACGAGTGGATCCGCGAGAATCTGGCCAAGCAAATCCGCCAGACGACCGGCTTCACGTGCCTCCATGTCTGCCCGGATGGCGAGAAGGCGTTGGAGATGATCCCGCGCGAGTTTCCCGATGTGGTGCTGGTGGACATCAACCTGCCGAAGATGAACGGCATTGAATGCGTGCGCCGCCTGAAACAGCTCGCGCCCAAGCTGCAGATCCTCATGCTCACCGTCTACGAGGACAGCGACAAAATTTTCCAGTCACTCCTCGCCGGCGCCAACGGCTACCTGCTCAAGCGCGCCCCTCAACGCGAGATCATGGACGCCATCGCTGATGTGCATCGCGGCAATTCGCCGATGTCCGGCCACATCGCGCGCAAGGTCGTGCAGTATTTCAACCAACGCGGCGCCGCAGAGGCGGATGAATTGAAAGCGTTGTCACAGCGCGAACGTGAAGTGCTCGACTGCCTCGCCAAAGGAATTGCCTACAAGGAAATCGCCGACTCCCTCGCGATGAGCATCGACACCGTGCGACACCACATCAAGAGCATCTACACCAAGCTGCACGTGCATTCGCGCGGCGAAGCAGTGGCTAAATTGTTGCGGAAATGAGGCGGCAGATCGCAGCGCTGCTTCTCGTCCTCGCTTCGGCCTCGCTTCAAGCCGGATCGCCACCGACGAACTACTGGCGCGGGGTGCATCTCTGGGTGGACAAAGAGAGTGCCGCGCAAAGTCTCATCAAAACTCTGCCTGACCTTGCAAAAGTGGGAGTCAACACACTGATCCTCGAAGTGAACTACAGCTTCGAATTCAGTTCGCACCCAGAGTTACGGAATGTCACGTTCATCCGCCGCACCACGGCGGTCGAGCTTTCAGCCGCCGCCAAAACTAACGGCATCCGGCTGATCCCTGAATTCAACTGCCTCGGACATCAATCTTTCGGCCAGCGCATCGAACCGTTGCTGAAGCAACATCCGGACTTTAGTGAAACCCCCTCGCTCATGCCGACGAACAAGGATGTCTATTGCCTCAGCTGGTGCCCACGCGCACCCGGGTTGCAGGAAATAGTCGTATCGCTGCTGGATGAAATCGCCGATGGGTTCAACGCCGAGGCATTGCACGTCGGAATGGATGAAGTTTACTTGCTGGCCGCCGCAGAGTGCCCGCGCTGCCGAGAGGCATCGCCCGCCAGATTGTTCAGCGAACAGGTTAATGCATTGCATGACCACATCGTCACCCGCCGAAAGCGGCAGATGCTGATGTGGTCTGACCGGGTCATTGGCACCCAGTATCAAGGCGCTGCACGCTTCGACAACGAACACAACGACACCAGCACGTGCATTGACGACATCCCCCGCGACATCATCCAGTGCGACTGGCATTACGAATGGAAGCGGAGTTATCCATCGCTCCGCTATCTGACCTCGAAGGGTTTTCAGGTTTGGCCGGCAGGCTTTCAGCCGTTGGCGGCAAGCCGAGCCTTCAGTTCCTTTGCCCGCGCACAATCCGATCCAAGAATCGTCGGTTACCTCGCCACCACTTGGAATGAGACCCCCATCAAAGACGCGTCACGTTGGCCACCCATCTCAGAAGTTTTGGCAGACTGGAAATAAGTGCAAGCGATCCAGGGAAGTTGGCTTGAGTCGCACCGAACTCAACAGTAGCGCCTGCAAGTGAGGTTTCAAAAACCTTCGAAGCTTGTCCGGAATCGGTGCGACTAACCTGAACCCTCCATTTCCTTGGAAAAATTGGCTGTCCGGCCTGGATTCGAACCAGAACAAACTCCTCCAAAGGGAGTTGTGCTACCGTTACACCACCGGACAAGCCGGGCAAAAATTAGCACCCGCTATGCCCGTCGCAAAGCAAAACTTCCCTCAATGCGCCCGGAAATAAGCGTCGTAGATCAGTTTTGCAATGATCGCAAATACCGCTGTCAAAAGAACCGGACGGACGAAACTCGTTCCGCGCGAAACAACCATGCGCGCCCCAATCCGAGCCCCCAGTAACTGGCCCACTCCCATTGTCAGCCCAGCAAGATACAACACCTGCCCAGCAGCGAGGAAGAAAAGCAGTGAGCCCAAGTTGCTGGCGAAGTTCATCGCCTTCGTGTAGCCGGTGGCCTTGGTAAGGTTGAAGCCGACCATCACCACGAACGCGATTGCCCAGAAAGTTCCCGTGCCCGGGCCGAAGAATCCGTCGTAGAAGCCCAGTCCAAGACCGAACGTCACATCGAACACGCGTCTGGGCATCCTCGGGTGTAAATCGGTTTCGCCCAGTTTCGGCTTGAGCCAGACGAATACTGCAATCGCCGCCAGCATGACGGGAATGATCTTCCGCAACATATCCGGGTGGATAACCTGCACAACAGCCGCGCCGATCACGGAACCGATGAAGGTGCAGATGAATCCAATCAGGCAATCCCTCAATGGCATGGTGCCGGACTCGGCATAATGCCACGTGGCACTGGCGGAGCCGAAAGTGCCCTGAAGCTTGTTTGTGCCGAGCGCCAGCCGGGGGTCCAAGCCAAACCCCACCAGAACCGGCAAGGTGATCAATCCGCCGCCGCCAGCGATGGAATCCACAAAACCCGCGGCTAACCCAGCAAGGAACAACAAGGGCCAATGCCAGAATTCAAACACGGTCACACGCTTGAATCAGGTGGCCTGAGGTCAATCGTCGCGGCGAGTTGATCGAGTTTCGCACGAGTTTGCTGGTCCAGTTCCTGACGATGGCGGGAGGCTTCGGCCCGGGATTGAATCGTGTCCCAGAAACTGGTGTTGGTCTGCTCGACAGTCCTTCGCAACAAGGGAAGATGTCGTTCGGCGACCTCAGCAGGGTCGCATTCAATCCAAAGAACGTCGCCCTCCATTCCAGCTCGGCATTTTCCGGCATACTGCATTGCTTGCCAGTGATGGGTAAACATGAAGGACCAGCCAACCACCGGCGGGCTGGAGAGTTGGAAGCATACCCGCACCACCGGGTGTTCAACGGTGTAGCATTGCCCGGGAATCAACCCGGTGATCTTGATGTCCTGAAAGGAGTGCGGCATTTGCGTGACCCAGTGGCAAAGCGATAGTCCTATCGCGTAGCACTGACCGCAATATGATTTTGGATGGGAATTCGCCGAAATGCATCGGATTCAGAGCCCAAATTACCCATTGGCAGGCGGGGCGCGGCCTGCTATAAAACGCGCCCGCCTCGAACAGGGGGCGGTTTGATTCAACCATTTTTATCGATTTATGTCACAGCATCGCAGTCTCCGCGCCGCCAGCACTCTGGGTGGTAAACGCAACGTTTTGAAGCGCTACGAGCGCCTTGAAATTCTCAAGGCCAAGGGCGAATGGCAGGAAGGCAAACGCATCACCGGCCTCCGCAAGACCAAGCCCCCCGTATAGTCTTTTGGCGCGGAACTTGGAACGCGGAGCACGGAACAACGTGCTGCCGCGTTTTCTTGTTCTCCCATTAGGCTCCACGTTCCCCGACCTGCGCCCCGCGTTTCACTCCGATGGTTCGTCTGCAAAAATTCCTGGCCGAAGCTGGCGTGGCTTCACGACGCGCCAGTGAGCAGTTCATCGTGACTGGCCGCATCACAGTCAACGGCAAGATGGTCACGGAGCTTGGCTCGAAGGTGGACCCGGACCGCGATCAGGTCATGGTGGATGGCAGATTGGTCCGGTCGAAGAAGAAGATTTACGTCGCGCTGAACAAGCCAGAGGGCTGCGTGTGTTCGCGCAAGGATGAGCGAGGGCGCCACACGATTTACGAACTGTTACCGTCCGAGTGGTCCAATGTGCAGTCCATTGGCCGGCTGGATTATGACACCGAGGGGCTTCTGTTGCTGACGAATGACGGCGAATTGAGCCTGCGGCTCACGCACCCGCGCTACGGAGTGAAGAAGCTGTATCGTGTCACCGTCGAAGGTCGTGCGGACGCGGACCAAGTGGCGGCGTTCACGCGCGGCATCCAGGATGAGGGGCAATTGTTGCGGGCGCAAAAGGCTCGCGTCATCGAGGCGACAAAGAGCGCTTCGGTGATTGAATTGGAACTGACGGAAGGCAAGAATCGCGAGGTGCGCCGCATGTGCGCGGCGGTGGGACTGACAGTTGAACGTTTGGTCCGCACGCAGGTCGGAAAGATCAAGCTCGGCGAACTGCGTTTGGGACGTTGGCGGACTTTGACGGAAGCCGAGATAAAAACTTTGCTCGAATCGAATTGAATCTATGAAAACGAATTACGCGCTGGTCACGGGGTTATTTCTCGCCACCGGCTTGATCGCTCAGACGAACAGCAGTGTTCCCATGGTCGCGCCGACAACGTCGTTGCGCCCGACCCCGGCAGCGGCCCCCGCTGCCACCGCTGCCACCGCTGCTACCACCGCCACCAACAAGCCAGCCGCAAAACCCGCGACCAAGTCCAGCAGCGCAGCCAAAAAGCCCGCCGCCAAGCCCGCACCGAAGAAGGTCGAGAAGATCGTCACCCTGCTCCCCGGCACCGCGACTGTGGACGCCACGCACGTCAACGTGCGCGGCCGCAGCACGATTCTCAGCGAACAACTGGCCAAGTTGAACAAAGGCGACACCATCACCGTCATCGAGCAGGTCGAGAACAAGTGGTCCAAAGGCGACGATTTGAAGCAGTGGGCACACATCGTTTACCCCAGTAATGCACCGGTCTGGATCTTCACGTCGTTCGTGGATTCGAACAAGGTGGTCACAGCGCCGAAGCTCAACCTGCGCGGCGGCCCGAGCGAGAATTACAGCATCATCGGCCGCCTGACCAAGGGCGCGACCGTGAAGGAAATCAAGACCAAGGGCGAATGGATGCAAATTGAAGCACCCGCCGGCTGCAGCGCTTATGTCGGTGCGATTTTCCTCAAACAAGACTCCGCTGCCATCGCCGCAGCCACCACCCCGCCGACGACGCTTCCGCCGGCGTCCACGAATGTCATCGCTGAGGCTGATCCGCAGATTCCGCCGGTGGCCGACGCCGCGACGACCAACGCCGCGCTCAACGAATTGCGCGAGTTTGCCAATCAACTGGGTGGCACCAATGCCACGCCCATCACGGAAGAGCCCTTGCCGCCTCGCGTCGTGATGCGCGAGGGCACCGTGGACAACGTCACGAGCGTTCAAGCCCCGACCACTTATGGTTTGGCCGGCATAGATACGCGCCGTCGAATCAATTATCTCTACACCACCTCGACGAATGTCGATCTGTTCAATTACGTCGGGCGTCATGTCATCGTCACGGGTGAGGAGTCGCTCGACGAACGGTGGCCGAATACGCCCGTGCTCAAGTTGCAGCGCATTCAGGTCATCGACGACGAGAAGAAATGACCGCGCCGGGGAACCTCATCGACGGTCGCGCCATTGCCACCCAGATATTGGCCGAACTGGTCAATCGCATCGCCGCCTTGAAAACGCGCGGCGTGCAACCCGGCTTGGCGTTCGTTCGCGTCGGTGAAGATCCCGCGTCCAAGGTTTACGTTGGCCGCAAGGAAAAGACTTCCCAAGAAATCGGCATCCACTCCGCAACGCATGTCCTGCCGGAGAGCACGAGTGAACAGGATTTACTCGCGCTCATCGAGAAGCTGAACGCCGATTCGCGGCTGCATGGCATCCTCGTGCAAGCGCCGTTGCCGAAACAAATCCGGCAAGAAGTGATTTACGCTTCGGTGCTGCCGACCAAAGACGTGGACGGCTTTCACCCGGTGAACGTAGGTAAGTTAATGCTCGGCGACACGGATGGTTTTCAGCCTTGCACACCGGCGGGCGTGCGCGAACTGCTTGTGCGCTCCAACGTGAAGACGGACGGCGCGGAGGTGGTGATCCTCGGACGCGGCAACATCGTCGGCAAACCAATGGCCGCTATGCTCTGCCAGAAGGGGCGAAACGCGAACTCAACCGTGACCATCTGTCATTCGGCCACACGCGACATCAAGGCCCATTGTAGCCGCGCGGACATCATCGTCGCCGCGATGGGCGTCGCGGAATTTGTGAAGCCCGACATGGTGAAGCCCGGCGCAGTCGTGATGGATGTAGGCGTGAACCGCGTTCCCGATCCCACCTCGAAGACCGGAACCAAACTGGTCGGCGACGTGGCATTCGCGGAAGTTCAGCCGATTGCGGGCCTCATCACGCCCAATCCCGGCGGGGTTGGACCGATGACGATTGCGATGCTCATGTCGAACACCGTGCGTGCCGCCGAGGTGGCGACCAAATAAATTTCAGAGACCAAACCGAAGCAACAACAAACCATGCAAGCCGCCCGAATTCTCCCTGATCTCCAATGCTCGCTGCTGTGCGAAGATGTCCGCCCGGAAGCGAACGGCAATTTCATCATCATCGGCGTCATCAATTTCATCCGCGTGCCGCAGGTGCCCGTCGTGGCATTCAAGCTCGCCATCTTCAACCGCTGGACAGCAGGCGTGGGCACGTTCACCGAAAACGTGCGGCTCATCGCGCCGGACCAGACCACGGTGTTGCGTAAAGGTGAGGTGAAGTTCCAGTTGCCCGATGCCAGCGCAAGCGGCACGACCGTGACCGTGCTGCAGCAGATCGAGTTCAAAACCGCCGGAACTTACTTTATCGAAGTATTGGTGGATGACGTGATGAAGCTCCGCTATCCCGTGCCGATCATCCTTGTGCCGCAGCAACAGGGCGGTCAGCCGCAACAACCGCCCAAAGCCGGTTGAGCCCGACTGTTCGCGTGCAAAGGGGCGCGGAGTATTACGAGTGATGGTTGTGGCTGGCGGTTGAATCTGCATGAACCTCCCCGCCCTGACGCCAAAATCAGCCTGGCTGCCGGTCACCCCGCGCGGCGTGGCAGCCTTCGCCTTGGCGAAAAACAGCCGGCTGCTGCTGGTGCAGTTCATGGTTGCGATCATCACAGCCTGCTGCATCGGCTGGTTTCTGCATCAGGCCTGGGCGCCGGCCATCCGCGAGGCCATCGCGAAGATCCCTGACGATGCGTGCATCCAATCGGGCGCACTGTCTTGGCCGACGAATTCCCCCGTTCTGCTTTCAGAGCAACATTTCCTCGGCATCACGGTGGACTTGGATCACACCGGGCAAATGACGCCCACTTCGCACCTGCAAATCGAACTGGGAAAAAACGGCTGGCAGGTGTCGTCTCTGCTCGGAGTATTGGATCTTCCCTCATGGGTCAGCACCAAGTATCCGGCAGACGTTCGTATCGCTCTCAATCGCTCCGAACTCGAACCTTGGTGGGCCGCGCGCGAACCATTCCTGATCTTGATTGCGATGGCTGGGGTTGTGGTGTGGCTGATGATGCTATGGCCGGTGTTGGGGGTGATTTACTCCGCGCCCGTATGGCTGGTCGGCTTCTTCAGCAACCGCGCTCTCGACTGGCGGGCCAGTTGGCGGCTTGGTTGTGCCGTGCTGATGCCCGGGGCTCTGCTCATGTCCGCGTCCATTGTGCTGTATGGCTTGCGGGCTTTTGACTTGATGAAGCTGGCCGTTGCCTTTGGCCTGCACTTGGTCGTCGGCTGGGTATATCTCATCGTTAGCCCCCTGTTCCTCGGTCGTCACCCCGATACCCCCGCGCCCGCCCCCAATCCGTTCCATACGTCGGAAAAGTGAAAAGAAAGTAAAAACGCGATTGCAGTTTGCGGGAACAAAGTTAGCTTAGGTGCGCCACACGGTTGTTGGTGCCGTAAACAATCAGAAAAAAAAGGACGCGCGGATGGGGTTATTTCAGCGAGACAAGGAAAAGGACCGGTTCTACCTACTGCCTGGCATGGGCGGAAAAGCGATGCGTCGTAAGCGCAACGGGATGCTCCTTTGGGCAACCCTCGCGGGCATATTCGTGGGCGGCGCCCTCGCCGGAATACTCTACCTGATCAACAGTCGTTAAGCTGCAAAACCGTTCTGCCCAATCACCCTAGGGCAACTGCTTCTCCCGCTGCAAATCGTCGAGATGCGCCCGGGTCTTCTCCAGCTCCCGTTTGAGAAACTGTGTGTCATCCCGCGACTTCGCCAATTCCTTGGATTGCCGACGCAACTCCAACTGTGACACCACCAGCCGCGCGAGCACACGCAGCGCCTTCGTTTGAACGGGGGTCAATTGCCGCGGCACCTTATCCAGGATGCACAACGTCCCTAGTGCATGTCCGTCAGGCGTGATGAGCGGTGCCCCGGCGTAGAATTTGATCTTCGGATGGGTCGTGACCAGCGGATTGTTCTTGAACCGGTCATCCTGCGTCGCATCCGGCACAATGAACAAATCCGGCTGCATGATGGCGTGGGCGCAGAACGAGATGTCACGTGACGTTTCGGGCTCGCTGAGGCCGATGCGGGCCTTGAACCACTGGCGCGACTCGTCCACGAGTGAAATCAGGGCGATCGGGGCGTCGCAGATGGCGCCGGCGAGTTCGGTGAGGTCGTCGAAGATCTCCTCCGGCACGCTATCCAGCACGTCGTATTGCCAGAGCACCTTGAGGCGGCGAGCTTCGTTGGAGGGAACAGGCGCGGTTTTCATGGGGGCTCTTTGCTTGCAGCCATCCTACGCGCCCGAGAGGGCGATTCAAACGCCATTTTGGGGGACAAAACAAAACGCCCCACGTCTGGTGGCCTCCGTATTTATCCTCCAGCCGTCGGCCCCTGCGCCGGGAGAAAAACATTGCTGCCACGGCGTAGATATGGCTTCATCGCGCGGCTGAATTGCCGTTGAGCAAAGGTCCGGCACAATGAACCGCGCGCGAATGCAGATCTTATATTCGGGTAGAGTTCAAGGAGTCGGGTTCCGCTACACCGCCAAAACGACCGCCATGGGCTTTGACGTCACCGGCACGGTGCGTAACCTTCCGGATGGCCGGGTGGAAATGATCGCCGAAGGGGACCGTCAGGAACTGGAACAGTTCCAGCAGGCCATACGCGATTCGGGGCTCGGTGGGTTCATCCGTAACGAAGCGGTGACTTGGCAGTCAGCCGCCGGTGGGTTCAGAGGATTTGAGATAGTGAGTTAAACATGCGGTTCGCAATCATAGCAGACATTCACGGGAACTTGGAGGCGCTCCAGACCGTCCTCGCGGACATCAAAGAGCAACGCTGCACGCATTACGCCTGCCTTGGCGACGTCGTCGGCTACGGCCCCAACCCCAAGGAGTGCCTCGACATCATCCGCGGCATGGGCATGCCCTGCGTCAAAGGCAACCACGACGAATACTGCTCCGTCGATCAAGCCACCGATGGCTTCAACCCTGCCGCCGCGGAAGCGGTCGTCTGGACCCGCAATCAGATCACCGAGGAAGACAAACAGTGGCTGCGCGACCTCAAGTATGTCCGCATGGTGACCAGTTTCACGATCGTCCACGCGACGCTCGATGGCCCCCAACGTTGGGGCTACGTCTTTGACAAGCTCGCCGCCGCAGCCAGCTTCACCTACCAGAACACATCGATGTGCTTCTTCGGCCACACGCACGTGCCCGTTGCGTTCATGCGCGACAGCATGGTCCGTGGCGGCACCTACTCGAAATTCAAGACCGAACCCGGCAAGAAATACTTCATCAACGTTGGCGCCGTCGGCCAGCCCCGCGACGGCAACCCGAAGGCGTCCTACGTCGTCTATGACGTGCATGAAGGCACGATTGAAATCCGCCGGCTCGATTACGACATCCCGGCGGTGCAGGCCAAGATTCGTGCGGCCGGTTTGCCGGAACGTCTGGCGGAACGTCTGTCTTACGGCAAGTAAGCCGTGTTCAAAATGATTTCAACCCGCCGGAACGCCGCGTGCGTCCGGCGGTTTTTCGTGTGAAGGTCCTGATCCTCAAACCCAGTTCGCTCGGCGACGTGATCCACGCGCTGCCGGTGGCGCGCCTCATCAAGCGCCACCTGCCCCACGCCGAAATCCACTGGTGGATCGATGCCGGACTCGCCCCGCTCATCGAAGGCGACCCCGATCTCGCGAGCGTCATTCGCTTCACGCGCAGAAATTTTTTCAAGGGAGAGAACCTCCGCCAATTCGCCCGCAACCTCCGCTGGATGCGCGCACAGCATTTCGATTGGGTCATCGACCTGCAAGGCCTCGCGCGCAGCGGCACCGTGGCTTGGCTCGCCAACGGCAAACGCCTCATCGGCCTCGACGAAGCCCGCGAAGGCGCCCGCGGCTACTACGACATCATCGTCCAACGCCCCACTTGGGACACCCACGCCGTCGATTGGTATCTCCGCGTCCTCCCGCCGCTCGGTGTGCCCGTGGACTTCAACTTCGATTGGATCCCCGTGCGACCTGCTGTCGCCGAAGCCGTGCGCACGAAATGGAACACCGCCGGCAAACGCTGGGTGCTCCTCCAACCCGGCGCGCGTTGGGATAATAAACGATGGCCCGTCGAACACTTTACCGCCACCGTGCAACGCCTCGCCGCCGCGAAACCCGAGTTACACTTCGGCGTCCTCGGCGGCCGCGACGATGCCGAAGCTGGAAAAAAGATTTCTGCCGCGCTGCCCGAGCGCTGCACCGATCTCACGGGCCAGACGACCTTGCCCGAGATGATCGAGTGGGTCCGGCTCGCCGAGCTGCTCATCACGAACGACACCGGCCCGATGCACGTAGCGGCCGCGTTGCGCACGCCACTCGTCGCGCTCTTCGGTCCGACGGCCCCGCAACGCACCGGCCCCTACGGCCAGTTGCAAAACGTGCTCCGCCGCGACCTCCCGTGCGTGCCCTGCATGAAGTCGCGCTGCCATTGGCAAGAACCCTTCGCGTGTTTGCGTGGACTGGAAGTGGAGCGCGTCGTGGCCGCGGCAATGAAGAAGTTGTCGTAAGCGAACACTCGTTGAAACTAGCCCGGAGCTTTAACGCTGGGCTCTTCGCGCAACTACGAACGAAGCCCCGCAAGCGACGAAAGGCCCGTTCTATCGTCCCTCCGGAACTTCGTCACCCAATGAACGAATACCGAGCCATGAATGCTGGGCTATTTTCTTCCAATGATCAGATAGGGCGCGCAGTCCCCTGCGCGCCGCGAGCGTGGTGAGTCATCCGCCCGCGCCATTGCACTCGGACGACGGCAGGCAGAGGACTGCCCGCCCTACCCCCTGCTCCGTTTTCACGCAAAGGGCTCGGCTTTGACCGCGTTCCGAGGCCATTCGGGACGGTTTTGAGGCGTTTTGGGACAAAAGTGCGGTTTTGCTGAGGTTTTCAGGGATTTGTGTGACTGTATGACACACATTTCTTGGGAGAATTGCCTCTTTCAATCCCGTAAGCGGCCTCCCGGCCAAGCCGGATGGGGTCTTCGGGGCCGAAGGGGGTAGTTCTGTTCAGCCGGATGTGGTCTTCGGACCCGAAGAGTGCCGTCTGGCTTAGCCGGATGACCTATTCGGGTCTAAAAGGGCTCACCCGACCTGGCAGGATGGCACTTTCGGACCTGTCAGAGGCCCACCGATTCAACCGGACAGGTTTTCGGGTCCGTAAACGGCTCAGCGGACGAGCCAGTTGAGGATGGCTTTCTGGACGTGCAGCCGGTTTTCGGCTTGGTCGAAGATGGTGGCGGCGTGGGCTTCGAAAGTAGCGTCGTCGATCTCTTTGCCGCGATAGGCGGGGAGGCAATGCATGACGAGTGCTCCAGGTTTGGCGCGTTTCACGAGGGCGGCATTGACTTGATAGCCGCTGAGTTCGGTGATGCGTTTGGCGGATTCGGCTTCTTTGCCCATGGAGACCCAGACGTCGGTGTAGAGGACGTCGGCGCCGCTGGCTGCGGCTTGCAGATCGTCGGTGACGATGACTTTGCCGCCAGCGCGTTGGAGCAATTCGGGTGCGGGCTGGTAGTTCTTGGGGGCGGCGATGCGGAGTTCGAAGCCGAGTTTGGCGGCGGCCCAGACCCACGAGATTGGGACGTTGCAGGCGCCATCGCCGACGAAGGTGATGATCTTGCCGGCGTAGCTGCCGAGCTTTTCCTGAATCGTGTAAAGGTCGGTGAGGACCTGGCACGGGTGTTCTTCATCCGTGAGGGCATTGACGACAGGAATGCAGGCGAGTTCGGCGAGTTCCTCGACTTCCTTCTGCGCGTAGGTGCGGATGACGATGCCGTGGACCATGCGGCCGAGGACGCGGGCGGTGTCTTTCACGGGTTCGCCGCGGCCGAGTTGGATGTCGCCGGCGTTGAGGAAGAGGGGGCGTCCGCCGAGTTCATGGATGCCGACTTCGAAGGAGACGCGGGTGCGGGTGGAGGATTTCGCGAAGATCATGGCCCATGACTTGCCGGCGAGCGGCTTGGCATGGTCGGGCCGGTGGACCTTGAACGCGGGCACGCTCGCGAACACAGCTTCCATGTCCGCGCGGGCCATTTTCTCCAGACTCAACAGATGTTTCATTGCACTTGCTGCGGTCGCGGAACCAATCCGGACGACCAATCAAAGGTTAAGGGTAAACATCCCCGGCGCTGCACGACAGAAAGATTTTGTGGCGGGCGCATGGCGGATCACATCTTCAACGCCGCGAGCTTCGCGTTCAGGTCGTGCGTCATCAGCGGATCGAGCACGGGGTCGAGGCTGCCGTCGATGACGGCGGGCAAATTGTAGAGGGTGAGTTCGATGCGGTGATCGGTGACGCGGTTCTGCGGGAAGTTGTAGGTGCGGATCTTCTCGCTGCGCTCGCCGGTGCCGATCTGCGTCGAGCGCTGCAGCTCGTATTTCGCCTTTTCGTCGGCAACCTTTCGCTCCAACAGGCGCGAGCGGAGCACGGTCATGGCTTTGGCCTTGTTCTTCTGCTGCGAACGTTCATCCGAGCAGCGCACGATGAGGCCGGTGGGCTTGTGGATGATCTGCACGGCAGAGTCGGTGGTATTGACGCCCTGACCGCCTTTACCAGACGCGCGGCAGACGTTGATCTCGATCTCCTCGGGCTTAATCTCGATATCGACTTCCTCGGCTTCGGGCAACACGGCGACCGTCACGGTGCTGGTGTGGATGCGGCCTTGCGCCTCGGTAGCAGGAACGCGTTGGACGCGATGCACGCCGCTCTCGAACTTCAACCGTTTGAAAACATCCTGGCCGAAGACTTCGAAGATGATCTCCTTGAACCCGCCCAAGTCGGACGGGCTGGAGTCCATGGTCTCGATCTTCCAGCCGCGCGCTTCGGCGTAACGGGCATACATGCGGTAAAGGTCGGCGGCAAAGAGCGCGGATTCCTGTCCGCCCGCGCCGGCGCGGATTTCGAAGATGGTGTTGCGCGAATCGGTCGGCTCCGGCGGGACAAGGCCGAATTGCACCTCGCGCGTGAGCCGGGCTTCCTCGGCTTCGAGCCGTGCGACGTCCTCCTTCGCCATCACGGCGAGTTCGGAGCCAGGCGGTTCGCTGGCGAGCAAGGCGTGGTTGTCCGCCAATTCAGCGGTGGTTTTGATCCACGCTTCACCGGCCGCCACAATCTCCTTAAGCCGGGAGTATTCGCGGGAGAGTTCCTGCGCCTTCTGGGGATTATCGAAAACCTTGGGGTCGCTGAGCAACGCCTCGGTCTCGGCGTAGCGACGCTTCAGGCTGTCGATGTGGGGACGCAGGTCCATCTTCGATTTGGGGAAAAGAAAACCGCCCGCCATCCCGGAGCACGGGAAGACGGGCGGGAAAGCGGCAGAGAGCTACTTCTTCTTCTTGGACTTGCTCTCGGCGAACGCGGCCTGGGCAGCTTGCGTCTTGGCGGCGCGCTGTTGGAACTTGTCCACGCGACCCGCAGTGTCGACGAACTTCTGCTGGCCGGTGTAGAAGGGATGGCACGCGTTACAGATACCGACGATGATGGTCGGCTTGGTTGAACGCGTCTTGATCACGTTGCCGCACGCGCAACGAATCTCCGCATCCACGTATTTCGGATGAATACCGTCTTTCATAAAAGGGCCGCGAAGATACCAACGAAAACCCAACTGACAAGGGGGAAGTTGAACCTTGAAAACAATCGCCTTGCCTCCTTGATTTTCCGCCGAAACTGCTGAAACCGAGCTGTTTTCCTGCTTTCCCCGCCCGGTTCTCTCGTTAGTCTCCCGGCGCGCGTGAAGAACATCGTCTATTTCGACCTCGAAACCCAGCAGTCGGCAGAGGAAGTCGGCGGCTGGGACAAGATCAGCGCCATGAAGATGAGCGTGGGTGTCACCTACAGCACCGTGCGCGGCGATTACAAGATCTACGGCGAGCCCGATGTCCAAGACCTCATCCGCGAATTGCAGCGCGCCGACCTCGTCGTGGGCTTCAACGTGCTGCGGTTCGATTACGAAGTGTTGCATGGTTACACACCGATGGACCTTACGCAGGTGCCGACACTCGATATGCTTGTGTATCTGGTCGCGAAGCTGAACCACCGGCTCTCGCTGGACTCGATTGCGAACGCGACATTTGGTTTGGAGAAGACCGCAGAAGGCTTGCAGGCCATCAAGTGGTTCAAGGAAGGCCGGCTCATGGAGATTGCCGAATACTGCTGCTTCGATGTGAAGCTGACCAAGCTGGTCCATGAATACGGCGTGACGCACCGGCAATTGCATTACACGAACAAGTTTGGGCGGAAGCTCGCCGTTCCCGTCGAGTGGTGAGGCGTTCAGCTTTTCACTTGGGCACGTCCCACCGTTTGAATAGCGTCCACGCATGTTGACCGAGAAACCGTGGCGAGCGGAAGCCATCGTGCGCCTGTTGGCAGCGATGTTCACCTGCATGATGCTTGGCTCGCTAGTGCTGCTGGTCATCCGTTTCAATCCGGCCGCCGCCACGATTTCCGCAACCATTTTTTATTCCATAGTCGTCGCCGCTGCCGCCTGTTTACTGGGAGCCATTGCTTTCGTGGCAAGACCGTGGTCGCTGGATAATTTCAAATCGCGCGCTGCGCCAGCGGTGGTTTGCCTCTACCTCGGAATCGCGATCCTGGGTTTTGCACAGAACTACAGCGGCGTCACGGGCAAGGAAGCGACCATCACTGGCATGCTGGCCAGCACGCTCTCGTTTCAAGGTGCCGCGATTCCGCTGCTGTGGGTGTTTGTCCGCCAACACGGCGCAAACCTGCGCTCGGGCTTTGGCTTCGGTGAGCACCCGCGGCACGCGATGCTCCTCGGCGCAACGGTCGGACTGGCCTTCATCCCCGTCGGACTGGGATTGCAATACGGCATCGCGTTTCTTGCCAAGCAGTGCTTCGGCCTGGAATTGGGCGAGCAGAACGCCGTAACCATTCTCCGCCTGGCCGACTCGTGGACCGATCGCATCGCGCTGGGCGTCGTAACCATGATCCTCGCGCCGCTGGCCGAGGAAGGGCTCTTTCGCGGCGTGCTCTTCCCGTTCATCCGTCGCTGGGGCTGGCCACAAGCTGCGCTTTGGAGCACAGCCGTTGTATTCGCACTGATCCATTTCAACACGCTGAGTTTTTTCCCCCTCATGATTTTCGCCGTGGTGCTCGCCAAGGTTTACGAAAAGACCAACAACCTGCTCGCGTGCATCGTCGGACATGCGGCCTTCAACTGTTTCAACTACGTCATGCTCTTTGTGACCAACACCAGTTCGCAGCCGCAATGAACGAATTTGAACTCATCGCGCGTCTGACCCGTTTGCTGCCGACGAACAAAAACGTTCTCGTCGGCGCGGGCGACGATTGCGCCGTGCTCAACGGTGGGGCGGAGCAAGACCTGTTGTTTAAGACCGACGCCGTGGTTGAAGGGATTCACTTCACAAAAGAAACGCCACCAGAAAAAGTCGGACGCAAGGCACTCGCCCGCTGCCTGAGCGATATCGCAGCGATGGCGGGCACCCCGGACGCCGCGCTCGTCACTTTGGGACTGCCGAAGAACTACGAGGTGGAACTGGTTGAAAAAATCTACGCGGGCATGAGCACGCTGGCACAAGAACATCAAGTGGCCATCGTCGGCGGGGAAACCACGACGAGCCCAGAGCGGATGTTCCTCTCGATCTCACTGCTCGGTCACGTGGCGAAGTCCAAGGCGGTGTTGCGCTCCGGAGCCAAGCCTGGCGACGCCCTCTTTGTCACCGGCGAACTCGGCGGCTCGATCGCCGGGAAGCACCTTGATTTCGAACCGCGGCTCGCGGAAGCCCGCTGGCTCGCCACACATTTCAAGATTCACGCCATGATCGATCTAAGCGACGGGCTTGCCGGCGATTTGCGCCACCTCCTGAACGCAGGTCACGTCGGCGCGGAACTCGGTTCCGACATGGTGCCAACCAGCCGCGCGGCCAAACTGGCAGCGAAAACAACCACGAACGCAAAGCCGCCGCTGCTGGCTGCGCTTACCGATGGAGAGGATTTTGAATTGCTGTTCACCGTCGCGGCCAGTTCCGCCGTCCGGCTCAAAGACGCCTGGAAGGAAGCGTTCCCAAAACTCAAACTCACTTGCATCGGCAAGATCACGGCGGAGACCGGTTTGCGGCTGCGGGATAAATACGGCGTTCGCGCATTTAAGGGCGATGGCTACGTTCATTTCGCATAGTCCGGCGGAGACCGAATCGCTCGGCGAAGCCTGGGGCCGCGCAGCGCAGCCCGGCCTCGTCATAGCGCTCAGCGGCGATCTCGGCGCAGGCAAGACAGCGCTGGTGCGCGGTTTGGCGCGCGGGCTTGGCTTTGCTGGACGCATTCACTCGCCCACCTTCACGCTCGTAAACGTGTATGAAGGCGGGCGGCTGCCACTGTTTCACCTGGACCTTTATCGTCTTGAAACGCCGGAGCAAATCCACAGCGCCGGCGTGGACGAATACCTGCAGCCAGAAGGTGTAGCAGTAATCGAGTGGGCGGAACGATTGCTCCAACTCGCACCCCAAAACCCGAATCCGAAAAACCAAAACGTCCGCCTCGTCACACTCGAAGTCGTGGACGACACCACCCGGCGCATCCTGTATGAAGCTTCTGGCACTTGAATTCTCTTCGACACAGCGCAGCGTGGCGGTCGCGTGCAACGGCGTGCATGTTCGCGAGGCCATCGAGTCCGGGCGCGGCAACACGATGCAACCGTTCGCGATGATCGAGTCTGTGCTGACGGACGCAAACGTGCAGCGCGGAGAAATCGAACGCATCGTGATCGGCTTGGGGCCGGGCTCCTACGCTGGCATTCGCGCCGGCATCGCACTGGCCCAAGGCTGGCATCTCGCGCGCAATGTCCAACTTGCCGGCGTTTCGAGCGCGGAAACCATCGCCGCACAGGCGCAGGCAGAAGGTTTGCGTGGCCGGGCCAACGTGGTCATCGACGCGCAGCGAGGAGAATTCTACTGCGGCATTTGGGAGTTGTCAGATGGCGGACATCGCGAAATTGAGCCACTTCGGATCGTCAGCCGCGAAGCGATCGCCGCCAGCGCGCTCATCATAGGCCCGGAAGTGACCAAATGGTTTGCTGACGGCCGCATCATTTTCCCCCGCGCATCGATGCTGGCAAAACTAGATCAACCCCACCCCGCGATGGACAACTCGGCGTTAGAACCGATTTACTTGCGCGAGACTTCGTTTGCCAAAGCGCCGCCGCCGCGTGAAGTTTGAGACCGGATGAAACGTCGCTGGAAGATTCTCACCGCGTCCCTGCTCGCTGTCGGAATCATCGGCGCGAGCGTGATGTTCCTGGCACCGCCGGAAACCCCTTCCGTGATTCCGGTGCGTCTTCCAGACGGTTCGTTCGTCAATCTCGAAGCGGTCACTTACGGCACAAACCACCTCGTCGGACCGCGTCTGGGGCAGATGGTCAACCGCCTGCCGCCGCTACTAAGCAACTTTTCGCGGCGCATCTTCGGAAATCGGGCGTCAATCCGCTTCTCCGCGCAAACGGATTCGCCCAAAGTGGTGCTCTGGTTGAATCGCGGAATCATGGCCCGCGCGTTTGCACCGGGCGCAGGTTATTGCGAGTTGCAGCTCGCGGACACCAACGATTTCGTCGCCGGCTCGCGCGTTCGTTACGGCCCGACTTATCCGCTCGAAGTTAAGGAATTCAGCGCTTTCCCACGCCGCGCCCCCTACTTCGTTCTGCACATCTACCATCACGATGCAGCCGGCAGCGTGTCCCTGTGCGGCACCATGCCCATCAAGAACCCGATCTTTCACCAATACGCGCAGTGGCACCCGGAAAACCTGCCCGCCACCAAGCTGGCCGGGGAAGTGGAAGTAACACTGGAGCAGTTTCACACCGGGCTGAACCCTGTGGCTCAATTGCTTCGCAGCCCAGACGACGGACGCACACTGGTCTTCGGCACGAATGATTGGGGCAGCACAAACGTTTCTGCGTGCGTGGTGCGCGTGCGCCCGACGGCCAAGACAGATTATCCGTGGCGGGTTTGCCACGCCGAATTGAGCGATGCGACGGGCAACAAGCTTCCGGCCTCAAAGCTGGACTCCGCTGGCCTGAACTGCTTCACCTTCGAGCCCGCGCTCTGGCCCAGTGAAAACGCCTGGAAACTCAAGCTGGACGTGGTGCAAGACGCGGCCACAGCCACAAACGACCAGTTCACCTTCCACGACGTGCCGCTCGGCGCAGTGGATTCCAACAACCGCGTGGGACGCACGACCAATTTCAACGGCGCCACCATCACGCTTGACCAAATCATACGGAAAACTCCGGCGATCCTCACCGCGCCTCCCCTCGCAGATTCGGCTTCCCAGATTATTTTCAAAACCGCCGGCCTGACAAATGGTATGCGCATGGATTGCGTGGCCATTGTCGCCAACAACGGAATGAGTCTTGAAGGTTCGTGGAGTTCAGGGAACGACGCCCGGACAAATTCCTGTTGGATTTCTCAGGATGCTAAAACCGCAGACGTCACTTTTGCGGTGCGCCGCGCCGAGCAGGTAGAATTTTTGGTGAAACCGGAAGTCAGCCCGCTGCGGGTGCAACTGGATGCTTTCCCGCGCAGCTTTCAATAAAGCGCGAAGCCCGAAGATGCTGGCCCTTCCTTCGCAGGAGCGGGGCTCTCTGGTGGAGCCGGGGGATCCGACTTGGCAACCATGTTGAGCGTTTTTCCGAGATTCGGCATGGGCGTATGCGAGGCGGACTTGTTCTTCTCGATCACCGCTTGAAGAGCTTGCACGAACGCCGCATCGTCGGGGGGTTTTTGGAAGAAAGCCGCAGCGCCGCACTCTATGGCAGTTTTCTTGAGCGCGGGCGAATCGCTGGCCGTGACAATGATCATGGGTGGGTTTGCCCCATTCTCCAGCCGCTTGATCCATTGCATCACCCGGATGCCGTCCCAAGCCACCGAGACATCCGCCGGCAGGCCGACATCTAGGATGATGGCTTCAGGATTTTCTTTGCGCGCGAGAGCTATGGCCTCCGGCCCATCGTGAGCGAGAACGACGTTGCAACCCGCCTTGGAAAGTTTCATCTGCATCGCTTTCAGGAACACTGGATCATCATCCACCACTAACACCTTGGGGCGTTGCTCGCCGACGAATACCGGCGCAGCCTCGGCCGGTTCATCGACCGCTGGACTGGCGATACATTCATCTGCACTCCGGCCTCGGAAAAGGCCACGCAAAAACTGCGGCAGTCCGGACTCTTGCCCGGCACCCACAGGAGCTTTGTCAGTTTGTTTCAAGTGACTGAGTGTTTCTGGCGCGTCCGGTTCTCTTCCAACTCTGTCCAACTGCCAGACAGAATCAGCCCAACATAGCGCCGGTTGCATTTAAAGCCAGTTGTGTGCCAAGGCACTCCGCCGTAACGCAAGGCTAGCCCTGTCATGGCCACGTTGTTAACGTCGCCGCATGAAAGCCGCCGTGCTGCATGGCAAAGAAACCATCCGTGTCGAACAGATCGCCCAACCCGCGCTCAAACCGGGCGAAGTCCGCATCCACATCGAGGCGGCCCTCACCTGCGGCACCGACCTGAAGGTCTACAAACGCGGCTATCACGCCAAAATGATCGTCCCGCCGGCATGCTTTGGCCACGAGCTCGCCGGAACGATCGCCGAAACGCAGAGTGAACTTTGGAAGCTCGGCGACCGCGTCGTCGTCGCGAACTCTGCGCCGTGCGGGCAATGCCTCCACTGCCACAACGCGCAGGAAAACCTCTGTGACGATTTGCTGTTCCTGAACGGTGCTTACGCCGAAAGCATCGTCGTTCCGGAACGGCTTGTGCAAAAAAACCTCCTTCGTCTCAAGCCGCCGACCCAGTTCCGCGACGCGGCGCTCACCGAACCCCTCGCGTGCGTCGTGCTCGGCGTTGAAGAAACCAAACTGCGCAAAGGCCAACGCGTGCTCGTGCTTGGGGCAGGACCGATTGGCCTGATGTTTGTGGCGCTCGCACGGAATCTCGGCTGCACCGTCTCCGTGGCCGGGCGGGGCGAGAAACGTTTGCACGCCGCGCGCAAACTTGGGGCCACGCAGGTGTTCGATGTGGGTGCGGGCGGCGACATCCTTAGCGCCGTGCCGAAGGACGAACGCTTTGACGCCGTCATCGAGGCAGTCGGCAAACCTGAGGCATGGGAAACAGCGACGAAGCTGGTGCGCAAGGGCGGCATGGTAAATTTTTTCGGGGGCTGCCCGGCGGGCACGACAGTTTCGCTCGATACCAGCTTGCTGCACTATTCGAGCATCTCGCTCGTTGCCAGTTTCCATCACACACCGCGCACGATCCGTCGGGCGCTGGAGTTCATCGAGGCGGGGGTCATCCGGGCAGAGGATTTTGTGGACGGTGAATGGCCCCTGAGCCGCCTGCCTGAACTCTTCCACTCGATGACCGCCGGCAATCGCGCGGTGAAGACACTCATCAAAGTGCATGAATAGCCGGTTTCATCCCCAATCCTGAATTGCTCGACGCGCCACCATGCGTGGCGCTGCACATCTTAGTATGTCCGCCCTAAAAGTTGGCGATGAAGCAACACCGGCACACCACCTTCGGCAAAGATTTTGAAGCGACCCAAATTGAATTGGGCCCTATCCATCAACCGAACCGGCGCGGCTCAATTCTAGGGTCTCCGAATGGGTCGAAGCTCGGATTTCTTAATGGTTTACGGTCAAGCGATTTACGGTTTTCCCACCGGATGGCAGCCAAATATTTGATTGATTTAAGGGGGTTAAGTTGCGACACAGTTCGTGGCAGAAACCTGATAACCCATGAGTGTAACGAAGTCAGCGCAAACCATTGAGCGTGCCGGGAAAAATCCCGTGATTGTCGCTCCGGCCAAGCCTGTTTCCGGCAGCAACGGAAACGGCGCGGCTCACGCCCATGAGGAGTCAGGCAGCTTGCCGTTGTTCGACAAGGTGAAGAATTACACGAGCGCCAATCAGGTGCGCGCGCTCGGGCTGTATCCTTATTTCCGGACGATTTCCTCCGCGCAGGACACCGAGGTCATCATGAATGGCCACAAGGTCCTGATGCTTGGCTCCAACAGCTATCTCGGCCTCACGAACGACCCGCGCATCAAGGAAGCCACCATCGCCGCCGTGCAGAAATATGGCAGCGGCTGTGCCGGCTCCCGTTTCCTCAACGGCACACTCGACCTGCACATCCAACTCGAGCAGGAGATCGCCCAGTTGATGAACAAGGAAGCGGTGTTGCTCTACTCGACCGGCTTTCAGGTCAATCTCGGCGTCGCCAGCACGATTGTCGGCAAGGACGAATACATCCTCGCGGACAAGGCGAACCACGCGAGCCTCGTGGAAGGTTGCCGCCTCTCGCTCGGCAAGGTGCTCCGCTTTGGTCACAACGACATGGAAGCGTTGCAGCGCCGGTTGGAACAGCTCCCGCGCGAAGCCGGCAAGCTCATCATCGTCGATGGCGTCTTCAGCATGGAAGGCGACATCATCAAGCTGCCCGAACTCGTCCACCTCGCGAAACAGCACAACGCCGCCGTCATGGTGGACGACGCCCACGGCATCGGCGTGCTCGGCAAGCATGGTTCCGGCACGGCGTCGCACTTCGGTCTCGAGAACGACGTGCATTTCATCATGGGCACGTTCAGCAAATCGCTGGCGAGCCTCGGCGGTTTCATCGCGAGCGACGCGGCCACGATCGATTTCCTAAAGCACAACTCCCGCACGCTGGTGTTCAGCGCGAGCATGAGCCCCGCGAACGCGGCTGCCGTGCTGGCAGCGTTGCGCATCATGATCGGCGAGCCCGAGCGCATCACGCAGCTCTGGAAGAACACCGAGCGCATGAAGCAAGGTTTGCTCTCGCTCGGCTTCCATCTCGGCGCGTCCGAAACGCCCATCCTGCCGGTGTATGTCCACGACATGCTCAAGACCTTCCAATTCTGCAAACGGTTGCAGGAAGAGGGCGTGTTCGTGAATCCCGTCGTCGCGCCCGGCGTTCCACCCGGCGAAGAGCTGCTCCGCGTCAGCCTCATGGCCACGCACACCTTCGAGCAGATCGACCGTTCGCTGGAAAAGTTCCAGAAGGTCGGCAAAGAACTTGGGATCATCTGACGGCGCAAAATCATGCGTCGGGTGTTGGGCAGATGCGCGCAGCCATGAAGCGAGTCAGCAACATCCAGTTCACTTCTCCAGAAAACGACCGGAGCGTCATGTTGCGAGTTTCCATTGTTGCAATGGTTCTTCTTTGGATCATTGCGGCGGCCATCCTGACTTTTGGATGGATGCTTGCCAGCTCAGCAAGTGACTTTCAATGGGATGTGAAGCATATGGCCACAGGTGCCCTGCTGACCATCGTGTGCCTGCTTGCGATTCCGATGCAAATACGACGCTACATTCGTGAGCTTCGATTGCAGAAGTTGTCTAACTTTGAATCAACGAAGGAGCGCGACACAGCGCCATGAAAGTCCTGCTCACCGGTGCGAACGGTTTCGTGGGCAGCCACATCCTCGACCGTCTGCTCGCGCAAAATCTTAGCGTCGTTGCGCTGTTGCGCCCGAGCAGCGACCGCAAGCTCATCGCCGAGCAACTGCCCAAAGTCGAAGTCCGCACCGGCAGCATCGACCAACCCGCTTCACTCGACGCCGCGCTCGAAGGTGTTACGCACGTCGTCCATTGTGCCGGGGCGACCAAGGCGTTGAACGCCGAAGGCTTCTTCGCCGTGAATCAGGTCGGCACCCGAAATCTGGTCGCGGCGGTGAATCGGCGCGGCGCACAAGTTGAACGCTTCGTGCACATCTCCAGCCTCGCGGCCGCTGGCCCCGCCACTTCCGACAAACCCAAGCGCGACAAAGACGAACCCACGCCCGTTTCGGATTACGGTCGCAGCAAGCTCACCGCCGAACGCGAAGTCATCGACGGCTGCAAAGTGGCTTGGACCATCATCCGTCCACCCGCCGTCTATGGCCCGCGCGACGTCGAGTTCCTGCGACTGTTCAAGGCGGTGAAGTCGCACGTGCTGCCGCGGTTTGGTGGCGGTCGCCAGCAGCTCACGCTGGTTTACGTCGAAGACTTGGCTGCCGCCATCGTGGCTGCGTTGCGCCACAGCAATGCTGTGCGTGAAATTTTTTGCGTCGGTTCGCCGGAAGTTGTGACCGCCGCGCAACTGGCCCAGTGCATCGCGACGGAGTCGGGGTCATGGACGATTTCGCTACCGTTGCCGAATGTCTTGCTCTGGTTCGCGTGCCAGTGCTCCGAGTGGAAATGTCGGCTTACGAAAAAGGCGAACGTGCTCAACGCGCAGAAGTGGGCGGAACTGAAAGTCCCCGGCTGGGTGTGCGACACGACGCGCTTCCGCGGCGAGATCGGCTACGAGTGCCGGATGAATTTGCGCGAAGGTGTCATCAAGACGCGCGACTGGTATCGCGCACAAGGCTGGTTGTGACATGAAGCATTACACGTTCATTGATTACGCGACGCAGGGTTACATCGCCATGGTGGCGGTGATCGTCTGCGCGTTGCACGGCGACGCCGTGCCGGGCTGGGGCTGGTTCGTCGCGGCGCACACCGCGTGCTTCGTGCTGGTGCATCTGCTTATTCGCGCGAGCGCCAAGTCGCCGCAAAATCGCGTGCTGGATTTTCTCCGGAACTTTTACCCCGTGCTGCTCTACACCGCCTTCTATCGCGAGACGGGTTCGTTGAACCAGATGGTGCACACCGGTTACGTGGACCCGACGTTCTTCCGGCTCGATGAACAGATCTTCGGCTTCGCGCCGAGTTTCAAGTTCATGGATGCGTTCCCGCAAACGTGGGTCAGCGAGATCTTCTATTTCTCCTACTTCAGCTACTACCTAATGATCACCGGCGTCGGACTGGCGTTGTTCCTGCGCGAACGGAAGCAGTTCTATCACTACGTCTCCGTGTGCTCATTCGTGTTCTACGTCTGTTACACGATCTACATCTTCTTGCCGGTCGTCGGCCCGCGCATCTATTACCGCGAGCTGGTGGACTTCGATCTGCCGCCGGACGTGATCCCGTCGGTGGTGCCGGAATTTCCCGCCAGCGTGCAAGCCGGGCCGTTCTTCAAGATCATGGCGGTGATCTACCATAACTTTGAATCGCCGGGAGCCGCGTTCCCGAGCAGCCATGTCGCTATCGCGCTGGTGACGGTATATTTCTCGTTCCTCTACCTCCGCAAGATCCGCTGGCCGCACCTCGTGCTGGCGTTGTTGCTGTGCGCCTCGACGGTCTATGGCCGCTATCACTACGCCATCGACGTCGCCGCAGGCGCGCTGACCACGGCCATTTTCCTGCCGCTGGGGAACTGGCTCTATCGGAAGTTTGGCAAACCGTCGCCGGATCAAACCGCCCGTTCGTAAACGCGGTAAGTCTTGTAAACCTCGCCGCCGAAAAGCGCAATGACGCGTTGCACGGCAGTGTTGTCTTCCAGAATCCACGAAGCTTCGCCGCGTTGGATGCCGAGCCGTAAACTTGCATCCAGTGCCTCAGCCAGCATCGCGGCCTCGATGCCGCGGCCGCGATATTTCGCCGTCACCCCGAGCGTCAGACAGCGGAGGAACTTCGGCACCTTCCACCCGAGGAAGTAAGGCAAGGCGCTGATCAAGCCAGGCGTCAGCAGTTTGCCGTTCATCGGCTTGAACGCCTCGTTGAAGTCCGGCAACGCCAGCACGAAACCCACCGGCTCCTGCGACGTCTCGGCGACGAACGCCAAGCCATCCGTCAGAAGCGGCTTCAAGCGCGCGGCCATGAAATCGATCTCCGCGTCCGTCATCGGCACGAAGCCCCAGTTCTTTTCCCACGCCTGATTGTAAACCGCCTTCACCTTCGCGAGCTGTTCGGTGAGTTGCTTCTTCGAGATGGGTTCGATGCGGATGTCCGGTTCGCGTTTGCGGAACTTGGTCATGAACCGGCTGAACCGCTCCTTCGGGCCATTTGCGATGTCGAACGCGAACGCGAGCAGGTCCTTCGCCTTCGCGCAGCCCGCGCCTTCGATGAGCTTGGTGTAATAACGCGGGTTGTAGGTCATCATCAACACCGGCGGCACATCGTAGCCGTCGATCAGCAACCCGCACTCGTCGTTCGTGGTGGGGTTCATCGGGCCGAGGATGCGCGCCATGTTCTTCTGCTTCGCCCACGCGGAAACCGTTTCAAACAGCTTCGCGCTCACGCTGGCGTCGTCGATGCATTCGAAGAAGCCGAAGAACGCTGTGCGCTCGCCGTGAAATTCGTTGTGGTTGCGATCGATGATGCCCGCGATGCGCCCCACGTCGCGGCCGTCGCGCCGCGCCATCCAGAGTTGCATCTCGGCATGCTGGAAGAGCGGATTCTCGTCGCTGAACACCTTCTTCACGTCCATCAGCACCGGCGCGACCCAATGCGGATCGCCGGCGTAGATGCCGTAGGCGAAATTCAGGAAACGGCTGACATCGCGCGACTGGCGCGTCAGGGCGATGATCTCAATGGTCGAACTCATGCGTTGCCGATGAATGGCGCGGGAGTCTTGGAAAGCATGAGAGGCGCGTCAAACCATTAACGCGCGGATGCAAGCTGCAGCCGGCAAGCCTTCGATCAAACCGCAGGTTCCAACTCCAAGTCCGGATACTCCGGCACCCAGATGAGTTGATCGAGCTCGGCCTCGATGGCGGCGTCATCGAGTGTGCGGCCCATGCCTTCATCGCGGGCGGTCTGCGCCACCTTGAAAGCCACCTTGCGACTCACGGCGCGCAGCTGCTTCAGGCTAGGGAACAACGATCCAGTCGGCGGTTGGTCGGCGGCGAATTCAGCAAGCGCCTTGGCGGCGGCAAGGAACAGCCCGTCGCTCACGCGCGTGGCTTCGCTCAGGATCACGCCCAGACCGATGCCCGGGAACACGAAACAATTGTTGCATTGGCCGATGATGTGTTGCTTGCCGTTGAACATGACCGGCTCGAACGGCGAACCCGTTGCGACCAGCGCCCGCCCGTCCGAATTCTGCAACGCCTCCGTCGGGGTGCACTCGGCTTTGCTCGTTGGATTGCTGAGCGGGAAGATGAAGGGACGTTCGCAAGCCGATGCCATCGTGCGGATGACGGCGGGCGTGAAATCGCCCGGCGTGCCGGTGGTGCCGATGAGCACGGTGGGCCGGATGATGGAGACAATTTTTTTCAACGTCTTCGGCATCGGCTTCACGAGCCCGGCTTCGGACAATTTGGAGCGCGGCAGGGCGAACTCCTTTTTGTGCGCGTCCAGGTTCGGTCGGCCTTCACACACCAAGCCTTCGGAATCCACGAACACGAGCCGCTCGCGCGCTTCGGCTTCGGTCAAACCTTCCGCCAGCAACGCCGAGCGCACGAGCCGCCCGATGCCGACGCCCGCCGCGCCTGCGCCCGCCATCAATAATCGCTGCTCGCGGAGCGGTTTGCCGGTGATGCGCAACGCCGACAGGATTCCCGCCACAGTGACAGCCGCGGTGCCTTGGATGTCGTCGTTGAAGCTCGTGATGCGATCGCGGTAGCGCTCCAGTAACCGGAACGCGTTGTTCTTTTTGAAATCTTCCCATTGCAGCAACGCTCGCGGGAAAACCGATTTCACGGCCCGCACAAACTCTTCGACAAGCGAATCATATTCGGCCCCGCGCAGGCGACGCGCCCGGTAGCCGCAATAATAGGGATCTTCGAGCAACGCGCCGTTGTCAGTGCCGACGTCGAGGCTGATGGGCAAACAAAATCGCGGATGAATGCCCGCGCCCGCCGAGTATAAAACCAGTTTGCCGATGGAAATCCCCATGCCGCCCGCGCCTTGATCGCCCAATCCAAGGATGCGTTCGTTGTCCGTCACCACGATGAGGCGCACGTCCTGATGCGCGAAGTTACGCAGCCGATCCGCGATATGCCCACGGTCATCGGGACAGATGAACAGTCCACGCGGACGGCGCAGGATATGGCTGAAGCGCTGGCACGCCAGACCCACCGTCGGCGTGTAAATGATCGGCGTCAGCGTGTCCATGTTTTCCAACAGCAGCCGGTAGAACAACGTCTCATTACGGTCGAGCAAGGCGATCAATCCGATGTAACGCTCCAGCGGGTCGGTCTTCGCGATGATTTTGTGCAACTCCATCTCGACTTGTTGATCCAGCGTCAGCACTGCCGGAGGCAGCAGGCCTTCGAGGCCAAGCGCCTTGCGTTCGGCGAGCGTGAAAGCGGCATCACGATTGTGGAGCGGGTCACGCAGGATGGCCTCGCCCCGGCCGGAGTTTGGCGTTGAAAAGGTGGATGCGTTCATGTCAGCCAAGGATCGTTCAACCGGCTTCAAGCCGGTATCGTCTGCATAAATCCTAGCTGGGAGCGGTGGCAACACTACGCCGCGCTTGCCAATGGCTGCGCATATTTTGGCGCCGGGAAACCGCTCCGCCTGCCTTAAATCATGCCGAAGTGAAAGGACGGTTCCTGCCCGCAGGCCATAACAAACTTGCAATAACCCTGAATTCCAGTAATTTCAGTCTAGACAGAAATAAACGACGCCATGCCTAAACTGAGCTCAGTCCAGCAGAAGTTCATCCTCCACTGGGGCGAGATGGGGACCAAGTGGGGCATCAACCGCACCGTGGCACAGATCCACGCGCTGCTGTTCATCTCCCAGAAGCCGCTCAACGCCGATGAACTCGTGGAGACGCTTTCCGTCGCGCGCTCAAATGTCAGCAGCAGCCTGAAGGAGCTACAAGGGTGGGGTATCGTTCGCAAGGTGCACGTCATGGGCGACAAGCGCGACCATTACGAAAGCATGAAGGACGTGTGGGAGATGTTCCGCGTGGTCATTGACGAGCGCAAGAAGCGCGAGATCGACCCGACCATCGCGATGCTGCGCGAATGCGCCGCTGCCGCCGAGAAGGACAAGGACACGGACGAATACACCGAGCAAAAGCTACGGGAGCTGGCGGATTTCTTCGAGACCACGACCGCGTGGTATGGCCAGGTCCGCTCATGGCCGACCAGCGCGTTGACCAAGTTCGTGAAGCTGGGCGACAAGATCCGCAAGCTGCTGGGCATCGGGGGCGAATAGTTCGTTCCCTTTTTGAAACCGATTTTCTGTGCATACCGAAATGCCAGTAAAAGACGCCGGAGTGCGCGGCTGGGTGTTTTACGACGCCGATTGCCGTTTCTGCGTTGCGGGCATGAAGCGCTGGGGCGGGGTGTTCACCCGGCACGGTTTCGTCTGGCTGCCGTTGCAAACGCCCGGCACGGCGACGCGGCTGGGTGTCACGGAGGCGCAGTTGCTGGAGGAAATGTGGCTGTTGCTCGCCGATGGTCGGCGCGTCAAAGGCGCGGATGCTTGGGCCGCGATGATGCGGTCCGTGTGGTGGCTCTGGCCGTTGGGCGCGGTGATCAGCCTGCCAGGCATCAACGTCGTTGCTCATGTGATTTACCGGTGGGTCGCGCGGAATCGTCGTTGCCTTGGCGGCAGTTGCAAGCTTCACGCGCACGAGCCCACTCCAACCGCAGACAACCCCGGAGGTGTCCGATGAAACTCCACGCCGAAAAATGGCCGTTCTTGGAATTAATCGCCGCGCTGCTCGGCTGGCAGCCGTCGAAGCGCGCTAGTTCAAAGTCGGCTCCGCACAAAGCCCGGCCACAGCATCGCCATGCGGCTTTTCTTGAATTGCCATGAGTGAACGCATCGTCATCGCCGGCGGCTCGGGTTTCTTGGGCACTGCCTTGGCTCGATATTTCAACGAGCGGAAATGGGACGTGGTCGTCCTCACGCGCCAACCGAAACCCCGTTCCGACGGTGTTCGCGAAGTAGCGTGGGATGGCACAACAGTGGGCGATTGGGCGGCGGAATTGGAAGGCGCCGAAGTGGTGTTGAATCTCTGCGGCAAGTCCGTTGATTGTCGTTACACCGCGAAGAACCGGAAGCTGCTCATCGAGTCGCGCACCAAACCGACCCGCGCAATCGGTCAGGCGATCGCCAAGTGCAAAGTGCCGCCGCGCGCGTGGCTCAACGCCAGTTCGGCAACGCTCTATAAACACACGTTCGACACGCCGATGGATGAGAACGGCCCGCAAGGTGCCACGCCCGCAGCGAAGGATGAATTCTCCATCGAGATCATCAACCAGTGGGAGCGGGCCTTGGATGAAGTCGCTACTCCGCGCACGCGGAAGGTGGCATTGCGCACAACGATGGTGCTGGGCAATTCGCGGAATAGCGTCGTGCCGGTGCTGGCGCGATTGACGCGCTTAGGGTTGGGCGGGCGTATGGGCAGCGGGCGGCAGTATGTTTCGTGGATGCATCAGGAGGATTTTTGTCGTGCCGTCGAATGGATCATCGCGCGCGAGAACCTGAGCGGCCCGATCAACATGGCTGCGCCGGGCCCGTTGCCGAACGCTGAGATGATGCGGACGTTCCGCGAGCTGTGCGGTGTGCCCATCGGCTTGCCCGCGACGGAATGGATGCTGGAGATCGGTGCGTTTTTCCTGCGCACGGAGACCGAACTCATCATCAAAAGCCGGCGCGTGGTGCCGGGGCGTTTGCTGCAGAGAGGGTTTGCATTTCACTTTCCGAAGTTCCGCGAAGCCGTCGCGGACGTAATGGGAATCAAAACGCATTAGCGCCCGGTTGGAGTCGGGTTCTATCGGGAGAATGGGTGACGAACAAACTTGAAACTATCAGCCGTGCTGCGCGGGAACGCATGCTCTCGCTCCCGCGCGAACCGCTGTTCATTGCCGACTGGCTGAATTTCTTGATGATCCACCTGGAGGTGGATGCGAAGGAGTTACAGAAGGTCACACCGTTCCAACTCGATCTTTGGAACGGCTGCGCCTTTGTCACACTGGTTGCCTTCACATTAAACGGGCTGCGCCTGCGGTTTGGTGGAGCTCTCGCTCAGTTGCTGCTCAAGCCGATATCAACACACCGTTTCCTCAATGTGCGCATTTACGTTCGACACGGCAGCGAGACGGGGATCCACTTTCTTGCGGAGTGGCTGGATAACCGGCTGGCGGTCGCGCTGGGGCCGCGAGTGTTTGGGCTGCCGTATCGGCGGGGGTGGAACGAATATCGCCACGCGCAATCGGACGTTTTACGCGGTCGAGTTGAGGATGTGCAAAACGGAACGGTGCTGGCGTATCGGGCTGATTCGGGAAACGGCCCGGCGCAATTCGCGCCATGCACAGCCGGCTCACTTGATGAGTGGTTGATGGAGCGTTACACCGCATTCAATTGCATCCGTGGTCGGCGATTGTTCTTCCGGGTCTGGCACCGGCTGTGGTCGCAAGTGCCAGTTCAGGTTCGACTCGAAGAGCGTTCGTTGCTTGCGGGCCAATGGCTGTTCTTTCGCGAGGCGAATGTGACTGATGCGAATCTTTCGCCCGGCGTGGGTGAAGTCTGGATGGGCTGGCCGCACAAACTGAAAACAAACGCGGAAGTTCCAGTGCCAACTCCACCGCGCGAACCAGAGCCTGTATGCAGTGCGTTACTCGCTAGCGGTGGTCAGGGCGATACGACTCGGTAAAACATCTGCGGTGCGTTGGTGGCGAATCCGTTGGTAAACTCCATGACCGTTGCGCTACTAAGGAAGTTAGTAAGGTCATTCCAGGTCCCCAAGTCGGCCGAGGTTTGCACGCGATAGTTCTTGCCTGCTTCCAGCGCAATGAAGATGGCGTCGCCGTTAGTGGAACTGTGAGCGAGCAGCCATAACTGGGCGGGGGTATAGGATTGGTTCGCGATGACCAGCCGGGCTACGTCGCTTGTTGCGGTGCCGACGGGATTGCTGATCACTACGCGGTAATCCCCGGCGTCATTCGTGGTGACGTTGTTCAACTGGAGGTAATTGTTGGTCGCGCTCCCGATGTCAGCGCTGTTGAATTGCCATTGGTAGAGGAGCGGCGCGTCGCCAGTTGCGCCGACGTAGAAGAAAACGGTCGCCCCTTCGTTGGTGACGACACCTTGCGGCTGGTTGGTTATGGTCGGCGGCGACTGGATCGTGATGGATGCGAGCCGGCTGGTCACGCTCCCGGCTGAGTTGGCCACCACGCTGTAGTAGAACTGGTTGGTAGTGGTGGTGAACGTGAACGCGTTGGAATACCCGGTCGAACCATTCGTCGGAGTGCTGAATACACTTGTGTTAACCAGGGTGTTCGACGTGCCGTTAGAGCGCCACCAGCGATTGGTCATGGGCAAGGAACCGGATGCGATGACGGTGAGCTTCACCAACTTTCCAGAGTTCGTGACAATGTCCTGTGGGCCGGAGTTGATTGTTGGAGGTATCAATACGGTAAGTTTCGCGCCTAAACTTGCAGCCGTGCCGACGTTGTTTGAAACGACAACAAAGTAAGTGCCGGCACTCGCCGAATCGGCGTTGACGATGGTGAGCGACGAATTGGTGGCATCCGTGACTGCGTTGGTGACGGTGATGACACCGTTGGTGAAGTCGAGCTGCCCGTTGGTCGCGGCCTGCCACCATTGGTAGAGGAGAGGATCTGCTCCTTGGGCGACCACAGCGAAAGTCGCAGTGCCTCCCTGCAATATCGTCCGATTTTGCGGGTTGGTAGAAATGATGGGTGTTCCATCAAGTGTGAGTGTGGCGACTAAGCTGGTCACGACGCCAACGGGATTGGCCACGATCACGCGGTAGCCACCTCCGTCGTTTGACGAAACGCTGTCGATTTGGAATGCGTTGGAGATTGCGCCGGGGATGTCCACTTCACTGTGTTGCCATTGGTAGGTGAGCGGCGGGCTTCCTGTGGCGCTGGCGCTGAATGCAACAGTCGCCCCGTAGTTTGTAGTAACACTTTGCGGCTGACTGGTAACCACGGGGTTGGTGAGGATAGTAACAGAAGCGACCCTGCTGGTTACCGCACCGACGCTATTTGAGAGAACAGCGAAGTAGAATTGATTCGAGGTGGTGGAGAAGGTGAAGGTGTTGGTGACGAGCCCATTATTGTTTGATACAGTTCCGCTATTGGCCAGCACATTGCCCGCACCGACAATGCGCCACCACCGATTCGACATAGGGAGCGAGCCAGATGCCGAAAGTGTCAACTTCACCGACTTGCCGCTGTTGGTCACAATATCCTGAGGTTGAGTGATGATGACCGGCGGGCCAAGAACGGTCAGCCCCGCAGCACTGCTAGTGACGGCATTCATGTCATTCGACACGACGACGGAGTAGCTGCCTGCGTCGGAAGTCTGAACACTTGCGATGGAGAAAGTTTCATTCGTGGCGTCAGGCAGAACCAATGTGTCGTTAAAAAACCACTGGTATCTTAGTGGCGGGCTCCCCACGGCACTTACCGAGAGAGTGACGTTGCTGCCTTGGGCGACCGTCTGACCTTGCGGCTGTGCGGTGATTAACACACGGCCGTCTAGCGTCAGAGTGGCGACCTGACTGGTAACGGAGCCGACTTGATTCGCGATCACGACTCGATAATCGCCAGCGTCGTTTGTGGTCACGTTGTTGAGTTGAAGGAAATTGTTCGACGTGGGGCTGCCGTAATCGTTGAAGTTTGTGTCGCTGATGGATTTGAATTGCCACTGGTAAGTAAAGGGTCCACTGCCAGCCATTCCCACCGTAAATGTGATATTTGCCCCCGGGTTTGTCGTCACGCTCACCGGTTGGCTTGTGACTGTGGGATTCGTCATGATGGTCACGGTCGCAAGCCGACTGGTCACCGACCCGACCGCATTCGACATCACCGCGAAATAAAACTGGTTCGAAGTGGTTGTGAATGTAAGCGAGTTGGTGAGAATGCCGTTGACGTTAGAAACGCTTCCGCTGGTGACGAGCGTAGTAGTTACGCCATTGAATCGCCACCATCGGTTAGTGACCGGCGTTGTGCCTAGACCAGTGAAAAACAGTTTCACCGACTTGCCGGAATTCGTGGTGATATCCTGTGGCTGTATCAGGAAAAAGGGTTTGTCGTCGCGCAATGCGATGCTGTGCGCATAACCAGCGGTCAGACTGACAATGCGGTTGGTTTGAATCGGTGAAGATTGTCCGGCTGAAATGTCGCCCCATTGCACCACTGTGCCGTCGTCCGTTAGTGCGAGCGAATGAAAGTATCCTGCGGCGATGGCGGTCACGTTGCTCAAATCGGATGGCGGTGTTGCCTGACCATAAAAATTATAACCCCAGCCGGTCACCGTCCCATCGGCTTTTAACGCCAGTCCGTGAAATCCGCCGGCGGCAATTGCTGTGACGTTCGACAGCCCGGCGGGAACGTTCGTCTGACCGTAAATATTGTCACCCCACGCCCTCACGGTCCCGTCATTGCGCAGCGCCATGGTGAATGCATTGCCGCAGGAGACTGCGGTGGCATTCGTGACGTCCGCAGGGACGGATGCCTGATTGTAAAAGTTGTAACCCCAGCAGGTGATGCTGCCGTCGTTTTGAACTGCGGCGTTGTGGAAACCACCCGCCGAAATTCCAATGACATTGGCGAGCGTGCCGGGAACATTTGTTTGTCCATAGGAGCTGTCGCCCCAAGCCACAACCGTTCCGCTTGACCGCAACGCCAGGCTGTGGTCGCGGCCACCGGCTACCGCGATGATTTGGGTCAATCCAGAGGGAACGGTAGTCTGGCCATAGGTATTCACGCCCCACGCAACCACGCTGTTCGTTCTGTTCACAGCCAAGTTGTGCCAATACCCAGCTGCCACGGACTTCGCTCCGAGTAGCGGCCCAGAAACATTCGTTGCCGACTGGCCATAGGTGTTATCGCCCCAGATTGAGACCGTGGCGTGTGCTGGTGCGACTACAAGGCCGACGCAACATAGGGCGAGGTGGAGGAACGTCAAAGTCCGGGAAGTAATGCTGACAGAAACGTGATTCATAACGTGGTCAAGATTTGGCTCTCTGACTGATGGAACCCTAGGATGGTGGGTGATAATCGCAAGCATTAACTGCCGCCGGTCGGAAAAGCCTTTGCTCTGCCAGGGTATTGGCTAAGACTTTGCGTAATCTGTCATGCGCACGCTCATCAAACAGGCTCTTGCAGCAACTGAACCTCGAAATCAAATCCAACTCGGCGGCTGGGTTCGCACCCGGCGCGACAACAAAGGCTTCAGCTTCCTCGAACTCAACGACGGCTCCTGCTTCGCCAGCATCCAGGTCGTGGCGGATGCGGGGATTCCCGGCTACGACAAGATCACGGAGTTCACCACCGGCTCATCTGCCGTGGTCGAAGGCGCGCTGGTGGCGTCGCCGGCGGCGGGCCAGAAATGGGAAGTGAAAGCCACGAGCATCCGGCTCATCGGCACGGCGGACGCGAGCTATCCGTTGCAGAAGAAAGGGCACACGCTGGAGTTCCTCCGCACCATTGCGCATCTGCGTCCGCGCTCGAACTTGTTCGGCGCGGTGTTCCGCACGCGCAGCCGGCTGGCTTACGCGGTGCATGATTTTTTCCAGAGCCGCGACTTCGTTTACGTCCACACGCCAGTCATCACGGCGAGCGATTGCGAGGGGGCAGGAGAGATGTTCCGCGTCACCACGCTCAAGGGTGACATCGATGAGCAGCCGCCGGAAAAAGATTTCTTCGGCAAGAAGGCGTATCTCACCGTGAGCGGCCAACTCGAAGGCGAAACCTTCGCGTGCGCGTTGTCGAACATCTACACGTTCGGCCCGACGTTCCGCGCCGAGAACTCGAACACCGCCCGGCATGCGGCGGAGTTCTGGATGATCGAACCGGAGATGGCGTTCTGCGATCTGCAAGGCGACATGGACCTCGCCGAGCAATTTATCAAGTCGCTCGCCAAGTTCGCGCTGGAGGATTGCGCGGAGGACCTCGCGTTCTTCGCCAAGTTCGTGGACAAGGGTTTGAACGAGCGCTTGAAGTTCGTGGTCGAACGCCCGTTCGTGCGCGTCAGTTACACCGAGGCCGTGGACATCCTGAAGAAGAGCGGGAAGAAGTTCGAGTTCCCGGTCGAATATGGTCAGAACCTGCAATCGGAGCACGAGCGCTTCCTGACCGAGGAACATTTCAAATCACCCACGACCGTCTTCAACTATCCGCGGGACATCAAGCCGTTCTACATGCGCGTGAACGACGACGGCAAGACCGTCACCGCAATGGACGTGCTGGTGCCGGGCATCGGCGAAGTCATCGGCGGCGCGCAACGCGAGGAGCGGCCCGACGTGCTCGCGCAACAGATGAAGCATCACAAGCTGAACCCCGCCGATTACTGGTGGTATGCGGACCTGCGGAAATACGGCACGGTGCCGCACGCGGGCTTCGGGCTGGGCTTCGAGCGGCTCATCATGTTCCTGACGGGCGTGAGCAACATCCGCGACGTGATCCCGTTCGCGCGGACGCCGGGGAATGCGGAGTTTTAACCACGGATAAACACCGATGAACACGGATAACGAAAAGGCGTGACACGAGTTTCGCTGACTCCCGCGAACTGTCTTTAATTGGCGTCAATTCGTGTAATTCGCGTAAACTGCTTTCTCCTAATGAACAAAATGATCCGCCAGCCCATCACCCGCCGCGCCGCCTTGGGGCGCGTGGCCAAACTCAGCTTGCTCGCAGGCGCGCTCGGACCGGCAGCTTTTCGTTCGCTCGCGGCGGACCGCAAGCCTGACTTCCGGTTCATCGCGGTCAACGACACGCATTACGCGACGACCGAGTGCGATCCGTTCTTCGCGGGCTTGGTGAAGCAGATGAACGCCGAGCGGCCGGCCTTTGTGCTGCACGCGGGCGATGTGGCCGACAACGGCGAGCCGCAGCAACATGCGGCGGCGCGGAAGTTTTTCCGCGGGCTCGATTGCGATTTCCATCCCGTGATGGGCAACCACGACTGGACCACGGCGACCGACCGCAAGTCGTATGAGCAAAATTTCCCGCGCAAGCTGAACTATTTCTTCCGGCACAAAGGCTGGCAGTTCATCGGCCTCGATTCCACCGACGAGCAGAAGTATCAGAACTCCACCATCCAGCCCGCCACGTTCGCTGCGCTCGACGACATCCTGAAGCATCTGAAGCGCAACAGGCCGACGGTCGTCTTCACGCACTTCCCGCTGTGCGAGAATGTGAAGATGCGTCCGTTGAACGCCGAGGATCTGCTGGCGAAGTTCCAGGGCTGGAACGTGCGCGCCATCTTCAACGGCCACTATCACGCCTTCACCGAGTGCGAACGCGCCGGGGCGCCCATCACCACCAATCGTTGCTGCGCCCGCCGCCGCGACAACCACGACGGCACCAAGGAAAAAGGCTACTTCGTCTGCGATGCGCTGGACGGCAAACTGACGCGCCGGTTTGTGGAGTTCAAAGCGCCAGCTTGATGGGGCGAGCGATCCGTTCGTTCGACTGGTTTGGCGAAACATTTTTAGCGGGACGGTTTTGAAGGTTGAAGCGATTGCGGAAGAAAGCATTCATCATCTTGTTCGTTCTGGTTGCGGTTGCAGGCGTGACTTACGTTTTCACAACCTTCAGCCGATCAAGGACGCGGAATGCGCTGGCGGACTACAAGGCCAAGTTGCGCGCGGACGGTGAGAAACTCACTTTCCCCGAACTCGGGGCGCCTTTCACTTTGGAGACCAACGCGAATCTGGAGAACTGATTGGCCCCCAACGGTCATACCACTTTAGATGAGATGGTTTCCGGTGGTTTCGGTTTGTTGTTTTGCTTCCACTCAAGGTTCTGGTGGAAGGCGGGCGTAGCCCGACTGGAACCAGA
>JBEGQI010000235.1:0-4663 GCA_041181065.1 Verrucomicrobiota bacterium | reverse complement strand
GGCACGCTCGCCCCGACGTTCGCCGCAGGCACGACGAACTATACCGCCAGCGTGGCCAACGCTACCGCGTCCATCACGGTCACCCCGACTGTGGCTGACGCCACAGCTACGGTGCAGGCGCAGGTCAATGGTGGTGGCTTCTCGAGCGTTACCTCCGGTTCGCCCAGTGGCGCGTTGGCATTGAACGTGGGCGCAAATACTGTGGACGTGAAGGTCACGGCGCAGGACACTACTACCATCAAGACCTACACGGTGGCGGTGACCCGAGCGGCCGCTCCGGCGGGACCGACTCCTGAGACCATCACCAACACGGTCAGTGGAGGCAACCTGATCCTGAGTTGGGGGCAGGCTAACTGGACTGGCATCCTCAGCGGCACCAACGTGACGCAATTGACGACGACGAATCTCGGCGTCACCAGCCCCTACACCAACGCCCTCAACCTTAGTGCCCCGCAAACTTACTACCGGCTCTTCTACGTCGCGCCGTAAGCGGCGAGTGCGTTTGATCTGAGATTCAAGGGCGGCCTTCGGGCCGCCCTTTTTGTTTTCCCCGTTGCTTGTCGTGCTTGCGCTGACCAATTTGGCGCCATGCAATCGTCACTCGCCATTTTTTTGGATCGCGACGGCACGCTCATCGAGGAACGCGAATATCTCGCGGACCCGGCGGGCGTCGTAGTTTTCGCTGGTGTGGGTGCGGCCTTGCGGCGTTTGCAGACGGCGGGTTTCAAGCTGGTCGTCGTCACCAACCAATCCGGCATCGGGCGCGGCTATTACACCGAGGCAGACATGCATCGCGTGAACGCGCGCGTGCTTGAATTGCTCGCTGCCGACGGCGTGCGCATCGAGAAAATCTATTTCGCGCCCGAAGCGCCGGACCAGCCGAGCCGCGGGCGCAAGCCGAGTCCGCAATTCCTTTTCGATGCGCGCGACGAACTCGGTGTTGATCTTGCGCGAAGCTACATGATTGGCGACAAGCTGATCGACCTCGAATGCGGTTGGAACGCGGGCGTGAAGCAATCCATCCTCGTCCGCACTGGCTACGGCGCGAAGCTGGCCCAGAAATCGCCGGAGCAACTCACGCGGGCGTGGGTCGTGGATGGCCTGGCGGCGGCGGCGGAGAAAATTCTTAACCACGGATAAACACAGATCAACACGGATTCCCGAGCCGGGGAGACGAGGATTTCCGTGAAGAAAATCTACACCGTCAGCACATGCGAAACTCAAGTTGTCTTTTTATCCGTGTGCATCGGTGTCCATCCGTGGTTAAATTTTGCCCGTGAAAATTCTCGGCATCATCCCGGCTCGTTACGCGAGCACACGGTTTCCCGGCAAGCCGCTGCATCCCATCGCAGGCAAACCGCTCGTGCAACGCGTCGTCGAGCAATGTCGCAAGGCGAAGTCCTTGGCGGACGTGATCGTGGCCACGGATGACGAGCGCATCGCGGCGTGTGCGCGGCAATTCTGCCGGGTGGAGATGACCCGCGCGGATCATCCGAGCGGCTCAGATCGCATCGCGGAGGTCGCGGCTCGCTGCGAGTGCGACGCAGTGGTGAATGTGCAGGGCGACGAACCTTTGATGGACCCGGCGGTGATCGACGCCGTGGCCGCGGCGCTCGCGCAAAACGAGATGAGCACCGCCGGCACCGCGCTCCGCGACGTGTCCGAATACGACAATGCCAACGTGGTGAAAGTGGTGGTCGGCACCGACGGTCGTGCGTTGTATTTCTCGCGTCGCACGATTCCCTTCCTGCGCGATGCCGCGAGCAAGCCCGCTGCGGAGCAAATGGCGGCGTTCCCGTTCCTGAAGCATCTTGGCATCTACGGCTATCGGCGAGAGACGTTGCTGCGCTTGGTGAAGTTTCCTGTTTCGCCGCTGGAAAACGCAGAGAAGCTTGAGCAACTGCGCGCGTTGGAGAACGGCATCAGCATCGGCGTCGTGAAAGTGAATTACGAGAGCATCGGTGTGGACGTGCCGGCGGATGTCGCGCGGGTCGAAGCGTTGCTGCGTTGATTTTCTTTCGCCGAACTTGAAGCGGACCGCCCGCTTCGGTTAAAAGATAAGCCCGGGGACGGTGTTGCGCCGTCCCCGTTGAATTTTTACATGAAATACATCTTCGTCACAGGCGGCGTGGTGAGTTCGCTCGGCAAAGGTTTGACGGCGGCGGCGCTCGGCACGCTGCTGGAAAACCGCGGCCTCAAGGTGTCGCTGCAGAAGTTCGATCCCTATCTGAACGTGGATCCGGGCACGATGAGCCCGTTCCAGCACGGCGAAGTCTATGTGCTCGACGACGGCACGGAAACGGACCTCGACCTCGGCCATTACGAGCGTTTCACGCACACGCAGCTCAGCCGTTTGAACAACCTGACGAGCGGGAGAGTTTATCTGAATGTCATCGAGAAGGAACGTCGCGGCGATTATCTCGGCAAGACGGTGCAAGTCATCCCGCACGTCACGGACGAGATCCAGCAGCGCATCCGCGATCTCGCCGCCGAATCGAAGGCGGACGTGACCATCACCGAGATCGGCGGCACGACCGGCGACATCGAAGGGCTGCCGTTCCTTGAGGCCATCCGCGAGTTTGCACTGGAGCAGGGACCGCACAACGCGATGTTCATCCACGTCACCTACGTGCCTTACATCAAGGCCGCCGGCGAATTGAAGACGAAGCCCACGCAACAGTCCGTCGCGAAGCTGCGCGAAATCGGCATCTTCCCGCACATCATCGCGTGCCGTTGCGAGAAACCGATCGACAAGGACGTGCGCCAGAAGATCTCGATGTTCTGCAACGTGCCGTTCGAGGCGGTGGTCGAGGCGAAGGACGTGGAGCACAGCATTTACGAGATGCCCCTGATGTTGCAACGCGAGCGCGTAGACCAGCTCGTGTGTGATCAACTCCGCTTGGAACGTCCTGCGGCGAGCATGGCGCATTGGCAAGAGATCATCCGCAAACTTATCGCGCCGCAACATCGCGTGCGCATCGGCGTCGTCGGTAAATACATCGGCCTGCAAGACGCCTACAAATCCGTTTACGAATCGGTCATCCACGGCGGCATCGGGAACGACTGCGGCGTGGAGATGGTGCGCATTGACGCAGAGGAGATCGAACGGCACGGGGCAGAATCCCAGTTGAAGGGGTTGGGTGGCATCCTTGTGCCGGGCGGCTTCGGAGATCGCGGCATCGAGGGCAAGATTCAAGCGGCGAAATACGCGCGCGAAAACAATGTGCCTTACCTCGGGCTGTGCCTCGGCATGCAGATCGCGACCATCGAGTTCGCGCGCAACGTGCTGAAGCTGGACAAGGCGCATTCGGTGGAGTTCGACGCGAATTCGCCGCATCCGGTCATCGCGATGATGGACAGCCAGCTCAAGGTCACTAAGAAGGGTGGCACCATGCGGCTCGGAGCGATGCCTTGCCAGCTTGCGATGAATTCATTGGCCGCGAAACTTTACGGCGCGTTCGTCATCAAGGAGCGTCACCGCCATCGTTTCGAGTTCAACAACAACTACCGCGAGAAGTTCGAGAAGGCGGGCTTTGTGTTTAGCGGCACGTCGCCGGACGGCAAGCTCGTTGAGATCATCGAAATCCCGTCGCATCCGTTCTTCATCGCTTGCCAGTTCCATCCGGAATTCTTGAGCAAGCCGCATCAGCCGCATCCGCTGTTCAAAGGCTTCATCGCGGCAGCACACATGAAGTCGCACCAGAAGCCGCTGTGAATTGATGAGTCGGTTTGCGCTGGGAAAGCCGTTATCATAAGCTTCGCCCACGCAGCCGAGCTGGGGTTTTCTTACTGAAGCCACAGGCGGGGGAACCAGTTCCCGGGTTTTGCAACCGGGAGGGGGCGCAGGGCGACGGACAACCGTTGCCCGGGTTACTTTCAAGGCCCAGCCCGTCAGCTAACCTCGCAGGCGATCGGAAGGGCGACTTCCATGCGCTTCACGGCGCAGCCAGTTCCCGGTTTTTGTTTGAAGCATTATTGCAGTGGTTTGCGTGGCGGGTTTGGTTATGAAAAATGAGAGTCCGCAAGGACGCTATCTGGCCGGGTTGATGTTGGGTGCGTTGGGTGTCGTTTACGGCGACATCGGCACGAGCCCGCTGTATGCCTTGCGCGAGTGCTTTCACGACAAGCATGGCGTGGCAGCTACGCCGGCGAACGTCATGGGGCTGCTCTCGCTCTTCTTCTGGTCGCTCATCATCGTGGTAACGGTGAAGTATCTGACGTTCGTGTTGCGCGCGGACAACAAGGGTGAGGGTGGCATCCTTTCCTTGCTTGCCCTTGCCTTCGGAGAAACGCCCGCGCTCAGCAAGACCCGCGCGGCCGTGGTGGTGTTCGGCATCTTTGGCGCGGCCCTGCTTTACGGTGATGGCGTCATCACACCTTCCATCTCGGTGCTGAGCGCGGTCGAGGGTCTGGAGATCGCGACGACAAAGTTTTCGCCTTACATCATCCCCATCACGATCGCGGTTTTGATTGGACTCTTTGCGACCCAGAAATACGGGAGCGGTCGCGTCGGGAAGGTGTTTGGGCCAATCATGGTGCTTTGGTTTGTGGTGCTGGCCGTGCTCGGATTGCGGGGCATCCTACTGGAACCTTCTGTTCTGGGCGCGGTGAATCCATGGCACGCGTTCCAATTCTTCCTCGCAAACAAGTATCAGGCGTTCGT
>JBEGQI010000234.1:0-17377 GCA_041181065.1 Verrucomicrobiota bacterium | reverse complement strand
AAGGGCATCTCCACTTCAACCGTGTCACCGCTCTTCCATTCCCGCGCAATCGCGGTGTAACTCGAAGCGATACTCGGTCCACTCACCTTTTCACCATTCACCTTGATGACGAAACCGTTCGTCGCCCAAAACGGATGCCGGATCTGCAATGCCACGGCCACCGGCTGCGTGGCCGAAATCTTCAACGTCGTTGCTGCCTTGTTCGGAAAATCCGTTTCCTGCCGGATGCGCAAACCTTTCTCCGCCCAGTTGAGTTCCGACGCGATGAACTGGTTCACCCAAAGCGCGTTGCCGCCGTGCATGTAGATGTTCTCACTGAAGCGCGCCGAATTCTCCATCCCCGTGCCGCTGCAACAGGTGAAATCGTATTCGCCCATGAACTGCTTCTGCACGCCTTGCTTCAGCGTGAGAAAATAAAGCACGCGGCCATCCTCCGGATTTTGCGAGGCAAGGATGTGATTCCACAACGCGCGCTCGTAGTAATCCGCCAGCTTCGCGCTCGGCTCCACGCTGAACAACTCACGATTCAGCTTGAGCATGTTGTAGGTGTTGCAGGTCTCGGTCGTGTTGCCCTTAATGCGGTCGTTCAACTTGCCGGAGGGACCAAAGTATTCGCCTTCGCTATTGCCGCCGGTGACGTAGGTATGGTTCGTCAGGACGATGTTGTAGAAGTTGCGAGCAATGCTGCCGAACTTCGCGTCGCCGGTAAGTTCAAAGAGGCGCGCCGCACCGATGATCTTCGGGATCTGCGTGTTCGCGTGCTTGCCGGAAAGTTCATCATGCCCCGCCGCCAGCGGCTCCAGGATGGCTTGGTGATAAAACTTCTTCGCGAGGTCGAGATACTTCGTCTCGCCGGTCATGGCGTAAAGATCGGCCAACGCCTCATTCATGCCGCCGTGTTCGCACGCGAGCATCTTCTGCCACTGCTCCTCCGTCAGATTCTTCGTCACCTCGATGGAAAAATCCCCCAGCTTCGCCGCAACCTCGAGTGCCTTCGCGTTGTCGCAGAAACGCCGCGCGTCCAGCAACCCCTCGAACAGCTTGTGCAAGTTATACCACGGAACCCACGAGCCGTTCAGGTCGAAGCCCGCCGAGCGGATCTCGCCACGCGCAACCTCGGCGAACACGCGTTTGCTGTTCGGCATCCCGCCGACGAAGCCGTTGCCATTCGTCTGCTGACAGATAGCGAGTTCGTCCACGATGTAATCCACGCGACGCTTGAACTCCGCATCGCCCGTGTTCTGATACATTCGCGCGATGGCCGAGAGATAATGCCCGAGGCTGTGCCCCGCGATGGTCATCCCCTCCCAGCCATCATAGCTCTTCGCCTTCGGCTCCAACCCCGACTCACTACGATAACGGCTCAAGAGCCGGTCCGGCTCCAGACGCAGCAGCCATTTTACGTCGAGATCGAGCGCGTGCTTGAACGGCCCGTCGAGCAACTTCACATCCTGCGGCGCAAACGCCTCCGCCTTGACCGTGATGGCGGGCGTGACTTTGTCCACACCTGCCTGTGCAGGGATAACGACTGTGTTAAGCGCCAACAGTGCGAAGGCGAGCGGGGCAGTCCAATTCGTGTGAATGTTCATGAATGGTCAGACGTTAACCATGCGCCTCGCTCTGCGTCCAGATTGCTTGTGGAAAAATCTGCCGCTAAGGCCCTGCGAGAATGCGTTCGAGGAACCAATACGCGCTCACCAAGATCACGCCGATGGAAATGAACTGGGCGCCGAACACTGCGAACTTGGTCGAGCGTCGTGCCCACAGCAGCAGCGGAACCACCACCGTGGCCACGGCCAGTTGTCCGGCCTCGACACCGAGATTGAACGAGAACAGCGGCAGCACGATCTCACTCCCCGCTCGGCCGAGCCCGGTCTCATGCAATGCGCTGGCAAAGCCGAAGCCGTGGATCAAACCAAACCCGCCCGCCATGAAGTAGCGATCGCCTTGCGCCTCGCGCCGGATGAGATTTTCAATTCCAACGACGATGATGGATGCGGCGATCAATGGTTCGATGATGCGCGAAGAAATATTTATGAGTTCCATCGCTGCCAGCGCCAGCGTGACCGAATGCGCCAGGGTGAAACAGGTGATGACCGCCAGCATCGGTCCGACCCGCCGCACACAGACCAACAATGCACCCAAGAACAGCAGATGATCGAACCCCGTGAGGATGTGCCAGACCCCGAGCTTGAAAAAATCGTGGAAACCAGGCCGTGGCCGCGCTTCCAGCGACGGCACTGCTGCCACGGAACGCATGGCCGAGATGGCCGCCGTGAGATGGGTGTCAGCCAGATCGATGGGAATCTTTACGCTGCAATGTTCACGCGTGAGCAACGCCGCCGCTATTTCCTCCCCATTCGTCCCCTGCACCACGAACGTGCCTGGACCCATGTTCTCAACGTGATGGAAGAACGTCGCCTCAAAGTTCAACAGGTTGACCGTCGGCCGCGCAAATCGGAGCATGTAAAAATCATCCACGCCATCGGACTTTACGGAAACGGTTTTGGCCGCATAAACCTCGTTACCAGACGACAACACGACCAGGTTCGTCGCCATCGCGAGCGGCAAATCCAGGACAAGGTTCGTTGCTGCTGATGCACGAACAGCAGCCGCGTCATTCGTTCGCCCCAAGGCCAGAAGCAAAGTCTCCGAGCCTTTGCGGCCCATTGTCGCTTCCACGCGCAACTCATCACCCATGGTCAACACCGTCGAGCTTTCAAATGGGGAATGAGCAAATGCGGAACCGAGAAATGAACGCAGTAAAAGGATCAGCAGGATCGCGGCAGTAAAATGGGTTCGGCGGCAATTCATCCGTTTGCGTCGAAGTTGTAACGGCCAAAACCGGATGGCAATCCGGCGAATCAACGGATGGTCACCGCGCCACGTCCGGCTTGCTGGCCAAGATGCTTCGCGACCGCTTGAGCGCGCGAACGGACGTGGAGCTTTTCATACACGCGGCGGATGTGGGTGTGAACGGTGTCGTAACCGATGCCCAGCGCCTCGGCGATTTCCTTGTAGAGAAAGCCCTTCGCCAGATAGTCGAGCACTTCCTTTTCGCGCGGCGAAAGCGTGGCGAGTTCGTTGGTCGGCACGGCGGCCGGCTGCTGGAACGACGCGACGACCTTGCGCGCGATGTGGCTGCTCATGGGCGAACCACCGCGATTCAACTCCTGCACTGCGGCGAGCAATTCATCCGGCGGCGTCTGTTTCAACAGATAACCGCTCGCGCCCGCCGAAAGTGCACTGAAGATGTGGTCTGTATTCTCGTAAACGGTGAGCATCATCACCTGCGTCTCCGGCAAGACATCCTTCAACAGGCGGACGCATTCGATGCCGGTCATGCCACCGAGGTTGATGTCCATCAGCACGACGTTGGGACGGTGCGGCGGCAAGTCGCGCAACGCATCCTCTGCGGACGGGTGCTTGCTGACGCAGGCGAAGCCCGGCGAACGGTCGATCAGCCGCGCAAGACTTTCGCGCACCCGATTGTCATCCTCGACGATCGAAACGCGGATCTGTTTCTGCGGACTTTGTGCTGAACTGGCCATCTTCGGTTTCATAGTCATTCACCATGCTTTTCGGGGCCAGTCGCCAATACTGGTGAGGTCCCCGGACGCGCCGGGATATTGAACCTGATCGTGGTTCCCTTGCCCGCGCTGCTTGAAACCTCGCACCGCCCGCCGATGTCTTCCAGCCGGCGAGCGATGTTGGCCAGCCCGTGACCCGAACTCGTCCGCTCGCGGCTGGCGGGAGAAGGTTCGCCGCGCTCGATGCCGCGGCCATCATCCGCGATGCTCAATTCGATCTTCTCGCTTGAACATTCCAGTCGCAGCGTCGCCAAGGTTGCGCCGGAGTGCTTCACGATGTTGTTCAACGTCTCCTTGATGGCGAGGTAAAGATTGTGCCGGACCTCCGCGCCCAAAACCAATGTGGGCAATTCTGTCGGGACATCGAGACGGCACCGGATGCCCGCGAGGGTCAGGTATTGTTGGGCGAACTTGCTGATGTAAGTGATGAGCCCTTCGAGCGTGTCGTTCTGCGGATTGATGGCCCAGACGATTTCATCCATCGCACGGGTCAGTTCGCGCGCGGTGCTGGAGATTTGACCGACGTGTTCGGGGATTTCCTCCGGCGTATCGCGCTTGGCGAGTTCGCTGAGCAACGTGATCTGCGTGAGCCCCGCGCCCAAATCGTCGTGGATGTCTTTGGCGATGCGGGCGCGATCGCGTTCGACGGCTCGCTGGCGTTCGATGCGCTCCAGTTCCGCGCGCAACCGGCGGCGATAAATCGCCCGGGCAAACAGCAACACCATGCCGACGCCGCCCGCGATCGCACCCACGGTGAACGTCTTCGTCTCGTAGAAATGCGGTTGCACATGCAGCCGCACGGATTGGCTGACGGGATTCCAGACGCCCTCATTGTTGCACGCGGTGACGCGGAAGGTGTATTCGCCGGGCCGGATGTAGTTGAATTTGACCGAGCGTTGACCGCCAGCCTCGATCCATTTCTTCTCTAAGCCTTCAAGTTGATATCGGAAACGCACCCGGTCCGGGGAAACGAAGCTCAAGCCGGTGTAACGAAATTCAAACTGGCGATTGCCGGGAGGAATTTCCAACACAGGACCGCTCTTGCCGGTGAAGGCGACAAATTTCTGCGGGACGTCATCCACGAGCACATCCTCGATGACCACAGGCGGCGGACGGAGATTCGGCTCTGCCTCATTCGGCTGGATGGAAACCGCACCGGCAACGGTCGAGAACCACAATCGTCCGTCGCGAGCGTGCCAGCACGCCGGTTGATAGAGTCCCGAACATTCGAGCGTGGGCAGTCCATCCCAACGACCATAAGCCGTCGTCGCGACGGTGGCTGCACGACCCGCAGCACAGGCTTCCAAGTCGGCCTTCGCCGCCCGGAAGATGCCTTGCTGTGAGCCGATCCAAAGATGGCCTTTGTCGTCAGCGAGGAGTTGGGCAATGACGTTGTCCGGCAATCCGTTTGAAATGGAAAGCCGGTCGAACTTACCGTCGCGATACCGGAGCAATCCGCCCCGGAACGTGCCCACCCAAACCGTCCCGTCAGCCTCCGCAAGCAACGACCAGATGGGATAGCGCGGTTCGCCGAGATTTGGGTTGATCGATTCGACGCCATTCTTGTCCACGCGATAAAGCACGCCGTCGCCACCGCCGGCCCAGAGCACCCCGTCCTTCGATTCTACCAGCGCACGGACATCGTTGGTGCGGGGAAATCCATCCAGCGGTGCGAACGCACGCGTCGCGGCATTCGTGCACACGAACAACCCAATCTTCGTTCCCGCCCAAACCGTCTGCTCGTCGCGGCTGGCGAGGAGCGATTTGACGCCGTGAACCCACGGCGTGCAGCGTTCGAGCCGGCCGCGGGTCAACACGAAGAGATCTTCTTCGCCCGTGCTGACCCAGAGATCGCCGTTCTTTGACGGGTAAGTGCTGAAGACGTAGCCGCGCACATTCGGGCTCAGGGAATATTTCTCGTTCTGCCAACGACCAAGCCCGTTGCCATCCGTGCCCAACCACAAAACACCGCTCGCATCCTCGCAGACCGAATACATGCCGACGAGTTGCCCGCTCTCCGTGCCGCTCAAGACTTGGAAACGCTTCTTCCGCAGGCGAACCAAACCGCCGCGATTCACGCCGGCCCACAAGTTACCTTCCGAATCTTCAAAGAGACAATCCACCCGGTCGCCGGGAAATCCCTCGTCCGTCGAGAACCGATGGACGGCGCCCGCCGCGTTGATGCTGATGAGCCCTTGCCCATACTGATACAACCACGTGGAACCATCCGACTGCTGCAAGCCGCCGAGGCGCATCACCATCGTGCCCGTCAAGGACGCGTCCCACGTGTCCACATCCGGCGCCCACTTGCCGCCTTCGAATTTGCGCAGCCGTCCGTTCACAACCATCCAGAGCGCATCCTGCTTCGTGGCAAAAATGAAAGTCACATCTGGCGCCGGCGAGGTTTTGAGGTCGATAAAATTGAACTTCCCGTCTTCCAAAACGAGCGCGCCAGTTTCTGTTGCCACCAGCAACCTCCCATGACGATCTAGCGTCAAGGTGCGCGCCCGTGCACCTTCGGGATAAATCGCCCGATTCGAGGAAACCACTTCAAACTCACTCCCCACTAGCCGAAGCAGTTGATTCTCCCGGTTTCGATACCACAACGTCCCGCTGCCATCTTCGACTGCCGCGATGCGCGGCCCTTTGCTGGGCGCATTCGTGATCCACTGCCAGTCCGCATTCGAATGATTAAAATCACGTCGGATCAAATCTCCCGTCGCGAGCAGGATCGTCAGGTGATTCAAATCCGACGCCACCCGCACGGCGTCGCTGTCCGCATACTCGCGCGCCCGCCACTCCAATCTAAACTTCCCGCCGCGCCACGACGTCAGCGAGCCGTCGAAGGTATTGATCCAAAGGGTGCCCTGCGCATCGAGAAACAGTTTGCGGATGCGCGCGTTCAGCAACTCCGGCGTATCTTGATCGCTGAACGTCACGAACTTGATGCCATCGAACCGGGCCAATCCCTTGTAAGTCCCGATCCACAGATAACCATCCGGCGTCTGCGCCACGCTCGTGACCGAGTTGTTGGGCAGCCCGTTCTCCGAGCGCCAGACATCGATCAGGTAATCATTCCCCGCAGGCGTTCCCGCCAGCGAACTCACCAACGTCAAACCCAGCGCCAACCAAAGGCCAACCCAGCGCCGGAGCACGGCGACGGGGCAAAAGTTTAGCTGGAGCATGCGCGATGTTGGCGTTGCAAGCCGCCAAACGCAAGCAACAGACCGATTGCAACGCGCTGGCAGAAGCGCATGGATTTTGCCATCTTGCGCCCATCATGAGCGACACCCCAGCGCTTACGCCCACTCCGCACAAGCGGCGGCCGCGTTATTCCGGCCGCAACCCCCGGCGCTTTGAGGACAAATATAAAGAGCACGCCAACGACCCCGAAACGCTCGCCAAAGTCCTCGCCGCTGGAAAGACGCCCGCCGGCACCCACCGCCCCATCATGGTCGGGGAAATCCTCGCCGCGCTCGACCCGCAACCAGGCCACCTCGCGGCAGACGGCACGCTCGGCTTCGGCGGCCATTCCAGCGAACTGCTCAAGCGCATCACGCCCGGCGGCCGCTTGCTCGGCCTCGACGCAGACCCCATCGAGTTGCCGAAGACGGAGGCACGCCTGCGCGCTGCGGGTTTTGGTCCCGACGTTTTCACCGCGCATCGCAGTAACTTCGCAGGTTTGCCGCAAGTGCTCGCGGCAAACCAACTCAGCAGCGTGGACCTCATCCTCGCGGACTTGGGCGTCTCTTCGATGCAGATCGACGATCCGCAACGCGGCTTCTCGGTGAAACTCAGCGGCCCGCTCGACATGCGGATGAATCCGCAGCGCGGACAACCCGCAAGCGCATGGTTGAAAAACATCAAGCCCGCCGCCCTCGCCGAAGTGCTGACCGAAAACGCCGACGAACCGCACTCGGACACGCTGGCAGCTGCGTTGGCGGGAAAGAGTTTTGCGCGCACGCTCGAACTGGCAGCCGCCATCCGGGCCGCGTTGCCCGCGTCGAAAGCGGAGGATGTTGACCTCAGTGTGCGGCGGGTGTTTCAGGCGTTGCGCATCGCGGTGAACGATGAGTTCTCGGCGTTGGAAACCTTCCTGCGCCATGTGCCGACCTGTTTGAGTCCCGGCGGACGCGTCGCCATCCTTACCTTCCACTCCGGCGAAGACCGGCGGGTGAAGAAAGCGTTCCAGGCGGGCGAACGCGCCGGCATCTATGCAGAGGTCGCTCACGATGTCATCCGCCCAAGCGCGGAAGAATTGCACGCCAACCCGCGCTCCGCTCCGGCGAAATTGCGCTGGGCACGGAAGGCGGATTGAGGCTGCGACCGCTTTTTGCACTCGCTCGGTTTGCGTGGGTTCATCATGCTTCGCGCATGCACGATTTCCTGATTGCCTTGATCGCTGCGGTGCTCGCGGGCGGGCTCGGCTGGTTTTTCTCCCAATCCAAAGCAGCCGCCGTGGCCGAACGCGCCCGGCTCGCAACGGAAGCGCTTGCCCGCGCCGAGGCAGAATTGGTGGAGCTGCGCCAACGCGCGACGGAACTGGAGGCGCGGCGCGCGGTGCTGGAGGAAGCGCAGACGAAGTTGAAAGAATCCTTCACGGCCCTTTCCGCGCAGGCGTTGAGCCAGAACACGGGGGAATTTCTAAAGCTCGCCGGTGAAACGTTCGGCAAGCTGCATCAACAATCCACGGACGAACTGGCGAAACGGCAGCAGGCGATCGATGCGCTGGTGAAGCCGTTGCGCGAGTCGTTGCAGAAGGTGGACAGCACCATCGGCGAGATGGAGAAGTCGCGCGCGAACGCCTACGGACAGTTGTCGGAACAATTGAAGACACTGGGAACAGCGCAGGTGCTCCTGCAGACGGAGGCGGCAAAACTTTCGACGGCGCTGCGCTCCACGACCACGGCTGGCACGTGGGGAGAATTGCAGTTGCGTCGCGTGGTGGAGTTGTCAGGCATGTCGTCGTATTGCGATTTCATCGAACAGGAATCGAGCGGGGCTTTGCGCGCGGACTTGGTGGTGCGTTTGCCCGGCGGCCAACAAATCGTCGTGGACTCCAAGGCGCCAAACGACGCATATCGCGAAGCAGCGAATGCTTCTGACGACGCGATCCGCTCGGCGAAATTAGCGGAGCACGCGACCAAAGTGCGCGGCCACATCGACGCGCTCGGCGCGAAGTCCTATTGGGAACAGTTCCAGCCTTCGCCGGAATTTGTCGTGCTTTTTTTGCCAGGGGACCAGTTCCTCGCCGGCGCCTTGCAGGCCGACGCGTCGTTGATCGACCGGGCCATCGCGAAGAAGGTCTTGCTCGCCACGCCCGCCACGCTCATTGCGTTGCTGAAGGCTGCGGCTTACGGTTGGCGGCAGGAGGATGTCTCCAAGAACGCACAGGTCATCGCCGAGCTTGGCCGCACGCTCTACGACCGCATCACGACGTTTGCGTCCAATCTGGACGATGTGGGCCGCGGATTGGAGAGCGCGAACAAGGCTTACAACAAGGCCGTCGGTTCCTTCGAGCAGACGCTCCTGCCCGGTGCGCGGAAGTTCTCAGAGCTGGGTGCGAAGGGCGCAAAAAATTTGGAGGAGCCGAAGCTGGTGGAGACAGCCCCGCGCGACGTGGCGAAACGGTCGTAGGCGCAACTGACGCATTTCACGTCGGCCCGTTGGTTGTCACGCAGATGACAAATGTCGTCCATCCTTCATGCCAATCCAAGGTTATGAATTGGCAATTACGGTTTAGCATGGTTGGGACTTCGTGCGCTGAAATCACCGCGCAAAGTTTAATCCCTAACCATGAAAAACAAATCAGTTAATCTCGTTGCCACCATAACTGCTGGACTCAGCTTGGCCGCAGCGGCTCATGCCGCCGATGCGCAGAAGACGGATTGGACGTCCGAACTCATCGCGCCGGTCGCCAATCCCATCCTTTTTGAATCGCCCACGATCGGCAGCGAATTGCGCCCGATCTTCATGGAACACTCCTTCAACGACAACCTCGGCGGCGACGCCCAAGTCTACGCGCTGCAATTCCGTCTCAAGCTGAATGACAAGCTCGCGCTGATCGCCACGAAGGACGGCTACGTCAACATGAACTGCCCCGCGTTGCCCAATCGCGACGGCTTCGCGGACATCGCCGCCGGCTTGAAGTATCAGCTGGTCAACGACGAGAAGAACAAACTGCTCGTCACGCCCGGCTTCACTTACACCATCCCGATCGGCAGCTCGGATGTCTTCCAAGGCAGCGATCATGGCGACGGTTATTTCGACCTATTCGTCTCCGCCGCCAAGGAGTTCGACAAGGTGCAGATCACCGGTAACCTCGGCATCATCGCGCCGCTGGACAGCGACAAGGACACGACCCAACTGCACTACAGCTTGCAAGCCGCGTATCCTGTTAATCAGTGGTTCAAACCGTTCGTCGTGATGAACGGCTACACCGTCCTGAGCGAGGGCAATGTCATCGCACTCGGCAGCGAAGGTTACGATGTCATCAACTTCGGCACTTCGAACGCCAGCGGCGAGAACCAGATCGTCCTCGGCGCCGGCTTCCGCTCCGCGCTGAACGAGAAGCTGGACCTCGGCATCGCCTTTGAAAAGGGCGTGGATCACAGCACAGGTATTTTTGACAATCGCCTGACCGTGGATCTCGTCTGGAAGTTCTGATCCTTGGACCGGATTCAAAATCAAGGCGGTCGTCACGGACAAGTGGCGACCGCCTCAAAGTTGCAGCCAACAATTTTTGTCTATACCTCGCCAAAATCTGCGTAGTCCCCTCGTCGGCCCGCTGACACTTTAACACTGACATTTGCAGAGACCATGTCCGAAGCCGCATTGAACATTTCCGCGCTCACTGTATCGCCCGACAACAAGTCGGCGGCGGCTTCGTGCGCGCATTGCGGCCTCCCCTGCCTCACCACCGCCGTCCGCGCCCACGACAAAGATTTCTGCTGCACGGGCTGCCAGACGGTTTTCGAAATTCTCACCGAGAACGGCCTCACGCAATTCTACGAACTCAGCGACAAGGCCGGCGTGCAGATCAAACGCCCGACGCGCCGCGAACAGTTCCTCTTCCTCGACGAACCCGCCGTGCGCGAAAAGCTGGTGGACTTCAGCGACGGCAAAACCAGTCGTGTCACGTTCACCGTGCCGAGCATTCACTGCATCGCGTGCGTGTGGCTGCTGGAGAATTTGTTCCAGTTCAAGCCCGGCGTCGGCCGCTCGACGGTGAATTTCCCGAAAAAGGAAGTCGCCATTCAATTTGAGGACGCGAAGATTTCCCTGAGCGAGCTGGTCGCGTTGCTCGCGTCGCTCGGATACGAACCTACCCTGAATTTCGGCAGCCTCGAAGGCGCCAAGCCAAAGCCCGCGTTCCGCAAGCTTATCCTCCAGCTTGGCCTCGCGGGCTTCTCGTTCGGCAACATCATGCTGTTCAGCATCTGCCTCTACAACGGCCTCGACTCGCTGGGCACACTGAACTTCAAACCGCTCTTCGGCTACATCTCGCTCGGTCTCGCACTGCCAGTCGTCGTTTACAGCGCGCTTGATTACTGGCGCTCAGCGTGGACCTGCCTCCGCCAGCGCATCCTGACGATTGAACTGCCCATCGCCGTCGGCATCGTCGCCATCTTCGCGCAAAGCTGTTACGAAGTCTTCTCGCGGACTGGCGAAGGCTATTTCGATTCGCTTTGCGGCCTGATCTTCTTCCTACTCATCGGCCGCTGGTTCCAACAAAAGAGCTACGAGCGTTTGAGCTTTGACCGCGATTACAAGGCGTTCTTCCCGTTGTCCGTCGTGCGCAAGAACGGCAACCGCGACGAAACCGTTCCCATCTCCGCGTTGAATGTTGGCGATCATCTGCTGTTGCGGCATGGCGAACTCATCCCGGCGGACGCGCGGATCGTCAGCGGTGAGGGCGTGATTGATTACAGCTTCGTCACCGGCGAATCCGAACCCGTCGAAAAGCGCGCGGGCGAACTTGTTTATGCCGGCGGCCAGCAAACTGGCGGCGTGCTCGAAGTGCAGATGACCAAGCCGGTGTCGCAGAGCTACCTCACGTCGCTCTGGAGCCACGAGACGTTTGCGAAGGAACGCAACGACACGCTCGACAACATTCTCAATCGCTTCACCAAACGCTTCACCATAACGGTGTCTGTCGTTGCGCTCGGCGCCGCGGCGTTTTGGTGGGCGCATGGCCAGCCGAACGTTGCGCTGAAGGCCTTCACCTCCGTGCTCATCGTTGCGTGTCCTTGTGCGCTGGCGTTGAGCGCTCCATTCGCACTCGGCACCGCGCAACGTCTGCTGGGTCGCCAAAAAGTCTTCCTCAAGAATCAGCACACCATCGAGACGCTCGCGAAGGTGAACACCGTCGTATTCGACAAGACCGGCACACTCACCGCGCCAGGCGCAGCGAAGGTGGAGTTCCACGGGGCCGCGCTCAACGAAGCCGAGGAACGCGCGCTCTTCTCGATGACGCGGCATTCCACGCATCCCCTGCCCGTTCGCATCGGCGAAGCCATCGCCAAACAGCATTTTCCGGAGACGGTTTATTCGTTCCTCGAAACGCCCGGCAAAGGTATGGAGGCGCGCGTTGCAAACCAGGAAATCTGGATGGGCTCCGCCAGTTGGCTCGCAAGCCGCAACGTGATGGTTCCGACGGAGCATCAATCGCGCAGCAACTCGGTTCACATCGCCATCAACGGCGCATATCGCGGCTGCTTCACGTTGCAAACTTCGCTGCGGCAGGATGCCGACAAGCTCATCGCGGCTCTCTCGAATGACTACGATCTCGCGCTCCTCAGCGGCGACAATGAACGCGAGCGCGCCCGCTTCGGCGATCTGTTTGGCGCGAGGGCGAATCTGAATTTCAATCAAAGCCCGCTGAACAAGCTTGGCTTCATCCACAACCTCCAGCAGTCCGGTAAAACCGTGATGATGGTGGGCGACGGCCTAAACGACGCGGGTGCGTTGAAACAAAGCGACTCGGGCGTGGCGGTCGTTGAGAACATCGGCGCTTTCTCGCCCGCCAGCGACGTGATCATCGAGGCAAACAACGTGCCGCGGCTCTCGCAGATTATGGCGTTCAGCAAGGACTCCGTGCGCATTGTGTGGGTGAGCATCATGCTGTCGAGCGCTTACAATTTCATCGGCCTCGGTATCGCGGCGAGCGGCAAATTGGCGCCGGTGGTCTGCGCGGTATTGATGCCGTTGAGTTCAATCACCGTCGTGGGCTTCGCCTGCGGCGCAACGCATTGGTTGGGCCGGAAACACAAACTGGGAGGCAAACAATCATGAGCACGATTTACATGATGATCCCCGCCACCCTGCTCATCGCGGGCGGCTTTTTGATCGCCTACATCTGGTCGGTGCGCAACGGCCAGTTCGAGGACACGACCACGCCAGCCATGCGCATCCTGACCGACGACAAACCGATTTCACCGGAAGCATCTGACTTAGAAACGAAAAACTAAACACACCAACATGACGAACGTAGAAACATTCAAATACGACAACCGGATCGTCCGGGCGTTTGCCATCGCCACGGCCATCTGGGGTCTGGTTGGAACTGCGGCAGGGCTGCTCATCGCCTGCCAGCTGTTCTACCCGGACCTGAACCTCAACACACCCTTCACCACCTTCGGACGCCTGCGCCCGTTGCATACGAACGCGGTCATCTTCGCGTTCGTCGGCAACGGCGTGTTCACCGGCATCTACTACTCGCTGCAACGTCTCTGCAAGGCGCGCATGTTCAGCGACGCGTTAAGCTGGTTTAACTTCTGGGGTTGGAACGGCATTATCGTGGCGGCCGCCGTCACGCTGCCGCTCGGTCTCACCACCTCGAAGGAATACGCGGAACTCGAATGGCCGATCGACATCGCCATCGCCGTCGTTTGGGTGGCGTTCACGATCAACCTGCTCGGCACCATCATCAAGCGCCGCGAGAAGCACATGTATGTTGCGATCTGGTTTTACATCGCGACGGCAATCACCGTTGCCATGCTGCACATCTTCAACTCGCTGGAAATGCCTGCGAGCATCTTCAAGAGCTACTCCATCTACGCGGGCGTGCAGGACGCGCTCGTGCAATGGTGGTATGGCCACAACGCCGTGGCGTTCTTCCTCACCACGCCATACCTCGGCTTGATGTATTACTTCCTGCCGAAAGCGTCGGGCCGCCCGGTGTTCAGCTACCGGCTCTCAATCATCCATTTCTGGGCGCTCATCTTCATCTACATCTGGGCCGGCCCGCATCATCTGCTCTACACCGCGCTGCCTGATTGGGCGCAATCGCTTGGCATGGCGTTCTCCGTGATGCTCGTCGCTCCGAGTTGGGGCGGCATGTTGAACGGCCTCCTCACCCTGCGCGGCGCGTGGGACAAGGTCCGCCAGGAACCGATGTTGAAGTTCATGGTCGTGGCCGTGACGGCTTACGGCATGTCCACGCTTGAAGGCCCGACGATGGCCATCAAGAGCGTCAACTCGCTCTCGCATTACACCGACTGGACGATCGCGCACGTGCACACCGGCGCGCTCGGCTGGAACGGTTTCCTAACGTTCTCGATGCTCTACTGGCTCTTCCCGCGCCTTTACAACACCAAGCTGTTCTCGGTGAAGCTGGCGAACTACCACTTCTGGATCGCACTGCTCGGCATGATGTTCTACGTGGTCCCGATGTATGTCAGCGGCGTGACGCAGGGCCTGATGTGGAAGCAGTTCAACCCGGATGGCTTCCTCAGCTACGGCAACTTCCTCGAAACCGTCATCCGCCTCGTGCCGTTGTATAAACTGCGCGCCGTAGGTGGCTCGCTCTACGTTGTCGGCATCGTCATCATGCTCTTCAACCTCTACAAGACGTGCAAACTCGGCAAGTTCATCGGCGACGAAACCGTGCAAGCCGCCGTCGAGAAGAAGGCGGAACATGCCGAGAAGGAACGCGGCCATCGCTGGCTCGAAGGCGTGCCGCTCACGTTCACCGTGCTGGCCACCGTCGCCGTCATCATTGGCGGTCTGATCGAGATCGTTCCGATGATGCTCGTGAAGGAAAACGTCCCGACCATCAGCAGCGTGAAACCTTACACGCCGCTCGAAGTCATGGGCCGCGACGTTTACATCCGCGAAGGCTGTGTCGGCTGCCATTCGCAGATGGTGCGTCCGTTCCGCTCCGAGACCGAGCGCTACGGCGAATACTCCAAGGTCGGCGAATACGTTTACGACCATCCGTTCCTGTGGGGCTCGAAGCGCACGGGCCCGGACCTGCACCGCGTCGGCGGCAAGTATCCGGATGCGTGGCATTACAACCACATGGAGAACCCGCGCTCCACTTCGCCCGGTTCCATCATGCCGAACTACCCGTGGCTGTTGACGCAATCCATCGACACGAACGCCCTGCCCGGCCGTATCGCAGCGCTCCGCAAAGTTGGCGTGCCGTATCCAGTCGGCTACGAACACGGCGACGCGCAGAAGGACTTGGTTGAACAGGCCGCGAAGGTGTTGATCGGTTTCTCGACCGGCTCCATCACCAATGCGAAACCCGACGCGGAAATCATCGCACTCACCGCGTATCTGCAACGGCTCGGCACCGACATCAAGAAGGCGCCCGCCGTCACGAACATCACCACCACCGCAGCCCTGACCAAGTAACGTTATGATCAAAAGCATCATCTCGCACATCGGCGGCATCGAACACTACGGCATCATCTCGATGAGCCTGTTCGTGTTCGTGTTCGTGGGCATGTTGATCTGGGTCTTCACGATGAAGAAGCCCCACCTCGACAAGATGGCCGCGGCCGCGCTGGAACAAGAATCTGAAGCAATCAACTCCGACAACGCTCATGAATAACGAACCCAAAGATCCGCTATTGCTGGACCACGAATACGACGGCATCCAAGAGCTCGACAACAAGCTCCCCACGTGGTGGGTGTGGCTGTTCTGGGGCTGCAATATCTTCGGCGCCCTCTACCTCATCTACTATCACGTCCTCGCCAAAGGGGATTTGAAATCGCTGGGCCAGATGAAGACTGAATACGCCGCCGAGATGAAGATTGGCGATGCCATCAAACAAAAGACGCTCGCGGAATTCGAGGGCAAGATCCCGACGCTCGAACCCTCGAAGGACCAGGTCATCATCGCGCGTGGCCAGGCGACGTTTGCGAACAAATGCGCCCCGTGCCATCGCGAGGACGCCGGCGGCAAGGTCGGCCCGAACCTCTGCGACGACTACTGGATCCACGGGCCCAAGTTCTCCGACAACCTGACCATCATTTGGAACGGTTTCGAGTCCAAGGGCATGCTCGCATGGAAGAAGCAAGGCATGAAGCCGAGCGAAGCCGTCGAAGTGGCCAGCTACATCTACACGCTGCGAGGCAGCAACCCGAAGAATCCGAAGCCGCGCGAAGATCAGGCGCCGAAGGAAACGGGTCCGTCGGCGTTTGAATAATTACCCCCAACCCAGGGAACCCGGTGCGAGGGCAGTTCCGCCACGCGCCGGGTTTTCTCCTGTGAGACCGCGAACAAATTGATACGTTAGCAACGACCGATACAGTGAAACCCAGCGACCAGAAATCAAACGCGCCGCAGTCCGGCGCTCAAGACGTCAATTGGAACGACTTCCGCGACCACCTCGCGACCGCCGACCAGCAAGGCCGGCGCATGTGGGTTTACCCCAAGAAGCCGAAGGGCCGCTTTTATCTCACGCGCCTCTCGTTCAGCTTCGCGCTCATCCTCATCATGTTCGCCGGGCCATTCATCAAGATTCGCGGAAACCCGCTACTCATGGTAAACATCGTTGAGCGCAAATTCTCCGTGCTCGGCGTCATCTTCTGGCCGCAGGACAACCTCATCTTCGCGTTCGGCTTTTTGCTCTTCCTCACCGGCATCGCTGTGTTCACCGCAGCGTTCGGCCGGCTCTGGTGTGGCTGGACCTGTCCGCAGACCGTCATGATGGAAATGGTCTTTCGCCGCATCGAATACTTCATCGAAGGCGACGCCCACGCGCAACGCGCGCTCGACCGGGCGCCGTGGAACCTCAACAAGATTTTCCGGAAGTTCAGCAAGCACTTCATCTTCCTCGGTCTCTCGTTCGTCATTGGCAACACGCTACTCGCTTACATCATTGGCATCGAAGACCTGCTGGTCATCATCACGGACAACCCGGCGAACCACACCTCCGGTTTGTTCTTCATGTGCGTGTTCACGCTCATCTTCTATAGCATCTTCGCCCGCTTCCGCGAACAGGCCTGCACCTTCATCTGCCCGTATGGCCGTCTTCAATCCACGTTGCTCGACGAGAATTCCATCGTCGTCGCCTACGACCACAAGCGCGGCGAGAACCGCGGAACCTTGAAGCGCGCCCAATCAGCTGAAGAACGCAAGGCCGCCGGCACCGGCGATTGCATCGATTGCCATCAATGCGTCGCCGTCTGCCCCACGGGCATCGACATCCGCAACGGCACGCAGATGGAGTGCGTGAATTGCACCGCGTGCATCGACGCCTGCGACGCCGTGATGACCAAGATCGGCAAGCCGCGCGGCCTCGTGCGCTTCGCTTCACTCAACGGCATCGAGAAGGGCGAACGCATCCGCATCACGCCGCGCATCATCGGTTACTGCGTCGTGCTCACGCTGCTTGGCTTGGGGCTTGTCACGCTGCTCATCACGCGCAAGGACGTGGACACCACGCTGCTCCGTGCGCCCGGCGGCTTGTTCCAGACCACGACCGAGGGCAAGATCAACAACCTCTATCTCGTGAAGCTGACCAACAAGACGCAGCACGACATGCCCATCGAAT
>JBEGQI010000233.1:0-10244 GCA_041181065.1 Verrucomicrobiota bacterium | reverse complement strand
ATAAATCGAGCGGATGGGGAAAGTCGCTCATGCTGTCGGGGAGATTGGCCGCTAAAAGTGAAGATTACACGGACAAAATCAGCCCTTTGCTTTCAGATAGCGCTCCGTGACGAAATCCCAGTTCACGACGTTCCACCATGCGGCGATGTAGTCGGCACGTTTGTTTTGGTATTTCAAATAGTAGGCGTGTTCCCAGACGTCGAGGCCGAGCAATGGCGTGCCTTCGCAGCCGGCGACGGCTTTGCCCATGATGGGATTGTCCTGATTCGCGGTGGAAACGATCTCAAGCTTGCCGTTGTTGAACACGAGCCAAGCCCAGCCGCTGCCGAAGCGGCTCGTGGCGGCCTTGCCAAAATTTTCTTTGAACGAACCAAAATTGCAGAACGCAGCATCAATCGCCTTTGCGAGTTCCGCCTTTGGTTCACCGCCGCCGCCCTTCTTCATCATCTGCCAGAACAGCGAGTGGTTGTAGTGGCCGCCGCCGTGGTTGCGAATCGGGGTGCGAATTTTTTCGATTTGGTTCAGATAAGTGAGAAGCTTCTCAATCGTCCAAATGCTAAAACTAGGGAACTCGGAAACTGCCTTGTTCAACCCATCCACATACGCTTTGTGATGGCGGTCGTGATGGATCTCCATCGTGCGCGCATCGATGTGCGGCTCCAGCACATCGAATGCGTAGGGCAGCGGTGGTAAGGTAAACGGAACGGACGCTGCGGCGGCAGCAGTGTTGGTCTGAGCGATGAGGCTTGGCGCCATGGCGGTGGCAGCAGCGGCGATGGCAGTAACTTTGATGGCTTCGCGGCGAGTGATCATGGCGTGACTCTAGTGCGGGTCCGCTTCACTCGCAAGTGACGCGAGTGAGTGGGCTCAAATTTCCGGCGCCGGTTCGGCAGGCTCGGCTTTGCGCGTCAGCCGCAAGCGCGCCACGCGCATGCCGTCCATTTCCTCCACGCGCAATTCGCAGGCGCCGAGCGCAACCACATCGCCCACTTTCGGAAAGCCCCCTAGCTTCTGCGTCACCAACCCGCTGGCGGTGTTGAGTTCTCCCGCCGCCAGCGGTTGGCCGACGATTTCCTCCAGCTCATGCAATGGCAACGTGCCGGCGACTTCCCACGACGTCTCACTGGTGCGCGCCGCGAGCGGTTTCTCCTGATCGAACTCGTCTTGGATCTGGCCAACCAGTTCTTCGAGGATGTTTTCGAGCGTCAAAAGCCCGAGCGTGCCGCCGTATTCGTCCACGACGACGGCCATGTGCAACTTGCGGTCGAGGAGCAATTGCAACACGCGTTCCAGCCGCGCGGTTTCCGGCACGTAGATCAACTTCTTGGCGATGGGCAGCAGTTCCGCCCCGCTGCGCGCCTTCAACCGCATCGCGAACAGATCTTTGATATGCACTACGCCCACGGTGCGGTCGAGGTCGCCGGACTCGCACAACGGGAAGCGCGAGTAACGCGACTTCTCGGCCAAGTCGAGGCACGCTGCCATGCTGGACTCGGTGTTCAACGCGGTGATCTCATGACGCGGGCGCATCACTTGCCGCACCACGAGATGGCGCAGGTCGAGCGCGTTGAGGACGATGGCGCGGCCCAGGGCCGTGGCGCCGGTCTGTTTCTGCGCGCTGCTGATCATCAAGCGCAGTTCTTCTTCTGAGTGCAGGTGCTCGATCTCCTCCACGCCTTCAAAGCCCAACAACTTGAGGAACCATTGCGAGGAACGGTTCAGCAACCAGATGAACGGATACGCGAGCAGGTAAAATCCACGCAATGGTGCGGCGACCGCCAGGACCGTGGGCACCGTGCGATGGATGGCGATGACTTTCGGCACCAGTTCACCGAGCACGATGAGCAAGTAGCTGTTGATGAAGAATCCGGTGGCGATGGAGATGGTGTATTGCACCCGCTCGGAGGTGATGTCGAGCCAGCCGAACACGGGTTGGAACAACTCGTGGAAGAACGGTTCCACCACGGCACCCATGCCAAGGCTGACCAGCGTGATGCCCAATTGCGTGGCGCCGATGTAGAGGTGGATGTTCTCCACCATGCGACGTGCGGCTTGCGCCCGGCGGTTGCCTTGTTTTGCCAGCGCATCGAGCTGCGTTTCGCGGACGCGCACGAGCGCCAGTTCGGCGGCGACGAAGAAGCCGTTCAACCCGACGAGCAGCAGCACGCCCAGCAGCTTTAGGCCATTCTCGATGAGCGCATCCCAGTTCATCAGAGTTTCACCTCCCCGAACACTTTGCTCAGGATGTCCTGCATCGAAACGATGCCGACCTCGCGATCGTCGCGCATCACGATCGCCAACATCTGACCCGCACGACGCAACCGGCGCATCGCCTCTTCCACGCGCATGTTTTCGTCGAGAAAAACCGCCGGCAACACGAGGCTCGCAATCGTCTGCTCCGGCTTCAGGTCGCCGCGATAGATGACGCGGTCGAGGTCCACGAGACCGACGATGCGCCGCCGTTGATTGCGCATGTCCCAGACGGGGAAACGCGTGCGGCCCGTCTCACGGCAGGTGGCGAACAACTCCGCCACCGTGTTCTGCGCCGTCACGGTCTTCGCGATGGCGATGGGCGTGGTGACGGATTGCACGGTGAGGCTCTGCAGATCCAGCACGCGGTTGATCATCACGCGTTCCTCCGTGGTGAACCCCTGGGCTGACTCCTGCATCACGATGCGAAACTCCTCGCGATTGCCGAACATCTGACCTTTGAACGTCCTGCCCCCGTTCCGGTTCTGAAAGCGAGCCGAGCCCCATTCCACCAGACCAACCAGCGGTTTGAGGCCCATGTGCAGATAACGGAACGGCCGGGCCACGACGAGACAGAGGCGGTTGGGGAATTGCTGGAAAAGCATCTTCGGCAGCAGATCGCACAGCACATAAAACAGGAATACGATGCCGATGAACGTCGCGCCAAAGAGCAAATGCCGGTGCCCGATCTGGGCGTGCAGGCGGGCGAACACCGTGCCGAGCACGAAGAAATTCACCACCGTGTTGCCGACAAGGATGGTCCAGAGAAAGTTCTCCGGATTTTCCAACCAGTGTTGCAACCACTTCGCCGATGTGCGCCCGGCCCGCATCTGCTGGCGGATGCGCAGACGGCTGAGCGCGAACAAGCCGGTCTCCATGCCGGAGAATACGAACGATAACGCCGCTCCCGCCGCGACGAGCAACCAGCTGATCATGTCGCTGCTCATGGCTTGACCACCTCCACCAGAAGTTCGCGCACACGACGTTCGTCGGTTGACTGCGCGGTCAGTTTAAGCCCGCGGAACACGGCGGATTCGCCCGGCGACGGCACCATTTCCAGCAAGCGCACCAGCAGGCCGCCCATTGTTTCAACGTCATTCACTTCACCGAGCGCGGGATATTCGCGGCGGAAATCATCGAGCCGCGTCGCGCCACTTACGCGCCAGCGATTGCCGTCGAGCTTCTCCACGCGCACGCCGGTCGCACGCGAGGCGCGGAGGCGGCCGACGACCTCCTCCAGGATGTCCTCGACCGTCACGATGCCGGCGGTGCCGCCGAATTCATCCATCACGATGGCCAGGTCGCGTTGCTGCCGTTGCAGGCTTTTCAACAACTGCAACAGGTTCATCGAATGCGGCACGAACGACGGGAACTCGATGACCTCCGACAGATCTGCATTCGGATCCAGCAGCAAGGTCCGTGTGTTCAACACGCCGACGATCGTGTCCGGCGTTTCATCATACATGGGCAGACGCCGGTGGCCGAACTTGCGCGAGGCTTCGATCATCTCCTCCACCGAAAGCGTGTCCGGGATGCACGAGATGGTGGAGCGCGGCTTCATCACATCAGCGGCGGTGCGGCGGTCGAGTTGGATGATTTGCAGGATGATCTCCTTCTCCGTCGCTTCGAGCGCACCCTGTTGCTGCGCCATCTCCAGCAACTCCTGATACTCACCGTCCGTCAGCCCGGGCAACGGCTTCACACTGCCGGGCACCACCGCGCGCAGGATGGCGGCGTTCAATGCCTGCGCTGCATGACGCAACGGCGAGATCACCGCATGCAACACGCTCGCCAACCCCACCACGCGCAAGGCCCAAAGCTCCGGTTGCCGCACGGCGAGCGTCTTTGGCAGCACCTCGCAGAAGAAGACCAGCACGATGAACAGGCCGGCGATCACCGGCGCCAGCATCCAACGGCCCGTCAGCCCCATCCACAACCCGAACGCCAGCATGCCGCCGAGCGCAAACGTGTTGCCGAAGGCCATTGTGCCCAGCAAATCCTGCGGCTGGTGCAACAGCCGTTCCACCGCGGCACCTTTCTTGAGGTCGGACTGGACCAGTTGCCGGAGCTGCAGTTTGCCCAGCGAGAAAAGCGCCGTCTCCGCCAGCGAGAAGAAGAAGCTCGCGGCGGCGAACACAATCAAGGCCACGACGGCCAGTGATTGGGCGGAATCCATGCGCGGAGTATGGCGACGCGATGACGCAGCCACAAGTTTGCTCGCCTCCCGCTGCCAGGTGCGGCAAGTTGGGCGCCGATGACAAAGTCCGATTACCCACGCGCCCTCAAGGCCGCCCTGACCGCCGCCCGCGCGGCCGGCGCGCTCATGCGCAAAAACCTCGACGCGACCAAGAAGGTCAACCTCCGCGCTTCACACGACATCAAGCTCGAGCTCGACGTGCGTTGTCAGAAGCTCATCGAACGCACGCTGGCGAAATCATTTCCCGAGGTCGCGGTGTTGGGTGAAGAGGGGGATTCCGGCCATGAGAATCCGCCCTCACGCTGGGTCATCGATCCCATCGACGGCACCGTGAATTACGCCTACGGCATCCCGCACGCGTGCGTATGCATCGCGTTGCAGGTCCGCAGCAACGCGAAGTCTGCGCGCGTCGATGATGGATACGCAACGGTTGTCGGAGTGATCTACGATCCGTTCCTCGACGAGATGTGGAGCGCCGTGGCCGGTGATGCGGCGCGCTTGAACGGCAAGCCGATCCGGGTCAGCCCGCGCGCCAAACTTCACGACGCGATCGCGGCGATGGGTTACGGCAAGAACGAACAGACGATGGGTGAGGCGTTGCGCGTCTTCCGCAAGCTCTCCCGCAACACCCGCAAGATGCGCAACATGGGCGCCGCAGGTCTGGCACTAGCCTACGTGGCGACCGGGCGCTTCGACGCCTATCTCGAACGCGGCATCAGCATCTGGGACATCGCGGCGGGCGGCTTCATCGTGGAGCGCGCCGGCGGCGAGTTCTGGCGCGAGCGCATGACGGGCGGCGGTTACCGCATGATCGCCAGCAATGGCCGTTTGCGGAAACAGATTCAGGCGCTCTGAAGTTTTTTGAAGTAGCTCTTCAGCTTCGCCAGCGCCTGGGCACGGTGGCTGATCGCGTTCTTCTGCTCGCGAGACAATTGCGCGAAGGAACGTTCCGAGCCGACGGGAAAGAACAGCGGGTCATAACCAAATCCGCCGCCGCCGTGCGGTTCGAAACCGATCATCCCTTCACACGAGCCCGCGAAGAATTCCGTTCCCAGCGCGAACTCGTCGGCGTAGCAGACTGGTGAAGCGTTCTCGATGCGCGGCTCCGGCACGCGCGTCAATGCGATGACGCAGCGGAAGCGCGCCGTGCGGCGTGGGCCCGAAACATCCTCAAGCAACCGCAGCAGCTTCGAATTGTTGTCGTCGTCCTTGGAGTTTCCGGGCGTGTGGCTGTCGAGCGCGGCGAAGCGGGCGGAGTGAACCCCGGGCGCGCCGTTGAGCGCATCCACTTCCAGGCCGGAATCGTCGGCGAGCACGAAGGTGGGGAGAGGGTCGCGCGTGGTGCTCTCCTTTAGTGCCAGCCAGCGCGCGATGTCCTCGGCCTTCTTGCGCGCGTTGCCTTCAAAGGTTGGCGCGTCCTCCACGACTTTCGGCGAATCGGCGATGTCAGCGAGCGTGAGATACTTGAAGCCGTCGCCGAGGATGGCGCGGATTTCCCCGACCTTGTGTGTGTTGCGCGTGGCGATGAGCAGCGATGTCATGCGCACGGATTCAAACCGAGCGGAGCGTCCGACTCAAGCGCGCGCCGCTGTCCATGCCAACCGCAGTCCTTCGAGCGTCAGGTTCGGTTCCACGGCCTCGATCTCCGGAAGTTTGGCGGCGATGAGTTCTGCGTAACCGCCAGTGGCCACGACGGGCAGCCGCTTGGCTTTAAGTTCCTTCTTCAGCTCCGCGATAAGTTCACGGATGAGCCCGCGGTAACCGTGCACGGCGCCGATGAGCATCGCCTCTTCGGTGCTCTTACCGATGGCGGACTTCACGTCGCGGATCTTGATCTGCGGGAGCAACGCGGTCTTTTCGTGCAGATAATCTGTCATCGCCGCGAGGCCGGGCGCAATGATGCCGCCGATGTAATTGCCCTTCGCATCCACCACATCGAACGTCACCGCCGTGCCGAAGTCCACGACGATGGACGGGCCGCCGAATTTCTCCTTCGCCGCCACGGCGTTCGCCAGCCGGTCCGGGCCGATGCGTTCCGGTTGCGGGTAGTTGATGCCCACGCCGCGCACGGTCTGGTGGGTCAATTCGAAGCAGTCGAGTTCGTAGCAGCCTTTCACGAACGCCTTCACGGGCGGTGTGGCTTTGGGCACAACACTGCACACGGCAACCCCCTCAGGTTCCGCGCGGCCGATGAAGTTGCGCACAACCGTGCCCGCGCGGCCCGAGAACCAGTCGCGCGTCGGCACGTCCATCTGCTTACGCAGGCGCTGCCCGTCGGCCAGGCCGATATGCGTGTTGGAATTGCCGATGTCGAACAGCAGGAGCATGAGATTGACGGCAACGTAGGTGAATGTCCGGCTGATTGAAACCTAAAAGACTCGGCGCACCGGCTTATTTCTCGACCGTCACGTCGCCGCCTAAGATGCGCTCCAACCGGCCGTGCTCGGTGCGGAGCAACAGCGAACCGTCGTCGTCGAGCGACTCGGCGCGACCGCGCAAACGCCGGTCGCCGATGAGCACGGTGACGTTCTGGCCGAGGGTCGTGCAACGCGACTCCCATTCATCCGCCACGGCCGCGAACTCACCCCGGCAGATGCGCGCATAATCGCGGTCCAGTTCCTGCAAGACGGCGGCCGCCAGCTCGGCACGATCCAGCGGCGCCCCGGTTTCAATCCGGAGCGATGTCGCCAGCTTGCGAACGTCCGGCGGGAAATCCGTCGCCACCTGATTCACGTCGAGTCCGATGCCGACGATGAGGTGGTTCACGCGATCCACTTCGGCGCTCAACTCCGTCAAGATGCCGGCGACCTTGCGGCCATTGAGCAAAAGATCGTTCGGCCACTTGATGTCCGGCGCGAGGTGCGTCTCAGTTTGGATGGCCCGGGCGAGCGCGGTCGCCGCAGCAACGGTGAGTTGCGTGGCCTCCTGCGGGCGCAGCTGGGGACGCAGCAGGATGGAGAACCAAAGCCCCTTGCCGGCGGGAGAAATCCATTTGCGACCGAGGCGGCCCCGGCCCTTCGTCTGCGATTCGGCGAACACCACCACGCCTTCCTTCACGCCATCGCGAGCCAGTTTTTCGATGACGTCATTCGTTGACGTAGTTTCGTGAAACACCTGGATGTCGCGCCCGACCAGGCGTTTCTTCGGCAGGCGCGCGATCAAATCATCCGCATGCAGCGCGTCAGGCGTGGCGGTGAGTCGATAGCCGAAGTGCGGGCTGACTTCGATCTCGTAACCGAGGTTGCGCAATTCCCGGATGCGCCCGGCGATCAACGGACCGGAGAGCCCCAACTGGCGCGACAGTTCCGCGGCCGTGGTGAAACCATCGCCGGCCTGGCGCAACGCGGAAAGCAGTTGGGCGTCGGTAGTCACGGCTCGAAATCCAGGCCGATGTCAACGGCGCGCGCCGAGTGTGTGATGGCACCGACGGAGATGAAATCCACGCCGCTCTCGGCGATGGCCCGCACGGTCTGCAAATTCACGCCGCCACTCGCCTCCGTTTTCGCGCGGCCCGCGACGAGTTGCACCGCCGCCCGCAACTGCTCGGGCTTCATGTTGTCGAGCAGGATGAAATCAGCCCCGGCATCGGCGGCTTGGGCGACTTGTTCCAACGTGTCCGCCTCCACTTCAACTTTGAGCTGCGGAAACTTGTTGCGCGCCCGTTCCACGGCGGCGGCCACGGCATTGGGCTTGGCATCGCGCAACGCGGCGAGGTGGTTGTCCTTGATGAGCACCATGTCGAACAGCCCGATGCGATGGTTGCGGGCGCCGCCACACGTCACGGCGTATTTCTCGAAAGTCCGCCAGCCCGGCGTAGTCTTGCGCGTATCGAGAATCTGCGCCCGGGTGCCACGGATGGCGTTGGCGTAAGTGGCGGCAGCCGTTGCCACGCCGCTCAACCGTTGGACGAAATTCAACGCGACGCGCTCGGCGCTCAGGATGACGCGCGCAGAACCGGCGACGCTCAACAACACATCGCCCGGCGCCGCGGTGGCCGCATCCGGCTTGAGCGTCTTGATCTCCAACGCCGGGGAGAGTTCGCGGAAGGCGGCTTCCGCGAAGGCGATTCCCGCGACGACGAGAGGTTCACGTGCGCGCATCACGGCACGGCAAAGGGAGTTTTCCGGCACGGTCGCAAGCGTGGTCACGTCGCCGCTGCCGACGTCTTCGGCCAGCGCCGCGCGCACCGCACGTAGGACATCCTCGGGATTCAGTTGGGTCGCCACGGCGCCAGCATGGTGCGTTGACCGGAGGCGCGAAAGAAAAATTCCGGGTCCTGACCATCCCCAAAATATGTGGGCTTGTTGGTCGAAGAAAATTAAATTCTCGCCCTTGCGCCGCGTCCAGCGTAACCAAGACGCATGAATTCCAACAAGTCTGCTCCTGCTTCCGGGGCTGGCGTTTCGCGCCGCCAATTCATCTACACCACGGCCCTCGCTGCGGGCGGGCTCACGCTCGCGGGTTATGCACACGCCGCCCAGCCGCGCAAGCTGTCCGCCAATGACAAGTTGAACATCGCGTTCGTCGGGGCGTCGGGCAAAGGCGCAAGCGACACGGATTGTTGCAACACGGAAAACGTCGTCGCGTTGTGTGATGTGGATGAGGTGAAGTGCGCCGGGCAACGCGCGAAGTATCCGAACGCCAAGTTCTACCGCGACTGGCGCGAGTTGCTCGACAAAGAGAAGAACATCGACGCCGTGGTGGTTTCGACGCCGGATCACATGCACGCGATGGTCGCTTCGGCGGCGATCAAGCTGGGCAAACACGTCTATTGCCAGAAGCCGCTCACGCAGACGGTCTATGAAGCGCGTTACTTGCGCGACCTCGCGGCGAAATACAAGGTCGTCACGCAGATGGGCAATCAAGGCAGCGCGCACGACGGATTGCGCCGGGCGGTGGAAGTCATCCAAGCGGGCGTCATCGGCCCGGTGCGGCAGGTGCACGTCTGGACGAATCGCCCCATCTGGCCGCAAGGCATCGTGCGCCCGGCCGGTTCGGACATCGTGCCGGGGACGTTGAGTTGGGACAACTGGCTCGGGCCCGCGGCGGAGCGGCCTTACAAGAAGGACGTTTACCACGCGTGGAACTGGCGCGGTTGGTTTGATTTTGGCACCGGCGCGCTCGGCGACATGGCCTGTCACACGGCGAACATGCCGTTCCGCGCGTTGAAGCTCGGCTATCCAACGTCGGTGGAATTGCTCGAACACTCCGAGCTGTTCGCCGAGACGTATCCGAAGGCGTCGAAGATCAAGTTTGTCTTCCCCGCGCGCGACACCATGCCGGCGGTGGACTTCTTCTGGTATGACGGCAATCCCAAAGACAAGTCAGCCCGGCCGTATCGCCCGGATGCTGACCTGACGAAGGACATCGCCGAGTTGATGGGCGAGATGCCGATCGCTGGCTGCCTGCTCATCGGCGACAAAGGCCAGTTGTTCTCGCCGGACGACTACGGCGCGCGCTTCTTCATCAAGCTGAACGACGAGAAGGAATATTCCGAAGCGAATTCCCGCGACGACGTGAAGGTCGTGCCAGTGACCATCCCGCGCAATCCTTTCAAGGGCGAAGTGGACCTGCGCCATCATCAGGAGTGGATCGCCGGCTGCAAAGGCGGGCCGCAACCTTACTCGCACTTCGGCATCGCCGCTTATCTCACCGAGATCATCCTGCTCGGCTGCGTCGCATTGCGTGCAGGCAAGAAACTTGAATGGGACGGTCCCAGCATGAAAGCCACCAACGCACCCGAAGCCGCGAAGTTCGTGAAGCGCGACTATCGCAAAGGCTGGAAGCTGGCTTAACC
>JBEGQI010000232.1:0-8220 GCA_041181065.1 Verrucomicrobiota bacterium | reverse complement strand
CCGGACCGGGGTGTTATTCGTGACCGCAAGGTCGAGCGCAGCGATGACCTTGTTGTAGCGGAGGCTTCGGTCCTGAATCTCGCGCCAACGCAGCAGTTGCCGGTCGAAATCCCGCAAGCTGAACGTGATCTCCCCGCCGCGCGTCGTGGTCACCACGAGCACTTCGGGCGAACCCACATCCACTCGTTTGATGTCCGCAATGGCGGCCATCGCGGATTCGCTGAAGGTCTGGATGAGTTGCAGTGCGGCCAACCCCTGCTCGGATTCAATGTGACCGGACTTGTTCCAAAACTCGTTCGGGCTGATTCCTGTGATCGCAGGCAGCGCCGGCTCGCCAGCAGGAATCGGCGCGCTCCGAAACCGGGCGTCGAGCGGCACAAAGATGGATCCCTCCACGTCCAGGTTCACAGCCTCCGCGTCGAATCCCCCACCCTGACGCGGACGCATGCGGGTCGCTTGCGCGACGGCCTCACGTTCCATGACATGGATGCGCAAGGTGTGCGGCAGCACCCGTTCCACCGACACCGTGCGAAAATAGGGAACGACTTCGAGGTTCTTCTTCACATCCTCAAGTTTCAGGGCCATCAGGTTTGCCCCCGTTTGGATGCCCGCCCAACGACGGATCTGTTCCGGCGAAATCACACCATCCGTGCTCGCGTCGATTTGCGTGATGGCAAACGCCGCATTTTCCGTGACGAGCTTGCGCGCCAACCAATTGCCTGTGCGCCACAGCAGGAAGACACAGAAGAATGTCCCGAACGCGAGCCCGAGGCTGACCGCGAGCATGCGCATGCGCGTCGTGCGCACCTGATCGGAACGCAATTTCACATCGAGCACCGCACCGCCATGCAACCGGCGGTTGCGAGGTTTGCCTTTGAAAAAGTTGAACATAACCAAATCCTACATCTGCACGGCCATCGCGCGCGCCACGGCCAGTTCCACCATGCGCTGGCAAAGTTCGGGATAGCCCATCCCCGCCGCCGCTGCCGCCTTCGGGAACAGGCTCGTCTCCGTCATGCCCGGCAGGGTGTTGACTTCGAGCACGACGGGATCGCCCGCTTCATCCACCATGACATCCACCCGCGCATAATCGCGCGCACCCACGGCGCGAAACGCTCCGAGCGCCGCTTCCTGCACACGCGCGGTCGTCGCTGCATCGAACGGCGCCGGGCAAAGATACTCCGTCTCGCCCTTGGTGTATTTGCTGCGGTAGTCGTAGGCGCCCGACTTCGGGCGGACTTCCACAACCGGCAACGCACGATCCCCAAGGATTGCCACGGTGCACTCGCGCCCGATGATCTTCGGCTCCACCAAAACCTGCGAGTCGAACTTCAACGCTTCCGCCAGTGCGCTAGGCCAGTCTTCGACGCGGTCCACGAATTGCAATCCAACGCTGGAACCCTGCCGCACCGGTTTCATCACCACGGGCGGCTTCCACGACTTCGGCCACGGCGTCTTCGGATCTTCCACGACGAGCGACTTCGCCACGGGCACGCCGGTCGCCGCGCAACGGTTCTTCGTCAGCACCTTGTCGAATGCGATGCGACTAGCCTCGGCACTGCACCCGGTGTAAGGCGCGTTCATGTGATCGAGTTCCGCCTGCACCGCGCCGTCTTCGCCGTAAGTGCCGTGCAATGCGAGGAACACCACCTTCGTGTCTTCCGGCAATTTCCAACTGCACGGCTTCGGGTCCAGCTCTGTCACCCGATGCCCGAGGGAACGGAGCGCGTTCGCCACGGCGGCGCCGGAGCGGAGCGACACTTCGCGCTCGGCGCTCGGTCCGCCCAGCATCACCACGATGTTCCAAGGATCAATCATTCGTCACTCCCGATAATTTGCACTTCGCTTTCAAGCGTGATGCCGCGTTCGGCCAGCGCACGCTCCTTGATGAGCGCCATCAATCGCAAAACATCCGCCGCCGTCGCGGTGCCATCCGTCACGATGAAATTCCCGTGCTCGAACGAAACCATCGCACCACCAACTCGCGTGCCCTTCAGCTTCAACTCCTCGACCAAGCGGCCTGCGGGGATCGCGCTTGGATTCTTGAACGCGCAGCCGGCGCTCGGCGCCTTGGGCTGCGACGACCAGCGTTTCTGGCTGCACTCCGCCATGCGTTTCTCGATGGAATCTCGTTGCCCCGCCTGACCTTTCAACACAGCGCCAACCGCAATGTGCGTCTTGAAGAACGGGCAACTGCGATACGACGCTTGCACGCGCTCGACGGGAACTTCCTGCACGTTGCCCGCGAAATCCATGAACCGCAACGAGTCCACGACATCGAACATCGCCCCGCCGTAAGCGCCGGCATTCATCCGCAACGCCCCGCCGACGGACCCCGGGATGCCTTCCAAAAATTCCATGCCCGCGATGCCGTTGCGCTTCGCTGCGTTGGCGACATCCTTCAACTTCGCGCCCCCGCCGCACACCATCTTGTGTTCGCGAGCGACGACTTCGATCCGACTGAAGTGCGGCTGCGTCAGCGAAATGACGATGCCGCGCACGCCACCGTCGCGGATCAACAGGTTTGAACCGCGCCCCAGCACGAAGAACGCGAGCGAATGCTCCGCAGCGAAACGCAACGTCTGTGCGAGATCCGCCTCAGTCGCCGGCTCGACGTAGATGTCCGCCGCCCCACCGACACGCAACGTCGTCCGCTTCGCAAGCGGCTCGCGCGCACGAATCACCGACGCCGGCGTAAGTCGGCTCTTCAGCGCTTCTGCGTTTTGTTCGACGGTGTCCATCTCAGGTTCCAGAACAGCGATCATGCGACGAATCCGGGGTTGTGCTTCATCGCCCCCACCTCGGGCGCTGTCGCGGTCGCACCGTTCAGGGTCTTCAAAATATTCTCCGCGATCTCAGTGGCAGCATTCGGCGCGTGCCACTTCGCCAACGCCGCCTGCATTGTGGATCGGACCGCAGTGTTCTCGGCCAGTTCGCGCAATTGGCGGACGAGTTCCTCCGGCGAAGAGGTCTTCTGCTCCAGCAAACGCGCCGCACCACTTTGCGAAAAGGCGCGTGCATTGAAGAGCTGGTGGTTGTCCGCAGCGGTCGGCAAAGGCACAAGAACCGCCGGCAACCGCATGGCTGCCAACTCCGCCAGCGAAGACGCGCCCGCCCGGGTCACCACGACATCCGCCGAAGCCAACGCAACTTCCATGTCGGCAAAGAATGGATGGACGACCGCAGTCAACTCAACGGCCCGATAAGCGGCGCGAACTTTTTCGGCATCGTTGGGACCGGAAAGATGCAGCCACTGCCATTGGGGAACTGACTTGGCCAGCAACGGCAACGCGCGCAACACGAGTTCATTCACCCCGCTCGCGCCCTGACTGCCGCCCATCACGAGCGCCAGCGGACGCGCCGAATCAAAACCCAACGCGCGACGTGCGTCGGCAACTTCACGCGGCTGGAACTGCGGGCGCACCGGCGTGCCGGTGACCTGCGACCGGCGGGACTTCAACCGAGAAGCCGCCTCGGAAAAACCGACGAACGCGCAGTCCACGAAGCGTGACAGCACGCGATTGGCGCGACCGGGAATCGTGTTCGACTCGTGCAGGAAAGCTTTTGCGCCGCAACTCCACTTCGCGGCCAGCACCGGCGGCACACTGGTGAAGCCGCCCATCGCGAGGGCCGCTTGCGGCGGATGGGCTTTGAAATATTTGCGCGCGGCAAAGAATGATTTCGCGAAGCCCCGGAAGAATGCGAGCCGGCTGCCGCTTTGCAGCGCGACGGCGGGAAGCGTCACGATCTCAAAACCGCTGGCGGACTTCACGGCCTGTTGATCCACATCCTTCGGTGAAATCAGCAACGTCACCCGACAACCGCGAGCGGCGAGCTGCTGCGCCACGGCGATGCCGGGAAACAGGTGGCCGCCCGTCCCGCCACACGCGATGGCGATCCGGGGTGATGTGACGTTCGCGTGCATCAGGCAGTGCGCGGGCTGAAAGGGTTGTCGGACTTGGCAGACGGCAGCGGCAGGTCGGGCTGAGTTGCGTGCTGATGGGCGCGGCGCGCAATGCTGAACAAGACACCAACGCACGTGAGCATCATCAACAAGTTTGAACCGCCGTAGCTGATAAATGGAAGCGGCAGGCCCTTGTTGGGCAGCGCACTGGTCACGACACCTATGTTGATGAATGCCTGAAAGCCGATCAAAAAAGTGATGCCGCAGCCGAGCAGCATGCCGAAGTTGTCGCGCGCGCGGATTGAGATGAACGCACCGCACGCAACGATGACAATGAATGCAGCCACTACGGCAAGCGTGATGAGCCCGAGTTCCTCGCCGATGATGGAGAGGATGAAGTCAGTGTGGTGTTCCGGCACGAAGCCAAGCTTCTGCCGGCTGTCTCCGAGCCCCAAGCCGGTTGGCCCACCAGAGCCGAGGGCGATCAACGCCTGATATGCCTGATGTCCCTTCTCCAGCTTCGTCTCCTCCAAATGTAACCAAGAATAGATGCGCGCCGAACGCATTGGGTCATGCCAGAAGGAAATGGCGAGGGCCACGATGGCCAGCAAAGCGGGCGGGACGATGAACCGCCAGCGCGCACCCGCCACGACCAGCATGGCTGTGCACACGGACGCCAGAAGAATGGTCGCCCCACGGTCGGGCTCGATGAAAATCAACCCCAGCACCAGCCCGATGAACAAGCCCGGTATTAATAGCCCACGCTTGAATGTCGTCATCTGCCGCTGGAATTTCTCGCAATACCACGCCAACGCGATGATCAAGGCGATCTTGCCGGATTCCGACGGCTGAAAATTCAACCCGCCCACCCCGATCCACCGACGTGCGCCTTTGACCGAGTGACCGATGTGCGGGATCAACACCAGCACAAGCAGGACGACCGCCACACCAAATAGTGGCCAAGCGAATTTTTTTAACAGGGCATAATCGGTCGCCGCCATCACGCCGCATCCCACCAGACCAAGCGCGCACCAGATGAGCTGCATCATCAGGTAATGCGCGCCCACCTGGGTCATGCTCGCGCTGTAAAGCATCACCATCCCCAACGCAAGGAGGGCGGCAACGCAAAAAACCAGCAACGTGACGGCGACCTTCATGCCTATCCGTGTGCTGGCGCCGGTTGAGGAAGACCGGCGCCGTGGAGTATTACTGGGCCGGTGGTGTTGTGGTGGCCGGCGCAATCGGCGCAACAGCCGGCATCTCGGGCGCAGGAGCCGGCGCGGCCTTCACTGGAATCTTCAGCGTCTGCCCTGCCTTGATGCTCGTCGTGGTCAAGCCATTCAAAGATTGAATCGCCTTTACCGTCGTCCCGAATTTTTTTGCGATGGAGCCGAGGGTGTCGCCGGAAACAACCTTGTAGGTGGTCGGACCACCCGCATCCACAACAGCTGCCGTGGGAGTCTTCGGCGCCGTCGGCGCCGGAATATTTATCTCTTGGTTAATCTGAAGTTTCTTCGGATCAACGCCGGGGTTGGCCGCAACGATGGCGGCCGCAGTGACATGGAACTGGGTCCCTATCGTAGAAAAGTTGTCGCCCTTCTTGATCTTGTATTTCGTCGGGCTTGCGATGGGAGTTTCCTGGACGACCGGTGGCACCGTGTTGGAAATAGCTTCCCCGAACGATGGGAAGTTGGTCGTCATCGCGGACGGCAAATTTGTGTCCGTAATGGCGGGCGTATTTGTCACAGCAGGCGTTTCAGGAGCAACGGGCGGTGGTGCTTCCTCTCTGCGGCAGCCCTGCGTGAGCAGGAGGGCGGTCAAGCCGGCGACATGCACGGCGAGCACGGAGAAGACGGCGATCTTGACGCGCGCACGGCCTTGATCTTTCGGGCCGGCAGCGGCATTCGGTTGAGCGGAGAACAGGTTGCTATTCATGTTGCGTTGGCGCTTCTTCAGCGTCCTTTCTGTGAGGTCAATTTTGGTTTTTAGTTTCGGTTCCTTCACCCAGTGTCCTCGACCTCAAAGAGAACCCAGGCAAATTGTTAATAACTTCTCAATAACACGGCGTCCAACATCTGGGCACGGTTCAACCACCATGCATCTTGGGTGCGTCACTAATTGCACCCCCACATATGGATTTCGCCGCCTGACAAAAGGCTTCACCGCGATGTTGATAATCACGGAACTGATCGAAGCTCGAGCAGGCGGGCGAGAGCAGAACCACGTCATTTTCTGACGCTTTTCGCGCCGCTTCCGACACAGCTTCTAACAGTGAACCGACGGGGGTGCAAGGAGTAAACAAACTCCACGCAGCGCGGAGATTTTCCGCTTCCTCGCCGATCAAAAAAGCACCCTTGACTCGCTGCGTCAGCAACGGCCCGGCACCGTGATAATCGAGACCTTTGCCGCGACCACCGGCAATGAGCCAGACGTTTGGCTGACCACCTGATGCCGTGCGAACCGTGCGCAACGCCTGCTGCATTGCATCCAGATTCGTAGCCTTGGAATCGTTCACGAACTGCACGCCGTTCGCTTCGCCAACCAATTCGCAACGATGTGACACAGGAGACGCCGTTTTTAAAGCCTCAACCATCACTTCCAAGGGCACACGCAGCGCATGGCCGACCGCCAAAGCGGCCATCATGTTTTCGGCATTGTGCGGACCACGGAGCTGGCACTGATTCGTATCCAGAAGCGGGCCTTCCCAATTCGGCACGCGGCTCAATATCAATCCACGGTCCAGATACAAATCAGCGCTGCTGTCCGACGCACTGAACGTCACCAACTTCGACGGCACTTCAAGTTTGAGTGCGCGCAACTCAGCGAGCGCCGCGCTTTGGACGATGGCCCAATCGAATGGTTGTTGATTCCGGAAAATCCCGGCCAGCGAACGTTCATGATCCGCCGCCGTCGGGTAACGATCCAGATGATCCGGCGCCAGATTCAACAGCACGGCAACTGTCGGACGGAAAAACTCGGTCAACTCCAACTGCTGCGCCTTCGTTTGCAGGATCAGGAAATCAAGCTCGCGCGTCTGCTCGACAATGGAACACACCGGACGCGCCCGATGACCTGCGGTCAACACGCGACGATGGTCGGCGAGCAAGATGCGCTCGACGAGTTCGGCGGTGGTCCCCTTCCCGTTCGTGCCGGTGATCGCGATGGCCAGGCACTTCGCCAGTTGGTAAGCCAATTCCAGTTCGCCCATCATCGGGATCTTCCGCGCCACGACATCGCGATAGAGCGGCGACGCTGGCGGCACCGCGGGCGAAACAACAGCGAGATCAAATTCCAACGGCGGCACGATTGTCGCAGCCAGCCGAACATCCACGCCGTCCGCCTTGAGCGGCGCCGTGTTCGCGCGCAACGAAGGGGTGTCCGCACCATCGACACCGACGACGAACGCACCGTGCTTGCGCAGCAAACCGCACGCGGCCCGGCCTCGTCCACCGAGACCGACCACGAGCACTTTTTTGTTCGCAAGTTCAGGCATGCTTCAACGGATCTTCAATGTGCACAACGCCAGCACCACGCAGAGAAAGCACAGGATATAAAACCGGGCGACCACCTGTGATTCATACCAGCCCTTCTTCTCGAAGTGATGATGCAAAGGCGCCATCAGGAAAATTCTTCGACCTTCACCAAAGCGGAGCCGCGTAAACTTGAACCAGCTCCGTTGCATCAGGACCGACACCGCTTCCGCCACAAAAACGCCGCCCGCGATGACGAGCACGAACGGCTGATGGATAAGGACCGCGATGATGCCAAGCGCACCGCCCAAAGGCAGCGAACCGGTATCGCCCATGAACACTTGCGCTGGGTGACAGTTGAACCAAAGAAAACCCAGCCCCGCACCGATCATCGCCGCACAGATCACCGTGAGTTCACCCGCGCCCGGCACGTAAGGAATCTGCAGATAGGCCGCGATGCGCGCATGGCCGGCGAAATAGGTCAGGAACAGGAACGCCACCGAGACGATGAGCGTGCAGCCGATGGCCAAGCCGTCCAAACCGTCCGTGAGGTTCACCGCATTTGAACTGCCCACAATCGTGAACGCGATGAGCAACACGCCAGCGATGCCGCCGATGGCGAGAGGATATTTGTAGAACGGAAGCAACAGCGTGCTCGCCAGATTATTCTTATCCACGAGCCGATACGTGATCGGGTCCACTTGATAACTGAGCTCCGGCAGTTTCCAAAGATAGATTCCCACAAAGAATGCCAGGGCGAATTGGACCACCAACTTCACGACTTCCGCCGCGCCGCCGGCATCCTGCTTCGCGATCTTCATGTAGTCGTCGTAGAAACCCAGCCCG
>JBEGQI010000231.1:0-5480 GCA_041181065.1 Verrucomicrobiota bacterium | reverse complement strand
TCTGGGCGCCACAATTGACCAACATGGCTGACGGATTCGGGAGGTTGAATTACACCAACGCGCTTTCGTTGTCCCCAACGAACGACTTCTTCCGCACCCGCTACGTGCCCTAAGCGATATTTGGTTGCGCGGTTACAGCCTTTGGCAAATCGTAAAAGCCCATCTCGACGCCCCACCAAGCAGCCAGCGATCATTAAAGTCGAAAGGATTTGAATGCGATCACGGACTTGATTGCTTGCAACATTTAGCCGGGTGTTATGGCATCCGAGGATGCCGTCCAGATTGGTGATTCTTTGGTGGAATGGTTGAAGGCAACGGGCAATCGAGGTTTGGGCATGGCCGAATATGGTGCCGGCACTACATCAGGCATCACGAGGTGCGCCTTTTAGAGTCAGGTTTTTGTTAACGTTGCCAAAAACTGGGTCAGGCCGCTATTGCTAGATTCCACAATTAACTCTCCCCCGTGAGCACGGAGGATTTCGCGTGCTAAACTCAAACCTAGGCCGGTGCCTTTCACGCGACCGCTACGGGATTTGTCGACGCGATAGAAGCGTTCAAAGACTTTTTCGCGATCGCATTCTGGGATGCCCGGGCCGGTGCTTGCCACTCGGACAATCGCGCGATCGCTGCCTGTCGAAAGCTCAAAGCGAATCTTGCCGCCCTCGCAATTGTATTTGACTGCGTTGGTTGCGAGGTTTTGCAACGCCTGCTCCAGCAACTGCACATCGGCTTGAACTTCCACGTCGGGTGCGAGTGTCTGTTCCACGGTCAGTTGCGGCGCTTGTAGGCGGCAATCTTCGACCACACTTTCCAGCATCCGCGTCAAATTCACCGGCTCGCGATGCAACTCCAGCCTTCCGGCGTCCGCGAGTGAGAGCAGCAACAGCTTTTGCACGATGGCTTTCAGGCGGCTCACTTCATCGAGCATGCTGCTGAACACTTCCTGCTGCGGTGAATCGGTGGGCGCGCTGGCGAGCGCCTGTTCCAATTCCGCCTGCAATCGGGCTAGCGGCGTCTTTAACTCATGCGACGCGTCGGCGCTGAAGCGGGTGGCTTGGGTGAAGCTCTTCTCCAATCGGTCGAGCATCTCGTTGAAGACAGTGACCAGCCGGTCGAACTCCGCGTCGCCGGTCATTGGGGCGATGCGCTGGTCAAGTCCGCGGGCAGTAACGCGAGCGGCGGTTTCAGTGAGCGCTGTTACCGGCCGCAACGCCCTCCGCGCCACGAGCCACGAACCGCCGGCGACCAGCGCAAGCACCGCAATGAGCGTAGTGAAATACACGGTGCGCAGCCCCGTCATACGAGCGTCGAACTCGTCCATGTTCGCGGCAAGGATTAGCGTCACGTAGGGATTGCCCATCACCCCAATCCGCCAGGCGTTCGCGCCGGTTGTGCGCGTCGAGAACTCCGCCGACCTAAGCGGTAAAGCAGGATTGCTGGCGGAGATTGGTTCACCGCGTCGCGGCGGAGGAGTCAGCGGTTGTCCCGGCTTGGGCGCGTTTGGCCCTTCGTAGGTTTCCGGCACGTGAAAACCCTCCGGCGATAGTTCCGCCGGCCAATCCGGCGACTGGTAGATCACCTTGTCGTTGTGCTTCACCCACAGGACGAACCGTGCCGACCGCTGATTGCCGGAAACAAACCGTAGCGCTTCCTCCAAGCGCGCCCAATGGTCCCCGCCCTGCACGCGGTCGAGATTGGCCTGACCGAGGTTTCGGATTTCGCGGTCGAGTTGATTGAGATTGAACTGTTGCGTGATGCGCCAGAGCAGCACGCCCGAACCGATCAGCAGTAGGGCGGTGAAGATGCCCGACCATAACGCGATTTTGACTCGAAATGAGTTCAGCATCATTGCCCAGGCCTTTCCGACGGAATGCGGTAGCCGACGCTGCGCACCGTCTCGATGAACGGCGGTCCACCCTCGCGACTCAACTTCTTGCGCAGATGTGTCACGTAGACATCCACGAGGTTCGTGCCTGGATCGAAATGATAATTCCAGACCTGCTCGCAGATCTGCGCGCGGGTGAACGTCCGCCCCGGCGACCGCATCAAGCACGTGAGCAACGCGAACTCGCGCGCCGTCAGCTCGACGTTTTGCCCGCCGCGCTTCACTTCGCGCGTGACGAGATTGACGGTGATGTCGCCGTATTCCAGCAACGTGGTTTGCTGTCCGCTTGCCCGCCGCAGCAACGCGTGCAGCCGCGCGACGAGCTCCTCGATAAAGAATGGCTTTGTGAGATAGTCGTCCGCACCGAGATTTAGGCCATCGAGCCGCTCGTTCAGCGCACTGCGGGCCGTGAGGAGGATGACCGGCACGGTGGAATGTTGCTCGCGCAGGTTGCGCAAGATGCTAAGCCCATCGCGACCCGGCAGCATGATGTCCAGCACGATGGCGTCGTAACTGCGCGTGGTCGCCAGCGTGAACCCCTCGTCGCCGTCGGCGCAGAGATCCACCACAAAGCCCGCCGCCTCGAGTCCTTTGCGCGCGAACCCGCCGAGCTTCTTGTCGTCTTCCACGACGAGGATTTTCACGGCTTCAAGCTACCGCCGCCGACCTCGGTTCGTCGAAAGGAAATTCGTTAATGCGTTTTAATGAAATCTTGCCGATTGGCTTAATGCGCCGCAGGTCTGCTTAGTTGTATGAAAACAACCTCGCTTCTCGTGGCAGCTTTGCTGGGTAGTTCGACGTTAATCAGCCTCGCCCAACCGACGGAGGACCGTCCACTCCGGGCCGCTGACGAAAAACCGCCGCGTGGCGAAGGTCAACGTCGCGAGCGGAGCGAACCACTTTCGCCCGCAGATAAATACTCCATCACGCAGGCCGTGTCGGACAAGGCGCAGCTCCACACCATCGCGTTCAATGGCCTGGCATTCATCACAGGCGACTTCGGCGCGTCCACGTTCATCCCGCCGGGCAAGGTCTGCGACTTCTTTGGCTTCCAATACATGCGCGACATCGACGTCGCGGTGAAGGGGCACAATCCGATGTTCCTAAATCGGGTCGCCGGCAACGTCCTCGCCACGCTGAATACCGAGCAGAAGCAGAAGCTTCTCGACCTCGCCGAGGAACAATCGTCGCAGCTCGAAGCCCTCGCGAAGATGCGACTGCCGTTGATCAAAGCGTTCCATCGCCAACTTGACGCGCAGATTCCTGCCGGCAGCGAGGGATTGAACGAAGCCGCAGTCGTTCGCTACGTCGGCGATATCTTTGAAAAGGACGCGGAGCTGAGTTTACGACGCGCTGAGGTGATGGCGCAGGTGTGGCGTTCGCTCACCCTCGAGCAGAAGACGTATTTCGCAAAGATGAAGTTCGGCGATTTCAATTCCTGGCCGGCGATTGATGAGCGTGACAAGATCCGCGACACCGGGCGTGGCAAGCCGCAGATCTTCAACGTGGCTTACATGACCTACGCGAGCGAGTTCTTCAGTTGGACCGCCGGCAACCTCGACGCCGACACCTATTTCTGTCCCGAGCGCCACGGCACATACTTCGGTGGCTTTTACATGAAGGACATGCCCGCGATGGGCAAACGCGATTTTGACATCAGCCTCTCGCGCACCGGCGACGGCGGCAGCGATTTCCTCGACACGCTCACCGCTACGCAGCGCGCCGAAGTCACCGGCATCATCGCGAAGCAGAAGAAAGCCATCAACGAAACCATCGCAGTGCGTCGGGCGATCGCGACCGAGTTGCGCAAATACCTCGCCGGCGAAACGCCCGACCGCGCCAAGGTGCTTGCCCTGGGCCGTCATTACGGTGAGCTCGATGGCGAGATGTCCTGGCTCTACACGATGGCGTTCGCCAAGGTAAATCGCACGCTCACCGACACGCAACGCGCTGCGTTGATGAAGATCCGCAACCTCGACGGTTACAAGAGCGCCGAAGCCTACCTTTACTCGCGGCCAATCACGGGCAAGCTGGAGCTCGCCAACACCGATTCATTCTTCGCCGCGACGAAGAAGATGGATTGAACGCCGGCATATAACGCATTGCCACCCATGGAAAATAATCCCGCGCCGAGCAAGAGCGCCAAAGGCGTTCGCATGACCGCGCTGCTTTTGACCTTCGCCGCTCTCGCGCTGATCACCCTCACGGCGCTGGCGCAAGACCGCCCGCCCGGCGCTCCGCCGCGCGGCAATGGTCCCGTTGGTGGTCCGGGCGGACTGGTGAAGCCCATGATGACCGACACCATCCGGTTGAACGTTTATGCCGACAACTGGTTCGTCCTCTACATCAACGGCAAGCTCACGGCGGTGGATTCCATCGACTTCATCCCGCATAACGTCGTCTCCGTGGACATCCTGCCCGAGTATCCGATGACCATCGCCGTGATGGCCAAGGACAACGCCGACGCAAAGACCGGGCTCGAATACGGCAATCACATCGGCGACGGCGGGTTCATTCTCAAGTTCGCTGACGGCACGGTGACGGACGCGAAATGGAAGGCAAAGAGCTTCTTCAAAGGCCCGCTCAACGGCGACGCGCAAAATCCGAAGGTCCAACACACGCCCATCCCGACGAACTGGTTCGCGATCGATTTTGATGATCGCACGTGGGGCAACGCCACGGAGTTCACCGAGCAGCGCGTGAACCCGAAGGAGTCGTTTTATCAAGCAGACTTCAAGGGCGCGAAGTTCATTTGGGCTGAAGACCTCGACCTCGACAACACGGTCATCTTCCGGACGCGCATCGAGAAGCCCGGTTGGAAACCGCGCTGGAACACTAAGCCCGACCTCGACATCTCCGCAGCGCCAACCCGATAGTATTACAAACAACCTCCAGCATGATGAACCACACGTCACTTGTCGTTGCGCTTGCGCTCAGCATCACTTCGCAAATCGTCTCCGCCCATCTCATCGGCGACCCGGCGCATGACGGGTTGCCGGTTCAATACGCGCAGAACGTCGCGCCGCCGACCAACGTCATCCGGCTGCGTTCGCCCGCGCTGAATGCCTCCGGTTCGAGTCGTGCCTCGCAGATCGCGGCAGCCTTTGCGCCGTTCGCGCCGAAGGTGAAGACCCACGCTAACGAAAAGTATTTCTTCGTCGAATCCGACGGCCTGCCCCTGCACAACATGATGGTCGGCATCACGGCGTGGCAGCAGCAAGTGCCGTTACCACAGCCGTATTTCGGCGACAACGCGTGGCGCTTCCCGCTCTCACCCGTGCCCGCCGCGCAGCCGCAGACGATCAAGAATCATTTCCTGCGGGGCGCAATCGCTATCGCGGCAAACGGCATCCCGATCTTCAATCCACAGAATAACCGCGGCGAAGTCTCCGCTGAGATCGGAGAACTTGATCAATGGGGCGGCCATTGCGGGCGCGCGGATGATTACCATTACCACGCCGCGCCCCTGCATCTGCAAAGCGTCGTCGGCAAAGCATTGCCCATCGCCTACGCGCTTGATGGCTACGCGATTTACGGTCTGACCGAGCCGGACGGTTCTCAGCCCGCTGGCTTGGATTCGTTCAACGGACATAGC
>JBEGQI010000230.1:0-2615 GCA_041181065.1 Verrucomicrobiota bacterium | reverse complement strand
TCAAACGGGCGCGCCGAGTTTTTCTATTACAACCCCAATTGGGCGGGCCCAGGAAACAATTTGGCAAACCGATGGACTGCGGGACAACAAGTGCGACCGACTGGCACCACAGGCGGGCCATTCCCTGTTGCAAATTCACAATACGAACAAGCCTACGGGTGGAGCACATTTGGCACGCAGGACGATATTGATGATCCACGAATCAGCGGCATCAACAACTGTTCGAACATTCATTCGCCGACTGATTCATGCGTTGAAATCTGCAAGGGATCAGGGCACAGCGGTGCATTGATTGAGCCGCAGGGCAGCCCCAGCTGGAACTATCCCCAGCACATGTTTGCGCAAGGGATTTTTGCTGGAACAGACACAACCGTATGGCTTCAGCAACCGCAAACGCTCACAGATGAAGCTTTCGTTGGTGAAAGCTGCGGGCCCTGCGCTCAACAGAGCAACGACGCGACCTGTGCACACAATTTGCTGCAAACCACCATGCCCAATGGCGGTGAACTCACCTACAGCTGCATCTACACTGGTTCAATTTACAGCGGCGGCGTATCAAGAGACAAGTACGGCTATATCAATCATTTCCGTGGTGGCGTAGATAATCAGCTGCAGGTTTGCACGGACGGCGGGACGAAGATGTATCAGGTCTACAGTCGGCGCGATCCGAGCAAACCGTGGGGCCCGTACCACATCTACATCGACAACTCGATCGGATCAGACAAGAACTACCAGTACCCCGATTGCCATTGCTGCCCGCCGGGAGAAGGCCCGCAGGTATATCCCCCGGGGCGCGCGGTTATTTCGCAGCCGATGGCTGGGTCGTTGGACTCCAATTTGGAATTTGGTTTAGATCCGATTCTTGGCACCTACAAGGGGTTTCCATTCGAGGCAAACATGCACTGCCACGGAGATCCGTACAACGCAGAGAACTTCCAAGTCTGCGAAGCCACATGTGCTCAGGTTGCCGATGGCGGGCAGGGGCAGTCTATTTTTTCGGCAACATTCTGCGCGTATCACCCTCCCCGAAGCGTGGCATCGACTCGCATGGCGTTTGCAATGATCAGGGCAGATCATCGCGCCTACGACGCTGGCGGCACTCAAATCACACCCCCTGGGCGATGCGGTGCATTTCCTCCAGACGCAGTAGTGAGTCGCGCTCCGTTTGAAGATGAAAGCCAGTGGGTTCCGTGCAACGGAATGGACCCGGTGATTCGCAACGATGTCGTGCTTCACATTTGGGGTTCTTTGTTTGATCCCTGTCCGCCGTGGCCGCGAGCTTGCGTGTGCACCAGTTTGGAAAACGCTTTCTCTTGCAGCGTTGACGGTGACTACACAAGCCCATGCGATAACACGCACCCCGAAGGCACCTCCAACGAGGAAGGTGGAGCAGTCAAGTATCCAAAGTGGACGAAGGCAGGATCAACGACGCGAAGCCCGGCAAAGGGGCAATGGGTCAATGGAGTTTGGACAGTGATCACTGGCGCTGGGGCTGGCAATGAGGTGACCGTCGCAAACACGAGATATTGCCCTGACTGTTCAACCTACGAACAGAAATGGGAACTTTCAACCCCGCAAGACTGATGCAGGTTTTCTACTACCCTCCAGGCAGATCGAAGGAAAGCATTGAAGCGTCCATGCGGCAGGCTGCAAAGCAGCGAGACGAAGCGGTGCAAAAGGCTCGTGCCGAGGAACTAAACAGGCGAAATGTTGAAGGTGAGAAGGCGCGACTTGCAAAGAAAGCCGCGCAGTACATCGGCGTCGAGGCGCGCCACGCCTGGGGAGGCCCGGCGCCGGCCGCGGTGTTTGAAGAGCGCATGCGCCTGTGCTTGGCGTGCCCCTGGCGAGTCGATGAACTCGAAGGCATGCGCGACGACGGCGGCGTCGGCTTCTGCACCAAGTGCGGGTGTGGCGCGAATCAGCGCTCGAAGCTGAGCGTGAAGCTCACGCTCGCAGGAGTCGAATGCCCGCTCGGTAAGTTCGCAAAGGTCGAGGGAACGGGCGGCACGATCGCCAGCGCCGTCGAGGCGGCGAAGGGCATCGCGGCTAGCGCCATCGACTTAGTGCGAAAGAACCTTGCCGCCGATCGCTAGGACAAGAAACAGCAGGAACACGACAGACACGATCAAGAGCAGCGGCAAGCGTTTCCCGGTGCGTCCCTTTGTGGCGGGATCGCACATGCGCCGCATCAGTGCGATCGTGCGCTCCTGCTTATCGTCCCAGTCTTCTTGGCAAGATGCCATAGTCAGAACACCCGCTTCACCAGCAACAGCAGGAAGAAGAAGCCGAACATCAGCGCCAGCACAACGCCTATGCCCTGCGCTTGTGCGTCTTTGGCTGAGACGGCAATCAAAATGCCCGCGATGGCAGCGAAGGAGCAGAACACCCGGAGGAACTTTCCCATGCAGCAAAGGCTAGCGGACTGTGGCCTATACCAGTCAATAGTGTTCCCGCTAGTTTTTTGCCTCCATGCGCTTCCGGGTCACCGTAGAGTTCTTCGTGGATTTGCCAGCGGCACCTCCGGAGAAGGATCTCCGAGAGCAAGTAGACGCATGGATTGCGCACTGCCGGGATTACGACGGGCAAGCCCGCCGGAATGTCGAGCAGCAGGCCCG
>JBEGQI010000229.1:0-11860 GCA_041181065.1 Verrucomicrobiota bacterium | reverse complement strand
TGGGCGGTTCAGGCTACCTGAGTCTGGGCCAGGCCGGCGACTCGGGAAGCTACACTTACAACCTGAACGGCGGCACGCTGACGATTCCTAGTATCACCCGGACAGCCACGTCTGGTTCCGGCGTTTTCAACTTCAACGGCGGCACATTGAAGCCGACGGCGACCACTGCGACGTTCATGCAGGGATTGACTGCGGCCAATGTAAATGCAGGCGGCGCCAACATCGACACCGCCGGATCCGATATCACCATTGCTCAGTCCATCGCTGGGGCTGGCGTGTTGACGAAGCTCGGCGCTGGCACGCTCACACTTAGCGGTTTCAGCACCTACACGGGCAACACGGTCATCAGCAACGGCACGCTGGCGTTGAGCGGCACGGCCACGCTCGCCAGCCAAGTCGTCATCCCTGCGAGCCGCACGCTCGACGTCACCACGCTCACCGTTGGCATCCAGAATCCCGTCTCTGGTGTCGGCTCGGTCACCGGCAACGCTACGGCGGCAGTCGGCATGGATATTTATCCTGGCACCGACGGCACCGCAGGCACGCTCACGTTCAACAACGATTTGAACATGAATGCAGGCGGCGCGTTCCGCTTGGATCTCAGCACGGTTAACAACACCGGCAACGATCAGGTCGTTGTCACTGGCAATCTCACCCTCAGCAGCGCAGCCAGCGTCCGCATCAAAGCCCTTAGCGGCGCGGCCAACCTCGCCACCAACGCGGACTATGTGCTCTGCGCGGTCACAGGCACGACTACGATGGGTTCCACGCCTTCACTCGTCTGGGATGGCACCACGCCTGCGAACTACCTGAGCTTCTCCGTGCAACAGTCCGGCAACAACCTCGTGCTCCATTACACCCCCGCCGTTGCGCCGACGGTCAGTGCCAGCGCCAGCCCCGCCACGGCGGTTCGCAATCAGCGCGTCACGGTGACGGCCACGGTCACTCCGGGCACGGGCTCAGTCACCAACGTCGTTGCGGACGCCAGTCAGATCGGTGGTTCGAGCACGGCGAAATTGGTTCTGTCCGGCACGCCGAACGTTTACACCAACTCCTTCGTGGTCGGTTCGAGCATCGCTCCCGGCGTGAAATTCATCTCCGTCGTGGCCGCTGCCAACACGGGCCTGAGCAGCCCGGCCTCGATCGCCACCAACACGATTGTCGCCACGAACGAAGTCTGGACCGGTGCGGGTGCCAACGACAATTGGAGCACCAGCCCCAACTGGAGCATCGTCAATCCGGCCAACTCCGGCGACGCTGTGACCTTTGCTGGCACGACGCGGTTGACGCCAAACCTCGACACCAACCTCAGCGTCACCGGCGTGACGTTTGATGCGACGGCGGGCAGCTTCAATTTGGGCACGGCCAACGGCAGCACGCTCACCTTGACCGCGAACGGCATCGTGAATCTCTCGGCCAATCCACAGGTCGTGAGCGTCCCGGTCACTCTGAGCGGTAGCCAGACGCTCAACACTTCCGCGGGCAGCCTCACGCTCAGCAACACGTTGAACAAGGCGAGCAATCTGCTCACCGTCACCGGCACGGCCACCACGGTTCTCAGCGGCCCGATTTCGGGCAGCGGCTCCTTGTTCAAGAAGGGCTCCGGCATCTTGACCGTGACCACCAACGCCACTTGGGATTTGGCTCAAGCCACCTCCGGCGGGTTCAGCAGCCCGCTGATGGCGCAAGCCGGCACGGTCAAGCTCACCGGCGGCAGCGTTCAAACTGTGACGGGTGAATTGGTCATCGGCGGCGTGATCGCCAACGGCGGCGCAGGCAACGATGCAAAGATCGTCGTGGACGGCGCGACGCTCAACGTTTCGAGTTGGTTCTCCATCGGGCGTGGCAACGGCGTCGGTGGCGTATCCTCTGAATTGGTGCTGACCAACGGCGCGGTTGTTTCGGCTCAGAACGTCAGCGCGGGCTACAACGGCGGCAACAGCGCGAACAAGCCCAAGGGCGCCATCAACTTGAACGACACTTCTGCGCTCACGGTTACCGCGGGCAATTTCTTTGTCGGCGAATCAGACGGGTCCGATGTCACGATGAATGTGAACGGAAACTCCACCGTCACCGCCAGCGGCGCCACGTTGAACGTCGGCATCAACAGCGGCACGGGCGCGTTGAATCTCAATGGCGGCACTGTTTCCGTCGGCGCGCTCCGCGTCGGTGCAGGCGCGAACGCCAGCAGCACGGCCAAGGGCACGGTTACGGTCAACAGCGGCACGTTTAGCAGCGAGGGCGATGTGCTCCTCGGCTTCGCGGGCAACGCCAACGGCGACATCGGCAAGATGATCATCAATGGTGGCACCGTGAACGTTGCCACTGCGACCAAGCGCTGGTTCATCATGAACCAGTGGGATACCTGCACCTCACAGCTTGATGTCAATGGCGGCACGCTGAACATCAATGCGAACACGGATATCCGTTACGCCATCGGCAACAACACCGGCACCAACACCATCAACCTGAATGCGGGTGCCATCACGTTCTACTCAGACAACGCCACCACCGTGGGCGGTTCGGGCGTGGTGGACATGCATCAAGGCAACGGCAGCACCGTGCAAAATATCTTCAACCTGAACGGCGGCACATTGAGCGTATCAGCCATCCTCACGGCGAATGCCACCGGCACGCGCACATTCAACTTCAACGGCGGCACTCTGAAGGCAACGGCGGCGGGCACCTTGATGGATCTCGGCACAGGCAACGCCCACGCCTATGTCCGCAGCAACGGCGCGGTCGTTGATGACAACGGCAACAGCGTCATCATCGCGACGGCGCTTGAACACTTCAGCGGCGATGTCACGGATGGCGGCCTGACGAAGAAGGGCTCCGGCTTGGTTTACTGCACCGGCGCCAACAGCTACACGGGCAACACCGTGGTGCAGAACGGCACGCTGGAGCTCGCGCAAGCGACGTTGGCCACCAACGCCACCGTGTCCGTCAGCAGCAATGCGTTCCTCCAGCTGGACTTCAGCACCACGAATCAAGTGGCGGCGCTGGTGTTGGGTGGTGTTTCGAAACCGGCAGGCGTTTACAATAGCGGCAACGTCGGCACGTTCATCACGGGCTCAGGCAGTTTGCTCGTGCAAGCGTCCATCGCTACCAATCCGACGAACCTCACGTTCAGCGCGAGCGGTGGTTCGCTCAACCTGAGCTGGCCGGCGGATCACGCGGGCTGGATTCTCCAGACCCAGACGAACAACCGCAGCATCGGTCTCACGACCGGCTGGATCGACATCCCCGGCACCGCAAGCGTGACGGCGACCAACTTCCCCGTCAGCACCACGAGCGAGACGGTATTCTTCCGGTTGCGCATTCCGTGATGCGCTTGCGCTGAGGATGAGTCACTTCACGATTGGTCAGGGGCCACTGGTAAAACAGTGGCCCCTTTTCTTTTTTGCTGCCGTCAGCCGGTGGGGGCGTTGTTTGGATCGCAGTTTGCCCGCACGGTGGCACATATGGCCTGCCAAACTCGCCCGTTTGATCACCGTTGGCTTTCGTTGTTGCGGGTTACGGAACCGGTTGCCGTCTTCCTTCGACTCTGTAAACTGGGGCCATGTTAGCCAAGGTTTGTTCCACAGCGGTTAACGGCATCGAGGCTTATCCCGTCGAGGTTGAAGTGAACGCGGGCTATGGTGACACGCTGATTGTCGTCGTCGGGCTTCCGGACGCGGCGGTCAAGGAATCCAAGGATCGGGTCACCACCGCGCTTTCCAACTCCGGCTACAAATTTCCCATGGGGCGCACCACGATCAACCTCGCGCCGGCGGATGTTAAAAAGGAAGGGCCCAGCTTCGACCTGCCCATCGCCATCGGCATGCTTGCGGCGTCCGAGCAGATTGAAACGGATCAACTCGACAACTTCGCCATCGTCGGCGAACTCGCGCTGACGGGTGGTGTGCGCCCCGTGAAGGGGGTCTTGCCGATTGCGCTGCGCGCCAAACAAGACGGCAAGATCGGCGTCCTTGTGCCGGCAGAGAACGCAGCGGAAGCGGCAGCGGTTCCTGGCTTGAACGTGATCCCCGTGCAGAATCTCCGTGAAGCCGCGCAATTCCTCGAGGGACAGATCCGCATCGCACCAACCAAGGTGGACATGGCAAAGATTTTCGCCGAGGCCGCGCACGATGAAGAGGTGGACTTCTCCGAAGTGAAGGGGCAGGAGTCCGTGAAGCGGGCGCTCGAAATCGCCGCTGCGGGAGGGCATAACGTTCTGCTCATCGGCCCGCCGGGCACCGGCAAATCCATGCTCGCCAAGCGGCTCGCGACCATTCTCCCGCCGCTCACCATGGATGAAGCTTTGGAGACGACGAAGATCCACAGCATCACCGGGCTGCTCAACGCCGGTCAGGCGCTGGTGACACGCCGTCCGTTCCGCGCGCCGCATCACACGGCGAGCGACGCCGGATTGCTCGGCGGCAACATCAATCCCACGCCCGGCGAAATCTCCGTCGCTCACAATGGCGTGTTGTTCCTCGACGAGCTGCCGGAGTTCAAGCGCAGCGTGTTGGAGACGATGCGCCAGCCGTTGGAGGAGGGGAAGGTGACCATCTCACGTGCCGCCGGCACCATGACGTTCCCCGCGCAATTCATGTTGGTCGCGGCGATGAACCCGACGCCCGACGGCAAGATGCCGCACGAGTCGAAGAGCTCGCCGCGCGAGATCCAGAATTATCTCGGTCGTATTTCTGGGCCGCTGTTGGACCGCATTGATCTGCACATCGAAGTGCCGCAGGTGAAGTTCCGTGAGATGACGGGCGAGGGGAAGGGGGAAAGCTCGGCGCAGATCCGCGAACGAGTGGTCGCCGCGCGCGCCCGGCAGCATCAGCGTTTTGCCGAACGCCCCAAAATCACCTGCAATGCGCGGATGGGGCCGAAGGAGTTGAAACAATTCTGCGGGCTGAATGAAGACGCCAAGAACATGCTGCAAATGGCGATGTCGGACTTGAATCTCAGCGCCCGTGCCTACGACCGCATCCTCAAGGTGTCCCGCACCATCGCCGATCTGGCGGGTGCGGAGAACATCTCCAGTGAGCATCTGTCCGAGGCGATCCAATTTCGCTCGCTCGACCGCCAGATTTGGGGATGATGAAGTGAACATGTGGAACAAGCTGCTCACCTTTGGATGCGTTCTGGCCTTGGCCGGGGTGGCCTTTGGCAATCCCGAAAAGCCGCCCATGCTTTGGGAGATCGGCCTTCCGGCATTGAGTGACTCGTCACCAGCGGTTGATGAAAACGGCACGGCTTACTTTGGAACATCCGCTGGCGAGATGTGGGCGGTGGATGCGAAGGGTGAGCGCACTTGGAGATTTGAAACCCGCAGCGAGATTTGTTCGTCGCCTGCGATTGCAACCGACGGAACCATTTACTTTGGCTGCCGTGACCGCCATCTCTATGCCCTGACGCCAAAGGGCCATCTCAAGTGGAAGTTCAAGGCCGGCACGTGGGTGGATGCCTCGCCTGCCATCGCCGGCGACGGCACGATTCTCGTTGGTTCGCGTGACGGCATTTTTTACGCAGTGGATGCCCACGGCAAGGAGCGCTGGCGTTTTCAAACCAGCGGCATCATCGAATCTTCCGCGCTCATCGCGCGCAATGGGACGATTTATTTTGGTTCGCACGACGGCAAACTCTACGCGCTTTCGCCCAACGGCACCAAGCAATGGGAATGTTCCGTTGGTGCGCCGATTCTTTCCGCGCCCGCGATGGGCGCCGCGGGCCAGCTCTATTTCACCTCCGTGGACGGATACCTTCATGCAATCGACGCCGCAGGGAAACCGGTTTGGAAGTTGAAGACCGGCGGCATCACCGGCGGATCACCGGTCGTCGGGCTGGACGGAAAGATTTTTGTCCCCGTGAACGAAGAGATGTGGGGAGTCACTGCGGACGGCAAGAAGGCCTGGTTCCGCGGCACGGGGCCGATCCGCGACAGCGCCCTCGTCTCTTCGGATGGCACGGTGATGTATTACTTCGCCAACGGGCAGCTCGTCGGCTGCGACCACGATCTCGCCGGGCCGCAGTGGATCGACAGCGTGCCGTATGGCGGCAGCGCGTCCATCAATCTGGCGGCGGGCCGGTTGTATGTGCTCGCGGGGCGAATGCTGCGGGCTTACGAATGGAAGCCGCCCATCGCCCAGACGCCGTGGCCGAAGTTTCGCGGCAACGCCCGTAACACCGGCAATCAAGCGGACAGTCCCTGAGCCCGACCGGCCATTTTTCAATTTTTTCGTGACCTGTGCGCCCAGGGCCAACATCCTGTGCCAGTCACATCACGATGAATCCAAAACGAGTTTTGATTGGCTCAGCGGGCACCGGCGCAGGTTTCGCCGCAGCCTGCGCGTTGCGGCGCGTTTGGAGCCGGTCGGTCTACATTGTCGCCATGGACATCAATCCAGGGCATCTCGTCACGGCGAGCCTTATGGCGGACCAGTTCGAGCAAGTGCCCCTTTCCAAGTCCCCTGAGTTTGCAGAATCCTTGCTGCGTATCTTGGAGGCACACTCAATTGAAACTTATCTGCCGCTGTTCCCAGAGGAAATCGTTTTGGCCGCACGATTGCATAAAACCGGGCGGATGCCTTCAGCCATCACTGTGCTGGCGCCGCCGTCCTCGGCCAGCGAGGCCTGTGCCGACAAGTGGGTATTGAACCAGCTGCTGCCAAAGCACAATGTTCGTGTCCCTCGAAGCGCGATCGCATCAAACCCTTGGTCGGCAGATGAGTTTTTTCTCAAGCCGAGGGACGGAACCGGCAGCCGTGGCGTCCGTTGCGTGAAGCGCAGCGAACTGAAGTCCGCTGTGGGTGAGCGTGCGGTTGAGTGGATAGTGCAGGAACTGTGCGCGGCTCCCGAAGTGACTGTAGACGCATTTTGCGATCCGGTAAGCGGATTTATTCGCGCATTGTGTCGCGAACGGATTGAAGTGAAATCAGGCGTCGCGACAAAGTGCCGATTGTTCGAAGACGATGAATTGTCGAACTTTGCGCGCGGCGTTGCTGGGGCGTTGAACCTCGCGGGTAGTTTTTGTTTCCAGGTGATGCGCAATGCCAGTGGGTGGGCGGTGACGGACGTGAATCCTCGCCCGGGCGCCGCCACGGTGATGTGCGCGGCGACGGGGAATGACTTCATCGCGGCAACGTTTGCGCGGCGTTGGGGTGAGGACGTGCAACGGTTCTTCCGGCCGTTGGCGGGCGAGCAGTTTGTCACGCGCCAATATTCTGAGTTCGTGATGGGGAAGAAGTCATGAACATCGCTCTCGATCTGGACGGAACGCTGATCTCCTGCGAGCCGCGTCAGACGGCGGTTCTGCAAGCTGCACTGACGAATGTGCGGGTGCAGATCGATCGGAGTGCGATATGGCCATTGAAGCGAAACGGCGCCTCGACGGAAGCCGCCTTATCCGAGCTTGGCGTGGCGCCTGCGCTGGCGCGGGAGGTGTCGTTGGAGTGGCAGCGAATGGTTGAACAACCGGCATGGCTCGCATTGGATTCCGTGTTGCCTGGTGTCATCGAAGTTCTGCAAATGATGCGCGCAGCGGGCGCACGACTGTGGCTGCTCACAGCGCGCAACCGCCCGGAGTGGGTGCGTCAGCAGTTGATCCAGCTCGGCCTTGCTCCGCTGCTCGACAAGGTGGTCGTCGTTCCCTCAAACCAAGCGTCGTCGGCGAAGGCGGCGGTGTTGCGCGAAGCCTTGGCGGTTGCTTTTTTTGGCGATACGGAGTCAGATTGGCGGGCAGCCGTGGCCGCTCAAGTTCCGTTTTATGCATTGGAAACCGGCCAGCGCAGCGCCGCCTTTCTGGCAACGACGGACATTAAACCCGTTCATGCGGATCTCATGGCTGCATGGAATGCATTCAAGGCGGCTTAACGCAGCTGAGCGGCGAGTATTTGAATATGTTGTCACAGGAAGAAAAGAAGCGGCTCGAGACGGTCGCGTCCGACTCGTGGTATCTGCGCCCGACTAATGCGCGGATGATTGAGTATTGCGCAAAGGTTTTTGCGCGGCACATCCGCGGCGGGCGGATCCTTGAACTGGGGCCGGCTGAAGGTGTGATGACGCCTTATCTGGCCAAACAGGCGAGCCGCCTGACATTGGTGGACGGCGCGGAAACCTTCTGTGCGAGCCTCCGGCAGCGTTTTCCGCAGGTCGAGGTCGTGCACACGCTATTCGAAGACTACCGCCCGGTGGAACCTTTTGACGCCATCGTGCTAGGTCACGTGCTTGAACATGTCGCCGAACCCAGCGCGATTTTAAAACTCGTCCGCCAATGGCTGGCACCCGGCGGGAGAATTCTTGCTGCCGTTCCAAACTCGCGCTCGTTGCACCGGCAGGCCGCTGTGGTGATGGGCATGTTGACCTTCGAGGAGGCCATGAACGAGGCGGACATCCACCACGGTCACCGGCGCGTCTTCAATCCGGAATCCTTCCGGCAGTGCTTCACGCAAAGCGGCCTGCGGATCGAGTTGTTCGGCGGCTACTGGTTGAAACCCGTTTCCAACCGCCAGATCGAGGAGTCCTGGTCGCCCGCCATGTTGGACGCGTTCCTGCAGCTCGGCGAGCGTTACCCCGACATCGCGGGCGAAATCTACATCGTTGCGCAAAACCCCGAATAGCCACCAAACATGAGCGCACCCAAAGTGACTCTTGCCGATTGCCAACGCATCGACCTGCCCAAGATCAATGACCCGCGCGGGAACCTGACCTTCATCGAGGGCGGCAAACACATCCCATTTCCCATCAAGCGCGTCTTCTATCTTTACGACGTGCCCGGCGGCGCGGATCGCGGCGGTCACGCGCTCAAGAACTGCCATCAATTCCTCATCGCCATGTCCGGCAGCTTCGACGTCATCCTCGACGATGGCCGCGAGAAGAAGCGCATCCAGTTGAATCGTTCCTATTACGGCCTGCATCTGCCGCCGATGGTCTGGCGCGAGATGGATAATTTTTCCTCCGGCGCCGTCTGCCTCGCGCTGGCCTCCGAACTTTACAGCGAGGCGGATTACTACCGCGATTACGCCTCCTTCCTCGCCGCCTTGAAAGCTGCCCGATGAAAGTCCCCTTCGTAGATTTCGTCTCGCCGTATCAGGAATTGAAGGCCGAACTCGACGAGGCCTACGCGCGTTTCATGCAGTCCGCCTGGTATGTGCTCGGCAAGGAAGTCGAGGCCTTCGAGGCGGAATACGCCGCCTACTGCGGCTCCAAACATTGCATTGGTGTGGCGAACGGGCTGGACGCCATGCACCTCGTGTTGCGCGCATGGGACGTCGGTCCCGGCGATGAAGTCATCGTCCCGTCGAACACCTACATCGCGACATGGCTCGCCGTGACGGCGGTGGGCGCGACGCCGGTGCCGGTCGAGCCCGACCCGCGCACTTGCAACATTGACCCCGCGCGCATCGAAGCTGCCATCACGCCGCGCACCAAGGTCATCCTGCCCGTGCATCTTTACGGTCAGACGGCGGACATGGAGCCGATCAACGAAATCGCGCGGCGCCGCGGGCTCAAGGTGTTGGAAGATGCCGCGCAAGCGCAGGGAGCCAAGTGCCGTGGCCGCCGGGCCGGCGCCTTGGGGGATGCGGCGGGCCACAGTTTTTATCCGACCAAGAACCTCGGCGCATTCGGCGACGCGGGTGCGGTGACGACCGATGACGCCGCGCTCGCTGACAAAGTCCGCACGCTCCGCAACTACGGCTCGAAGAAACGTTACTACAACGAAGTTCAGGGCGTGAACTCGCGCCTCGACGAGCTGCAAGCCGCGCTCCTTCGCGTGAAGCTCCGCCACCTCGACGCTTGGAACGCGCGTCGCACCAAGCTCGCGCAGCTTTACCTCAAGCAACTCTCAACCATTAACCAGCAACTCGTCCTGCCATTCGTTCCATCGTGGGCCGAACCGGTCTGGCACCTCTTCACCATCCGCCATCCCAAGCGTGATGCGTTGCAGGCGAAGTTGACCGAAGCAGGCGTGGGCACGTTGATCCATTACCCGGTGCCGCCGCATCTTTCCGGCGCGTATGCCGAGATGAACTGCAAGCGCGGCGCGTTCCCGTTGGCTGAGCAAATCGCCGACACCATCCTCAGCCTGCCACTCGGCCCGCATGTCACCGACGCCCAAGCAGCCCATGTCGTGCAAACCATCGGCGAAGCCAATACGGCGCTGAAATCAAATTCAACTTTAACCTGACGCGTAACGACATGGATTCGCTGTTGCTTCATATATGCGCGATGCTCAGGCGGAACCGGCTGCGACTTTTCCGCTGGCGCGAGGCAAATCGACATCACGAATTAACCATCGGATTTGGGTGCGAAGCGGCGGTTCCATTGCGGGGCGGTGGTAATGGCACGCCTCATATTGGGCGTAACAACCTTTTTGGCTTCCCGCATGCGTTCCGGATCGGGAACGGCGAGATTTTTTTGCATGCCCGAGCTCAAGATGCATCCGTCACTATCGGAGATCGAAATCATTTGAGTAACTGCATCGCCATTATTGCGTCGCATTTCGTCTCTATTGGCAATGATTGTCAGATCGGCCATATGGTGGCGATTTACGGTTCAGACTTTCACGAGCTGAATCCGGCTACGCGCACGCTCAGCAGTGGGGCCAGCGCGTCCGTCGTCATTGGGAACAATGTGTGGCTTGGCAGTCGTGTGATGGTGTTGAAGGGGGTAACCATTGGCGATAACTCCGTGGTGGGCGCAATGAGCGTGGTCACGAAATCTATTCCGGCCGATTGTGTTGCCGCTGGCAATCCTGCTCGCGTCATCCGACGATTGGACCCGGCGCCTTCCTCGGCAAAATGAGCTCCTACCGACAGATCTTTAAAAGCACGGCGGTCGTCGGCGGAGCATCGATGGTAACAGCGCTCGTTGGGATGGTGCGCCAAAAGGCGACGACTGTATTGCTTGGGACGGAGGGTTACGGCTTGGTCGGCCTGTTCTCGAGCGGTATTAGCCTAATAGGTGTTATCACTGGTTTTGGGCTTGGCATGAGCGGCGTTCGGCAGATTGCAGAATCGAACGGGGCAGGGGATCAACAGAAGCTCGCGCGCACTGTCCGTGCATTGAGATTCATTTCACTCACGTGTGGTTCGTTGGGCTTGCTCGTGGCCTTGGTTTTTTGCCGGCAATTAAGCTGGGCAACGTTCCATTCCTATAATTATGCGTCTGGGTTTGCCTTGGTCGGTGTTACGTTGTTCTTTTTGGGAGTATCCACAGGGCAAATTGCGCTTTTACAAGGACTACGACGTATTCGGGAAATGGCCGCTGCCCAGATTTTTGGAGCCGTTTTGGGTTCGATTGTTGGCGTCGCTGTGATCTATATTTTGCGCGAACGAGGCGTGGTGTGGTTCCTCCTATCGGTGTCAGGCGCTACGGCCCTGGCATCTTGGTGGTTTGCTCGGCGCATAGACGTAGGTAAGCCGGTGATGACGGCGAATGATTTTGTTGCAGAGGGTCGCGGTCTGTTGGGTATGGGCATGGCAATGATGACCGCGAGTTTGGTGGCGAACGGCAAGGACTATCTTACTCGGGTGTGGATCAACCATGATTTAGGCCTCGTGTCTGTGGGGCTTTACCTCGCATCTTGGAACATGTCTTCGCAGTATGTCGGACTAATCCTCGGTGCGATGCAGGCGGACTTCGCACCACGGTTGACGGCTGTTGCAAAGGACCACCCACAGGTAAATAGGTTGGTAAATGAACAAATGGAGTTGGGTGTGTTACTGGCATTGCCCGGCGTAGTTGCCACGCTCACATTCGCACCCTGGGTGCTTCATCTTTTCAACTCTAGAGACTTCGTGGTTGCAGCCGACTTAATGCGATGGCTAATGATCGGCAATTTCCTGCGAGTCGTTGTTTGGCCACTAGG
>JBEGQI010000228.1:0-3559 GCA_041181065.1 Verrucomicrobiota bacterium | reverse complement strand
ATGACACGTTGCCGGTGCGCAACGGCACTACCGATGGGCAGGTCTATACGACCTATCTGTTCGGGCCGGGCGCGTTCGGCAAGGGCGTGGCGCCGTTGAGTGGCGAGCCGTTGCAAGGCGGCTTCGGCACGGAAGCGGTGGAACTGGCGCGGCTGCCGCTGGACAGCGACACGGTGCTGGTCAATCGCCGCCGGTGGATCCTCCATCCGCGGGGCGTGAAGTTCAATTCGGCGGCGGTGGCAGGTGATTCGCCGACGAATGCGGAACTGGAGAACGGCGCGAACTGGAGCCGCGTGTTCGAGAACAAGAACGTCCGCATCGTGGCGATTGACCATAATAATTAGCCACAGAGGCACAGAGAACACAGAGCGCGGAGGAAGCAAAACTCCGCGCTCCTTCAAACATGAACCGATATTTTCCCATCTTTCACGGATTGCATGAGCGGGCGCCGTGGGGCGTGGCGGTGGAACGCGAGCCGAGTGCCTCGGCGGGCGAGCCAAAGACACGTTTGCCGCGCGCAGAGCTGCTGATGTTGTGCCGCACTGAAGCCGAGGCGAAGCAACACGCGGAGCACGTGAGCTTGGGTCAGTCGTTGAAAGATTTTCGCGCGAAGAAACTCGCAGACCAGAAAGGCGGCCAGTGATGAGTCTGGTCTTTCCCCACTACATACGGCGCGTGCGACGGAAGTTGGTTGTCGAGGAGTCCGAGCCGGACAAGCCGCTGCCGACACCCGTCGTGAGCAACGTTGAGCCCGTCAAGGCGGACGCGGAAATACTGAAAGCTGAAACGCTGAAAACGGAACCGGCTGAAGCCGGGACTACGAGCGAAGGCGATGCTGAAGCTGCCCCATAATGGATCAAGTGGTCGGCCACTTGGCGCGAGTCGTCGGCAGGCGGCGCTCGCGTGGGTGTGGCGGATGAACCGTCGTCGCCGTGCGTTGGCGCACGTTGCCGCTGCAGCGCGGCCGGAGCCGGCGCCGGCGCCGTTGGTGGATGGATTGCTGGGCTTCTGGGCGTTGGATGGCAACGCCGGTGCCGATGAACCGGAACTGGCAGGCGCGGCGGCTGGCGGAACGCTCGGGTGCGATTTCACCGAGGACGCCACCGACATCGGCATTGCGGCCGGACCCGGGTCCCACGCGGCGCGGAGCTTCAACAACCTCGCGGCGCTGACCTTGTTCGGGCCGAATGCGGCGTTCGCCTCGTTGCCGCTCACATTGAACTTCTGGGCGAAGTATCCCGTGGAGTTCGATGGTGGCGTCGGCTCGCTGCCGTGGTCTTGGAATTGCGGCGCGATGTGGGGACCGCCGTTCTCGGCGTATTACTACGCGGGCGTTACTTACGTCACGGCCCGCGATGTGGATGCGGGTGGCGTGATGGTCGCCAACTACCAGACCGCCTACTGCGACGATGCCTGGCACATGTGGACCATCGTGCTCGATGAGAGTTGGAATCTCAGCATCTACATCGACGGCGAGCTCGGCACGGACTTTGAACCGCAGGAAGTGTATGCACCGCCGGCGGGCGGCGTGTTGCAAGGCGAGCTGATGGACTCACTCAGCTTCGGCAACAGCAAATACAACGGCGCGTTGAATGGCTCGTGCGGCGCAGGTCACGCCATGGCGTTGCTCGGGATCTGGAGTCGCGTGCTGACGGCGAGCGACGTGGCGCAGCTTTACAACGGCGGGGACGGACTGGGCTTTAGTGAATTTTAACGAAAGGCGAAACATGAATGCAGTGACAGTGAATCCCAAACAGGTAGAAGCCGTGCCAGCACGTATGGTGCAAGTGAATGCCGTGAGCTGGCGCACAACGGATGATGCGTTTGCGCGGCGGTTGCAAATCATCGTGAACGGCACGATCCCGATTGTGGTGCAGGGCGCGGACTACGATGCGCTCGGGCAGTGGACCGATGAGACCGTGAAGCAACTCGTGCTCACGCGGCTTGGGCTCGTCGAGGTGGTCTGATTATGGCGCTCGTGCTTATCAAGGAAGACGGCAGCGGGCTCGTGGATGCGAATGCGTATGCGAGCGTCGCGGATGGTGATGCGTATCACGAGGGGCACCTCTACGCCACCGCGTGGACCACTGCCACCGCTGACAAGAAGGCGGCAGCGCTCGTGATGGCGACGCGACTGATCGATGCGTTGTTCCAGTTCAGTGGCGTGCGCACCAAAGCAACGCAGGCGTTGCAGTGGCCGCGTGAGGATTGCCCGGACCCGGATGCGAATCCCGAGAGCGTGGGCCAGCGGTTCGTGTTGAGTGATGTGGTGCCGAAGGCCGTGGTGGATGCGACGTGCGAGTCAGCGCGTGCGCTCATCATCGAGGATCGCACGGCGAATCCACTCGGTGAGGGATTGAAGTTCTCGTCGCTCGGTGACTTGCAGCAGTCGTTCGACAAGAGCGATCGCAAGCCGATGGTGCCGCGCCTCGCACTCGCGATGTTGGCGAAGTATGGCGCTTTGCCAGGGCAGCGTAGCGGTGCCGTGAAACTCGTGAGGGCCTGACATGCCGGAACGATTCAAAGCAGCGGCACAGCAGGCGGTGGGGACGTTGTTCGCACAGTATGCGGAGTTCCTCGTCGCGGGCGAATACCAGCGCGAGGGCGCGGCCCTCGCGCAGGTGAAGTTTTTGGCGATGCCGGTGCCAGCGGCGTTGGTGGATGGAACCATCGTGCAACCGAATGACGAGAAGCTTTTGTTCGATGCGGTGGAGCTGGCGGCGGTGACTCAGCCGCGCCCAGGGGATGGCGTGGTGCAGGCGACGACCGGTTTGTCGCGGGACATCATCACCGCGCACCTGGATGTGACGGGTTCGTATTGGGCGATGGTGGCGCGAAAAAAACTCTAAAGGAAAGCGATAGGCGGCAACATGAAAGTGTTTTGGACCCTGTTGGGACTGTTGAGCGCGCTCTTGGCGGGCGCGGATTCGGTGACGCTGGCGTGGCGCGCGAATACGGAGACGAACCTCGTGGGCTATCGCGTGTATGCCGGAACGAACTCGCGCTCGTATCACCTTTGCATTCCGGTCGGGCTGGTGACGACGCAGCGCGTGGAGTTGCCGGAGCCGGGGCGGTGGTTCTTCTGCGTGTCGGCCACGAACAAGAATGGCCGTGAGTCTGGTTTCAGCGCGGAGGTGGTGCTGGAGCCGAAGCCGGCGACGCCCGTCATGGACGGCAAGCCGTGGGTGAAGCTGTCGCCGGTCATCGAGCGGAGCACGAACCAGGTGTCGTGGCTGAGCGTGACGGGTGCGCCGACGTGGTTCCCGGCGACGAACACACAGGAATTTTTCATCACGCGCCAACTGACCCTCGAGCGCGTGCAACTCATCAACCCACCGTAGGAGATTTATGGACGCAGAACTGAATCAACATGTGCAGGAGCTGCAGCAGTGGCGCGCGGGCGCGGACGAGAAGTTTCATACCTTGTTCCGCATCGCGGGTGAACAGACGGCCGCATTGAAGGAAGCGACCGAAGCGACGAACGCGTTGCGCGTGGAGCTGAAAGTATTCGTGGCGACGCTCTCCAGTTACAAACCGTGTCCGACGCCGGGCGCGTGCA
>JBEGQI010000227.1:0-9032 GCA_041181065.1 Verrucomicrobiota bacterium | reverse complement strand
CTCATCCGGTCACTGAAACGCTGGCTTTTGGGAATAAGCCTCAAACCGCTGGCGTGAGCATTACTGACCGCTGGACTTGGTGCGATTCGCTCTACATGTCTCCGCCGACGCTGGCGCGCCTTTACGCCGCGACGGGTGACAAAAAGTATCTGGAGTTTCTCAACCGCGAATTTCGCTCTACCTACGACATGCTGTGGGACAAGGACGAGCACCTCTTCTTCCGCGACACCTCGTTCTTCAAGAAGAAAACCCCCTCCGGGAAAAAGACCTTCTGGAGTCGCGGCAATGGCTGGGTGTTTGGCGGGCTCTGCCTGCTGTTGGAACAACTGCCCAAAGACGATGCAACCCGCGGTTTTTATGAAAACCTTTTCCGGCAGATGGCAGACTCGATTGTTGCCGCGCAACAGACGGATGGCCTGTGGCGGCCGAGCCTGCTCGATCCAGAGGAGATCCCCGTGGGCGAAACCAGCGGCAGCGGGTTCTTCGTCTTTGGCCTCGCTTGGGGAGTCAATCACGGCTTGCTCGAGCGCGAGAAATATTGGCCGGTTATCCAGCGCGGCTGGGCGGGCTTGCTGACGCGGGTGAAGCCCGACGGCTACGTTGGCTACGTGCAGCCGATCGGCGCATCTCCGGACAAATTGTCGCCCGATTCGCGGCAGGACTATGGGACGGGTGCGTTTCTGCTGGCGGGCTGCGAAGTGCTGCGTGCCGTTGGCGGGGCGGCAAAGGTGGATCAAGGCGCGTTGCTCGCGGCCGCGGAAAAGTTGAACACTGCGGACAAAACTCCGCGCGCGTATGCGCGACTGGTGCCCGAGCGCAAAGATGACCTCGCGTGGGAGAACGACAAGGTGGCGTTCCGCGTCTATGGTCCGGCACTGCGTTCCGGACCGGAAGACAGCGGCATTGACGTGTGGTGCAAGCGCGTTCGGTATCCGATCCTCGACCAGTGGTATGACCAGGACCGCCTGCACAAAATCAGCTACCACAAGGATAATGGCGAAGGCTACGACGGTTACCACGTTGGCAACACGCGCGGCTGCGGCGGTCTCGGTTTGTGGGTGGACGGCAAACTGGTCACGTCGGACACCTACGTCGCCGCGGAAATCCGCTGGACCAAGCCGGACGTGGCTGAGTTTAAGACGGTTTACGAATATCCGGTCAAGGTGGGCGGCAAACCGGTATTCGAAAACCGCATCACCCGCCTGCGGCTGGGCGAGCGCCTGATGGAAGTGGAAACCTTCTTTTCGGATTCGGCGGGCCGCAGTGCGAAACCGTTCAAGGCATTCCCGCACGAGGTGGCGATCGGCATTGTGACCCAGAACCAGGGCGCGGAGATCAAGTTCCTGCCAGGGCAGGGGATTACCTCGGTCTATGAGCAGCTCGATGGCAAAGGGCTGGGCACGGCGGTGCTGCTGCCGCCGAAGTTACTTCTCCGCTCCTTCGAAGTGCCCGCCCAAGACAAGGCCGGCAAAAATGCCCAGGCCCTCGTGATCACCCGGCCGGATGCTGACGGCCGCGTGATCTACCGGGCCGGGTTCGCGTGGTCCGCTGACGGGCAAATAAAATTCGCGGATGAATGGTTGAATTACCTGAAGGAAAATTGCTTTCGGTGAGCAGCCCCAAACCAGTGCAGGAATCATTCGCATGAAAATATTCACCCTGCGCACGTGGTCTCACCGGGCTATTGGGTCCGGTGGAATCGGGTCTTGCAGCCGCGCAGTTTTCCCCGGCTAAGTGCAGTTTCACACTTTTTGCTTATGAAATGGCGTAATCCAGCAAAGATTCTGGCGGTGCTCTGTGTTGCCGGAGCGGTCTTGACCTGCTTCGCCTCACAATCCCCGCCGCCTCTCCCTGCCGGCGTTTTGTCCGACACAATGCTCGGCCTGGCGTCGTCCGCTTCGCCGGTGGGTTTTGCGCTGCTCACCGGGCGGGGGCATCAATTTGTGGCGTATTACGACGCCGAACGGCGCATGACGGTGGCGGGCCGGACGCTGGACTCGACCAACTGGACATACTTTCGTCCGCCGGGTGCTTTGCTCCCTAAACGAAGGCGCGACTCAAACGTGACGGAATGGGACGCGCACAATTATCTGGCGCTCGCCTTGGACCGCGACGGCTATTTGCACCTTTCGGGGAATATGCACGCCGATCCGCTGATCTATTACCGCTCGACGCGGCCGTTTGATGTCACGTCGCTGGAGCGGTTGGACCGGATGACGGGGCACCGCGAAGAACGCACCACTTACCCCGTGTTCTTCACCAATGCAGCGGGCGACATGATTTTTCGGTATCGCGATGGCGGCAGCGGCAACGGCTCGGATATCTACAACATCTATAATCCCGACACGCGCACCTGGCGGCATCTTAACGCCACCGCCGTCATGGACGGCGAAGGCAGGCGCAACGCCTATGTCAGTTGGCCGCAGTTGGGGCCGGACGGCTATTTTCACTTCATCTGGATGTGGCGCGAAACCCCGGATTGTTCCAGTAACCACACGTTGAGCTATGCGCGCACCCGGGATTTCATGCATTGGGAAAACAGCCGGGGGAAAAAACTGTCGCTGCCCATCACGCTCGGGACGGGCGAGGTGGTGGATCCCGCCAGAGAAAAGGAGGGCCTGATCAACACCTCCTTTAGTTTCGGCTTCGATGAACGCCAAAAGCCCGTGGTCGTTTATCACCGCTACGACCGGAACGGCAATTCACAGATCTACGCCGCGCGTCCATCCGGCAAGGGTGGCTGGAAGATCTTGCCGATCAGCGATTGGAGCTTCCGCTGGGACTTCTCGGGCAGCGGTTCGCTTCCCGCCAGCATCCGTTTGGGCGTGCCCGAGCTTCAGTCGGACGGCACGTTCATGGTCAGTTACGCGATGCCCTTTGGACCGGGTTCGGGACGTTTGCGGTTTGCTGCCGACACACTTCGGCCGTTGGGCGCACTGCCACCGTCAGACGGGTTGCCGTCCGGCTTGTTTGAACGGGCTTGGTCCACTTATCCGGGCATGGCGGTCCGCACCCGCATCTCAAATCACGAAGGACGCACCTGGGTGTTGCGCTGGGAGTCTTTGCCCGCCAACCGCGATGTCGCCCGCAGCGAGGTGCCGCCGCCGTGTGAATTGCATCTTTATGAAATGAGAGACAGCACCAAATGAAAAACTCCACCTGGTTCAAATCGGTCATGTGCCTGGCGTGGTTGGTTCTTGCCACCACGCTGCGGGCGGAACGCCAAATTCTTCCAATCCTCTCCGGGTGGAAATTCATCAAGCAGGACATGGATGTCGCCGCTCCCGCGGCGGGTTGGGAGAGCGTGACGGTGCCGCACACGTGGAATGATCGCGACGGGGGCGCCGCCAGCGGACGCACCCCGCCAAACATTCAGACGCCCGCGGAAGCTGCCGCTACGGCGGCTGCCGCGCCCAAGAAACGCCCCGTCATCAAGACGGACGATCCGCACATGAAAGACGGCTATTATCGCGGCATCGGTTGGTATGCGCGCACGATCGTGGTTCCCGCTGAGTGGCAGAATCAGAAACGGGTTTTTGTCCGGTTCGAGGCGGTTTCGCAGGTGGCCAGGGTCTATCTGAACGGCCGGTTGCTTGGGGAACATCGTGGTGCGTTTACCGCCTTCTGTTTTGAACTGACCGCGCACCTGACATACGGCGCCACCAACGAACTGCGGGTGCAGGCGGACAACTCCGTGCTGGCAGACGTGCCGCCGTTGCGGGGTGACTTTGGCGTGTGCGGCGGCATTTACCGACCGGTGGCCTTGGTGATTACGGACAAGCTCTGCATTTCACCGCTGGATAATGCGTCGCCGGGGGTGTATCTGACGACCAAGAGCCTGACCGACAAACAGGCCGAGGTGGAGGTGCGGGCGATCGTCTCGAACGGCACGAAAGTGGAGGCCAGCGTTCCCGTTGAATTTCATATCAAAGATGCCCGCGGGGACGTGGTTGCTTTGGAACAAAAGACAGTATCGGTGGCTGCCGGCGCGACCGCTTCCGTGGCGGCCATATTGTCCATCCGGAATCCTCATCGCTGGAACGGGCGGCTCGATCCCTACCTCTACGGCGTGACGGTGAATCTTCTGGACCACGCACGCGCGGCGGACGCTGGTGGTGCGGGTCTTCCCGGACGAAGCCAGTTGTCTGCGGTTGGTGCGAGCGGTGGCGGCCGAGCAGCACGAAGAATGGATGGAAGGCAGCCGTTACTTGAACGCGAACCTGCTGCGTGAACAAATCAAAACCATGAAGCCGAACCTTGCGATAGCTGCATGAGGTTCGACCGGCGGCGCGGCGAGCTGGAGGGCTCGCTGTCCGCGCCGCCTCGTTTTACCTCGTGGCCACCATGAAAACCATTTTGCTGAACTTGACGCACACAACTCTGGAAGCGTCTATCACCTCGAGGACCGGATGCCATCGGAGCCATGGTTAGAAGGCTTACAGCCGGTTAGACGTCCCGGCGTCAGCAGGTCCCTCGAACAACTTGCATCGCCTGCCGAATGGGCTAGGGGGGCAGTGTTCAAAAAGCTCTAAAAAGCCAGGACCCCAAGCGGGAGAGGCGATTCGGGGGGAGGGTCCTGCGCCCCTCCAAGCCTCGACAAAAGATGTCACGGATTCCCGTGACATGACTTGGGGGCAAACGGAGTTATGATACCTATGAAATCCTAAACTTGCCACAAGAGTATGGCTTTCATACCAAGCAATCAAACTGCATGAACACAGCAAGCACATCACGGCGCACGGCACCCAACCCTTGCGGCAACATTGGCTTCACCCTCATTGAACTGCTTGTGGTTATCGCCATTATCGCCATCCTGGCCGCAATGCTTCTTCCAGCTTTGGGCAAGGCGAAGGAGAAATCCAAGCGCATCGCCTGCCTCAATAATCTCAAGCAGTTGGGACTCGGAGCGATCATGTATGCCGGAGATAATCAGGACAAAGTTGTTCCCGCCGGTGCCATCGCCAATGGCGTGGTTCAATTCCCGATTCAGATCAATCTGGGGAACGTCGGCATTGAGGCCTGGAAAACTTTGGGCATTGATGTGACGCAAACCAACGGCAACAGCGTCTGGTCCTGCCCCAACCGCCCCGGTTACCCGACGTGGAATCCAAATTTCAACCAGTATGTGATCGGCTACCAATACTATGGAGGCTTTACTATCTGGGAAAATAGTGCGGGCAAGGGAGCCTCTGCCAGCCCGGTCAAAACTGCGCTGTCCCGGCCCGGTTGGATGCTCGCCGCGGATGTCATGGCCAGAACCCCGGCGGGCACTTGGTCGCCTTACGCCAATACACCGACCCACAAGGATGGCGGAACCGTGCTCGCAGGCGGCAACCAAGTCTTCATTGATGGCTCGGCCCGCTGGATCAAAGCCAAGCAGCCAATCATGTTTCTTCACACTTGGAATGCGACCTCGCCGGACTGGTATTTCTTTCAGGAGGATCTAGGCGACTTCTTTGAAGCGAGACGGGCCAACATCAGGAAGTTTCCGAACTAGTATGAGTCGTTGGGGCGTGGCCCTGGGAGGCCTTGTGCGCCGCTGGTGACCCTATAACCAAACGTCCAAAAATGAAAAAGCTCGTTCTCATTCCAATCGCTCTGACTCTGGCCGCTGTCATCTCTGGCTGCGATCCGCAGGCCGTCCAGCCCAACAACATCAACAAAACCAACAAGCTGAAACTCGGTTTCGTCGGGCGGCAGGCCAACGACTACTGGTCTTTGGTCCGGTTCGGGTGCGACACCGCCGTCGTCACCTTGCGTGACGTGGAACTCGATTTCCGCACGCCCACCGGACGAACGGCGGCGGACCAGAACCAGGTCCTCAGCAATCTCGTGGCGAGTGGCGTGCAGGCCATCGCCATCAGCCCCATCAACGGCGACGAGCAGGCGGCGGTTTTGAACTCCATCCCCACGAACATCCTACTCGTGTGTGCCGACAATGATGCCGGTAATAGCCGGCGCGCCGCCTACATCGGAACCGATAATGTCGCGGCGGGAATGCAGGCCGCCGGCCTGTTGAAGGCCGCACTGCCGCAAGGCGGAAAAGTCGCATTGTTGGTCGGCAGCACCACCGCGCAGAATGCCCGCGAGCGCATCGAAGGCATCAAGAACGGCCTCGCTGGATCGGGCATCGAGATCGTTGAAACGCTTGTGGACGGCATGAGTCACACTGCGGCCCTCGAAAACGCCCAGAAGATGCTGGCCGCGCATCCTGACCTCGCCGGCATGGTCGGCCTTTATAGCTATGACGGCCCGGCGATTCTTTCAGCCGTGCGCGGCGCTGGAAAATCCAAGCAGGTTAAAATTGTCTGTTTTGACGCACTCAAGGACACCTTGGACGGCATCGAGTCCGGGGAGATCCATGGCGCGATCGTGCAAAGCCCCTACAAGATCGGAAATCGCACCGTTGAACTGATGGCCAAGTATCTGCGTGGCGACAAGGCGGCGCTGGCCCAGAAAAAGATTTTCATTCCGTCCCAGGTGGTGACCGCTGAAAACGTGGCCGAGTATCAGCGGCAGACGATGGGCAACAACCAACAGAAGATCTGAAACACGCACTGGAATGATATTTGACTCTCACAATCCAACACCAACAAACCAAACCACTAATCTGACTCATATGAAAAAACACTCCTCTTCTCCCTTGGCCCTTGCGGGCGATACTCAATCGGGACTGCTGGCAACCGTGCGTCTTCCGGACGGGTTTCGGCCCAGCACTTGCCTCCACAGGATGCTTGCCGTGCTCACGCTTGCGATCCTGGCCTTAACCGCCTCCACCGCCCTGGCGGCCACCCGCTACTGGGACGGCGGCACCAATGACATTGCTGGTGATGGCAATGGCGGCAGTGCAGGCGGCTCCGGCATTTGGAACACCAACATTCTGAACTGGGATCAGGGAACGGCCTTGCCGCATACGAACTGGGTAAACGAGGCTGGCGATAGCCCCAGTTTCGGTGGCACTGCGGGAACTATCACTCTCGGATCTGATATCACTGTAGGAGGAATCATCAACATCAACTCCGGCACAGCCGCAAACCCCTACACGATCGAAGGTGGCGCCGGCCCTTACACACTCACAGTCTCCAACGATGCCCGGTTCGGTGCGGGCGGTTATGGTATTATCACCGCCGAGATTATCGGTGGCACTAACAGCGTCGCCAAGGCATTCGGCACGGGCACCTTGGTGCTGGCGGGCCCCACTGCTTTTGATGCGGCAACGACCGTGGTAAGTAATGGCACCTTGGTGATCGCTGGCAGTGCCGCACTCGGCACGGGCAATCTAGAGCTCTTGGGCGGAGTGCTGGGCTTGGGCAATGGGAACTTCAATCGTTCGATCGGCACCGGAAACAACCAATTCCAGATCAATGGCGGTGGTTTTGCCGCGTTCGGTGCGGATCGCAACGTGGGAATTGGCGGCACCGCAACCTGGGGTTCTACCGTCACAAACAGGATTGTTGGCACCCTGACTCTGGGTGCGGCGGATGCCGATGCTACGGTTACTTGGACGGGCAATATTTCCTTCGGTGGTTCCACCCGCACCATCCAGGTGGACAACGGCTCGGCCCCGGTTGATGCTGTCATCAGCGGTCGCTTGGTTGACAACCCGGGTGGTTTGACCAAGACCGGGAGCGGCGTGCTATCCTTGACGGCGTCCAACACCTACTCCGGCGTTACCACCATCAGCGGTGGCGTGCTTAAGCTCGACAACACCAACGCAATTCCCGGCGGCGTGAGCACCAACGGCACCAACGGCATCTCCCTCAGCGGCGCCGGCCTAGTTGGACTCACGGCGGATTCCGGCGACTTCTTCCGCTATTACGGCACCGGCACCAGTAACGTTACTTGGACCGGCAGTGGTGGCTTTGCCGCATACGGTGGCACCCGGACCGCCAAGTTTACCAACAGCGCCGGAACTTCAATCAACTGGAGCACTACCGGTTTCATTGGCGCGGGCAGGAACCTTGTTCTCAGCCACGCGAGTTCCGACAGCACGATTGTCTGGCAGCAGGCGATTTCCCTTGCGGGCAGCCCGCGTATTGTTCAGGTGAACAATGGCTCGGCGGCAATTGATGCCATCATGAGTGGCGTAATCGGCGGCGGCACTTCTGGCACGGCTAACGAGTTGGTCAAGACGGGTTCCGGCACGCTGGCTCTGACCGGAGCTAATAGCTACTGGGGCCCCACCACCGTCAGCAATGGCACCTTGGTAGTGGGCGACGGCAGCACAAGCGGCCGGTTGTCGGCAAATTCCACCAGCACCTTCGTCGCCACCAACGCGACCTTGGCGGTGAACCGGTCTGATGCGGTTGCACAGGCAACGGCATCAAGCGGACTAGGTAATAACGCGGTGATTTCCGGTGAGGGTGCTGTGGCTCACATTGGCACCGGCACGCTCACCCTCAGCCTCAGCAACTCCTATTCAGGTGGCACCTATGTTTCGGGCAGCAACCTCCTGACTTTGGCGCATAGCAGCGCGGCGGGAACCGGCCCGATCAACTTCGCCTCCACGTCCACCGGCACCGCCGCAACCTTTACCCTCAGCGGAGGAATCAACGTGACCAACCCGATTGTGATGGATGCCGCCAACGGACGAAATTCCATCACCACCAGCGGCAGCGGCGACAGCGCCCTTGGCGGCGACATCACGATCAATAACACGGCCACTTATGACATTGTCGTGCAGAACTCGGTCGTTGGAACAACCCTGACAGTAGGTGGGGCTACGCCCAACAGCACCACGATCACGGCCTCCACGTTTGCGAGAACCCTCTCGTTGCGCGGTAATAACAGCACCGCTGGCGCCCTTGGTATCCTCAATAGCCAGATCAACGCACCCAGCGCCACGGTGAATGCCAACAACAATGCTTTGTGGGCAATCAATTCCACGGGCAACAATTGGGCCGCAACGTCTTTCAGCGGTGCCTCCAGTTTCATCCTGGGTGCCAACAACGCCCTGGCCACCGGGTCTTACCTGAACTTCGCTGCCAGTGCCACCGGCTATCTGGACTTGAATGGCAAGAATCAGACCGTAG
>JBEGQI010000226.1:0-6870 GCA_041181065.1 Verrucomicrobiota bacterium | reverse complement strand
GTTTCGCCCGCACGGCTTTCACCGCCTGCGCGTTCTGCGTCTGACGATTCTTGATGTGCTGCGCTTCGTCCAAAACGACCGTGTCGAATTCCATCTCGCGATACCGCTCGGCATCGCGCCGGATGAGCGCGTAGCTCGTGACGACAATGTCTTGTTCCGCCATCCGCTCAAACTTCGCGTGACGGTCCGGCCCATGCAACGCCAGCACCTTCAACTCCGGCGTGAACTTCTTCGCCTCCGCGAGCCAGTTAAAGACCAGACTCGTCGGGCAAACGATTAAGTGCGGAGTGCGGAGTGCGGAGTGCGGAACGACAGCGGGCGGCCCCTGTGGATTATTCCGCACTCCGCGTTCCGCACTCCGCGTTTGCCGAAGGTGCGCCAGAGTTTGAAGCGTCTTGCCCAAACCCATCTCGTCCGCGAGGATGCCGCCGAAGCCGTTTTCGCGCAGGAATTGCAGCCACGCCACGCCCTGTTTCTGATACGGCCGCAACACTGATTCCAAGTCGCCGAGCGGCGGGCACGTGAGTTTGGCCTCGCCGCTTTGCTTGGCTGCGCGCTCGCGCCACGCGGCGGGCGCTTTCACCCGCCAGTCACCGTGCTGACGCAGGGTGGATTCCAGAAAGCCTGCCTGTGTGATGTTGATGCGATAGCCTTGGGCATGTTGCTGCGGCGCGCAGTCGAGCAGCACCTCCTGCAATTCCTCCACCGCGCCCGTGTCGATGACCGCCATCTTGCCGTTCTTCAGCCGCGTGTGATTCTGGCCGGATAGAATCAGTCGCTGAATCTCCGCCGCGCTGAATGTTTCGCCGCCGCTGCTGGCGAACACCACGCCGAGATCAAACCACTGCACGCCCGACGACGTGATCTGGAACTCCGGCTCGACGCGTTCGATGTTTTTCAGCGTGCGATTTTCCAGTTGCTCATTGAGCGTCACCGTCCATTCGCGCTGAAGCTTGGCGAACTCGCGGGCGAAGAAGTTCAACACGCCGTTTTGCCCGACGAGTTGCAACTTGCCCTGCGCATCGGGGCTGGTGAACCCGTTCCGTTGCAAGCGATCCAGCGCCGCGCGTTCCGCTGCGATGTCGCGCGTCGAATAGCGCGTCACGACTTCGGGATCCGGCAGCCAGACGCCTTCATCCTCGCTCGTCACGCCGACCGTCATGATGCGCGAGCCGTAAGCGCATTGGAGTCGCGCCGTGAGTTGGGCGAGCCCGCCCTTGATCTCCAGGATGAAACGTGGCGCTTGCGGAGCGAGGGAGAAATCTTCGAGTTTGAAATTCGCCTCCACGCTGCCTGCCGCTTGCAGTTGCGGCCAGTGCTGGCTGAGGAACATCGGCACCTGCGAACGCGGCACGCGCACTGGGCCGCGGAAAACTTCCTTGGCCGCGGCAGGCAATCCCAGCGGTTGCAACGTGCCGTTCTGCCAGACCCAATCGCCGACCTGCACCAACTGCGCGGCTTTGCCCTTGAGCGCGAGCGTGATTTCGCCGTTCTTTTCCAGCGTCGCTTGCAGTGGCAACGGCAGCGGCGTGCGCGTCACCGTGACTTCGCTGGCTTTGCCGAGCGAAATGCGCTCATGCCCGACGAGCGTGGGCAGCAATGGCGCGAGGTCTTTCAACTCCAGTTGCAACACGGCCGGCGTCTCGCCGTTCGTCAGCGTCTCGACTTGATCGAGCACCGCGTTGTCTTGCGCTGAGAACTCGAACGGTCGGCCTTTGGGCAAGGCATTCAACGGACAACGTCCGCCCGCCCATTTCGCTTCGAACACCAGCATCGCGCGGCCGCGTGCTATGGCTTGCTCGAAGTTCGGCGGCAGAATGAGATACAACTCGGCGGGCTCGCCGTTCGGGCTGCGTTGGAGCGAGGGCGTTTTGCGCGTCGGAGCAGACGATGGTGGAACACTGGCGATGGAGCGTTTGGCTGCGGGTGCGGCATCGGGTTGCTGCGCTTTGAGCCAGTGCAAGCCGACGGCCACGCTGTGCCCGCAGATGATGCCGCGTTGGCGCGAGTCGCGGCAGGTGCAGAGATTCTCGATGTCGATAGGGCCTTTGATGACCAGTGAGGCGCGGAAGGAAACTTCCCCCGCCTGCACCACGCCGCGCAGCAGGGGCGCTTCCCAGAACGAGCTCAGCACCTGGCCTTGCGCGAGATAGGCGCGGGCCATCTTCATCGCCTCCCAACCGGCGGCTTTGCTGAGCAACGATTCTGTAAGTTCGACCGACATCCCGCTCACTATGCGGTCGCTGCCGCTGCTGGCTCAAGGATACAAGGAGCACGATTGCAAGTTTGCGCGCGTCCTCGCAGCCAAACTGGGCCATTGACGCAGCGCAATTCCCGCCTAGTCTTTCGCGCTCGTCGCCGCAGGCAGTATCCAGCGCCCCGGCTCCTGCGGGGTTGTATCCATCTCCCTCCGTCCAGCGAAGGCCGTTTGGCCGGCGAACTGATTTGTTGCCATGCTCAATATCCGTGAACTGAAAATGACCCTCGGCGGGCGCACGCTCTTCGAGAACGCTTCCTTCGGCGTCAATTACGGCGACCGCGTCGCGCTCGTCGGCCCGAACGGCGCGGGCAAGACGACGTTGTTCTCCATCATCCTCAAGCAACGTGAGCCCGATTCCGGCGTCGTCGAGCGCGATGAATGGACGATGGTCGGCTATCTGCCGCAGGAAGGCGAAGCGCACGGCGACGAAACCATTCTCGATGTCGCCACCGGACGCGTGGATGAATTGCCGCAACTGGAAGCGCGTTTGCATGAGTTGGAAAAAGCCGGCGATGTGTCGTCGCCCGAATACCTCGAAGCACACGCCAAGCACGACAAGTTGAACGACCCCGAAGTGGAGACGAAGGCGAAGAAGATGTTGCGCGGTCTCGGCTATCGCGATTCGGATTTCAATCGCAAGGCCAAGGAGATGAGCGGCGGCTGGATCATGCGCGCCCGGCTCGCGCGCTTGCTCGTGATGGAGCCCGACTTGTTGCTGCTCGACGAGCCGACGAATCACCTCGATCTGATGGCGTTGCTCTGGTTGCAGAGCTACCTGAAGAATTATTCCGGCGCCGTGTTGCTCATCTCGCACGATCGCGAGTTCATGGACGAGATCATCACGCAGGTGCATGAAATCTCCGAGAAGAAGCTCATCGCCTACACCGGCAATTACACCGATTACCTCCGCCAGCGCGAGGAGCGTTACGACCAGCAGCTCGCGGCCTACAACAACCAGCAGAAGGAGATCAAGGCGTTGCAGGAATTTGCCGACCGGTTCCGCTCAGTGACCTCGAAGGCGTCGCAGGCGATGGCTAAGCTCAAGCAGATCGAGCGCATGGAACTCATCGAGAAGCCGCTCGCACCGCGCAAGCCGTTCCGTTTCCAGATCCCGCCGCCGCCTCGCGGTGGCCAACGCGCCGCGTCGCTCAAAGGCATCCACATGGCCTACGGCGCGACGAAAGTTTATCAGGGGCTCGACCTCCAGATCGAACGCGGCGAACGCACCGTGCTCGTCGGGCCGAACGGCGCTGGAAAATCCACGTTGCTCAAGATCCTTGCGGGCGTCGTCGAGTTCCAGCAAGGCGAACGTGACCTCGGCCACAACGCAAAGATCGGTTACTTTAGCCAGCATCGCGCGGCCACGCTCGATCCCGAGCGCACCGTTTTGGAGGAAGTCATCGCCAGCGCGCCGATGATGCGCGATGACGAAGCGCGGGCCGTGCTCGGGTCGTTCATGTTCCGCAAGGACGACATCTTCAAGCAGACCAAAGTGCTGAGCGGCGGTGAGAAGAGCCGGCTCAACCTCGTGAAGTTCCTCGTGGACCCGCCGAACCTGTTGCTCATGGACGAACCCACGACGCACTTGGACATCCACACAGTGGAATCGCTCACGCTCGCGCTGGAACGTTACGAAGGCACGCTCGTCTTCATCTCCCACGATGTGCATTTCATCCGCAAGCTTGCCACTAAGGTGCTGCACGTGAACGCCGGCCAGATCACGACCTATTGCGGCGGCTACGAATATTTCTTGGAGAAGACGAATGCTCTCGAAGATGCCCGCGCCGCGCTGACGGCGGCGTAGAGATTGGGAGACAGGATTTAAGTTAAGGCTGGTCGGGCGTCTGTTCCAATCCTGCATAATCCTGTTAATCCTGTCTCAACTAGCTTTATATTTCGCTGACATGGCACAACTCGGTCAACGCAACCAGCTTTCCGCCCTTCGCGAGACGGTTTCCGGAGTGTATCTCGATGGCGAGGACCTTGGCGAAATCCTGCTGCCGCGCCGCTATGTTCCGCACGACTTCACGAGCGATCAGTTGCTGGATGTGTTCATCTATCGCGATTCCGAGGACCGGCTCGTGGCCACGACGGAAACTCCGCTTGCGATGGTCGGTGAATTCGCCTGCCTGTCCGTGGTGAGCGTCCATCGGCAAGTCGGCGCGTTTCTGGATTGGGGTCTGCCCAAGGATTTGTTGTTGCCGTTCCGCGAGCAACCCAGCCCCGTGCAAGTCGGGCAACGCGTCGTGGTTTTCATTGCCATCGACGAGAAGACGAATCGCATCATCGCCTCGGCGCGCTTGAACCGGCACGTGAGCCGCGAGTTTCCGGAGTATCGCCCCGGCAGCCAGGTCGAGTTTGTCATCACCGGCCGCACGCCGCTGGGTTACAATGCCATCGTGGAGAACGCGCATCTTGGCCTGCTCTTTCAACATAACCTCACGACCGAGCTTGAAATCGGTCAACGCGTGAAAGGTTTCATCCGGGCGATCAGTCCGAGCGGGAAGATCGATCTCAGTCTCGACGATTTCGGCTACAAGCGTGTCGGCGGATTGACGCTGCAAATTCTCGCCGCGCTCCAACGCAATGGCGGCGAGCTGCGATTCGATGACGACAGCGCGCCGGAGGAAATCCGCGCTGCGTTTGGCGTGAGCAAGAAGGCCTTCAAGCAGGCGCTTGGGAAACTCTATCGCGAACGCCGCATCGAATTCCTCCAGCCCGGCATCCGGTTGCTGGATAACTCCGCGTGGTCGCCGGGAGATTGAAATTCAGTCGCCCGCCTGCACTTCACTTGATAGCTTCCGCGCCCTTGAACATGTCGGCTGACCCGAATCAACCCAAGCCTGCGACCGGCGATCCGGCGGATTCCGCCGCGTTGATCGCGCAACTCAAGTCCACGGCTGAGCTGTTGGAAAAGGTTGCGGGCAATCGCGCGCTCCTGGCGCAACTCAGCGTCGAAGAACGCACGCGCCTGCTCACGGCGGCGGGGGAAATCTATTGCCCGGACTTGAAGGAGCGGCGGCGGTTGGTCAAGGCACGCATCAAGCAGCGCAAGGCCGAGAAGCTGCAACGCGATGAATCGAAGCTGCACGAGACCGGCATCCGGAAGTTGCGCCGCGAAAAAGTTTTTACCACGCCGAATGTTTTCCCGCCGTTGAACTTCACGCAGCAGGAAGTGGCGGACAATCCCGACTTCCGTGAAGTCATCGAGCCGCAGAACTGCTACATCTGCAAACAGGACTACACGCAGATCCATCACTTCTACGACCAGCTTTGCCCGGCGTGCGCGGAATTGAACTGGCGCAAGCGCGGCGAACTCGCCGACCTGCGCGGGCGCGTGGCGCTGCTCACCGGCGGCCGTGTGAAGATCGGTTATCAGGCGGGCATCAAGTTGCTCCGCTGCGGTGCGCATCTCATCGTGTGCACGCGCTTCCCCCGCGATTCCGCCAAGCGTTATGCCGCCGAACCTGACTTCAAAGAGTGGGGCCATCGCCTGGAAATCTACGGGCTCGATTTGCGCCACACGCCAAGCGTGGAGGCATTCTGCCAGCACGTATTGAAGAAATACGACCGGCTCGATTTCATCATCAACAACGCCTGCCAGACCGTGCGCCGTCCGCCGGATTTTTACGAGCACATGATGCAAGAGGAGACGGCGTCGGTGAACGAGATGCCCGCAGACGCGCGAAAACTCCTCGGCGCCTACGAGGGGTTGCGCGGGTATCACATGTTGCCCGAGGGCAACGCCGCGCTCGCGCAGCGTCGCATGTCAGAAGTCGCCGGGCTCACGCACGCGGCGGAACTCTCGCAAATTCCGATGCTGCCGGATGAACTTGAGGCGCAGAAGGGTTTGTTCCCGCAAGGTCAGCTCGATCAAGATTTGCAACAGGTGGACCTGCGCGAACGCAATTCGTGGCGGTTGCTCATGCACGAGGTGCCTGCGGTCGAACTGCTCGAAGTGCAGCTCGTCAACGCCATCGCGCCGTTCATCCTGAATGCCCGCCTCAAGCCGCTGATGCTGCGCACGCCCGAGCGCGACAAACACATCGTCAACGTCTCTGCCGTGGAAGGGCAGTTCTATCGGAAGTTCAAGACCACTCGCCATCCGCACACCAACATGGCGAAGGCGGCGTTGAACATGATGACGCGCACGAGCGCTGCGGATTACCACGCCGACGGCATCCACATGAACGCCGTAGACACCGGCTGGGTGACCGACGAAGACCCGCACCACATTGCTTCGCGTAAACAAGCCGAGCATCGGTTCCACCCGCCGCTCGACATTGTGGACGGGGCGGCGCGGATCGTGGACCCTATCATCGACGGCCTAAACACTGGCACGCACCTGTGGGGTAAATTCCTGAAGGACTACAAAGAGACGGATTGGTGACCGAGTTTCGCCTTTAACAGCGGCTGTTTGGCGACTATAACCTCCGCGTGTCCGATGCCCTTTCCATCAATGCCAGCACGCGCATTTGCGCGGTGATCGGCCATCCCATCAGGCATTCGGCGTCGCCGGCGATGCAGAATGCGGGGTTTGCGGCGCTGAAGTTGAACTGGCGTTATGCGGCGTTTGACGTGCGTCCGGAGGAGTTGCGCACGGCGTTGCT
>JBEGQI010000225.1:0-9583 GCA_041181065.1 Verrucomicrobiota bacterium | reverse complement strand
GGCCGGCGACACGCTCCCCATGACTTGGTTCAACGTGAACGACAGATGCCATGAGTAATCCATGTCAAAAGCCTTCGATAGCAACGCCGGCTTCGCCCCCGCGTCTGCGAGGATGACGAGTTGCGGATTCACCTTGTCCAGTTCAGCGCGGGCTGCTTCCCAAAAATCAGTCGGCACCGTGTAAGCCACGTCACATCGGAAACCGTCCACACCAAAATCCTTCACCCAGTATTTCATCACGTCGATCATGTAGCTGCGCAACGCCTGATTCGTGTAATTCAACCCCGCGACGTCCGTCCATGCCGGGTTGGGCGGGATGATCTGACCGCTGGCATTCTTCTGGTAGAACTCAGGATGCTCCGTGATCAACGCATTGTCCCAGGCCGTGTGCCCCGTCACGATATCCAAGATGACCTTCATGCCACGCGCATGTGCCTGCTGGACCAGCCGTTTGAAGCCCGCAGGCGTGCCGTAATCCGGGTTCACACCATAAAAGTCCCGCACGCAATACGGACTGCCTACCGTTCCTTTCTTCAACTTCTGTCCCGTGGGATGAATCGGCATCAGCCACAGGATATCCACCCCTAAATCCTTCAGCTCATCCAGTCGCGCAGTGATCGCGTTGAAGTCGCCGGCTTGCGAGAAGTTGCGCGGAAAGATCTCGTAGGCCACGGCACTCTTCAGCCAGTCGGGCGACTTGCGAGCGCTCGTGACGACCGCTTCCGTCTCCGCTGCCCGCAAAGGATGGGTGATGGGCAAAACGCCGAGAACCGCAACGACCAGAAGACAGTGCAGGCTTCGTTGAATGATGTTCATGGTAGGTGTGCTTTGGTTTTGGGCTGCGAAGACATGTTCTCGTCGAATCTCCAAATCTGGCAAGCGTTATGTGCGCCAGTGCAAACGCATGAACATGCGGTGGGAGAACGGAGAAATCGAAAAATGGTGGGCGCGACAGGACTTGAACCTGCACGGATTGCTCCACGGGATCCTAAGTCCCGCGTGTCTGCCAATTCCACCACGCGCCCAGCGGCGGAGAGTCTTTGCAAGGCCAACCGAAAAAGCAAGCGAGGGAAGGATCACTCCTTCCCTCGCGACGTATCGAATTTGCAGTGAACTATTTGTTGTGCGGAACAGTCACCGTCACGGCTTTGGGTTCGGACAAGTTGCCCGATGCATCCTTCGCCTGGATTGTGATTGTGTAGATGCGCGGGCCAGTGACGCCAGAGCGTTCGGCACGCAGCTTCGCCGTGTGGTCACCGGTGATTTGCCAATCAACTGAGGTGTTACCGCTGCCGACTGCCAACGGAGCCTCGCTGCTGGTGATCGAGATGATCTTCCAAGTCGTGGCACCACAGATATCCGTGACGGTCGCATCGACTTTGATGGGAATCATCTTGTGATTCGGAGGCCAGAGCACACTCGGAGTGGCTTTTGAGCTGGTGATGACCGGCGGAATGGTGTCCACCACAATCACCGTCGTGGAGCAACTTGCGGAAGCGCCCGAAGCATCAGTCACCGTCACGGCGACCGTGTTCGTGCCCAACGGAAATTCAGCCGTGAACACTTTATCCTTCGGCGTCGAAGTGGTCCCCGCAGCCAGCGAATTGGTTTGGATCCCAACGCCATTAACGGACCAGACAACGGTCAAGGCGTCACTGTCCTCATCGGAAACCTTGGCAGTGATGGAGGTCGCACCACCGCACTCGACGGTAGCTGGAGCCGGGCACTCGAGCACGGGGGCATGGTTGAGGATAGGAATCAATTGGCCACGAATCTCACCACCGGGATTGTTCGTCGTGTGGATGTTGATGTAGTTCAAGCCAGCGAGGAGATCGGCGACATCGTTGGTCGGAATGGAAACCTGACCGAAGATGATGCCTCCCTTTGCCGGGTCAACCGGGCTGAACAGATACGGCTGGAGGTCCACGACGACCGGTCCATTCGCTCCCGGAGCAGCCGGGCCGTGGATGTGCAAAGCTGAAGCGGGCGCGGTCAAATCCGTGAAGCCCGCTGCCGAACCGAAGCCGACATTGACGGTCAAGATCAGGCTGTTGGTGTCAAAGCTGATGCCCGCGCCGAGTTCGTTGCCGCTGCCTGTGCTGTTGGTCACGGCAGGGACCTGATTGGCAGCAGCGAGTCCCACTGCGGCATCGGCGCCTGCAGGTGAGATGTCGAATTTGATTGAGCCAGCCTGCGCCGCAAGCGTCAGACCAAGCAATGTAGTCATTGCGAACTGTGATTTCATGATGTGATAGTTTTTTTAGACCGCCGGTTCCTCCAGCGGGTGTAACCAATACCATAAAACTCGCCGACCGACAACTTGCGGACTTGGAGAAGTTTTACGGAGTGGAATCAGGGAAAGATTTGAGATGGACGATCGTCGCCCCCCAGCCTCCCGCTCCGCTGGTAGCAAGGTGAAAATCCCCGACGGCCGGATGATTCTGCAACACGGAATGCACGGTGCGGCGTAGATTCCCGATCCCCTTTCCATGGATGATCCGAACGCGCCGCAGCCCGCGCGATTGACACTCGTCGAGATACTCCAACACCACCGCTTTCACATCCCTTGGCTGGAAGGGGTGCAAATCCAACGCCCCATCGATTGGTATCCGCACTGGATCGGCGTCATCAGCCATGACGTGATGCTACCCCCAAGTAGCAACTTCTAAAAGTCTCGCCTGCACACTCTCGCTTCGCTTTACTGCGCCCACCAATTTAAATGAAGAAGTTGCTCTCCTCGCTGTTTTGGTTCGCGGTCGCACTGCTGGGCGGTTGGGCCTACGTCACTCTGGCGCTGCACCGCGGGGAACACATCAACTCCGCGTTCATCCTCATCGCCGCGCTGTGCACCTACTCCATCGGCTATCGCTTCTACTCGAAATGGATTGCCGCACGTGTGCTCACCTTGAACGACCGCCGCGCCACGCCCTGCGAAGTGCATGACGACGGCAAGGATTTCGTGAAGACGAACAAGTGGATCGTGTTCGGCCACCACTTCGCAGCCATCTCCGGCCCCGGCCCGCTCGTCGGTCCGGTGCTCGCGGCGCAATTCGGTTTCCTGCCGGGCACACTCTGGATCCTCATCGGCGTGGTGCTCGGCGGTGCGGTGCAGGACTTCGTCATCCTGGTGGCCTCGATGCGGCGCAATGGAAAGTCGCTCGGGCAGATGGTGAAGGAAGAGTTGAACACCGTTGCAGGCCACATCGCGCTGGTGGCAATCCTCGCCATCATGGTGATTCTACTCGCCGTGCTGGCGCTCGTGGTGGTGAAGGCGCTCGCGGAAAGTCCGTGGGGCGTGTTCACGGTCACGGCGACGATTCCCATCGCGATGTTCATGGGCGGCTACCTGCGGTTCTGGCGCGTGGGCAAAGTGATGGAGGCGTCGGCGTTCGGCGTGGTGTTGCTGTTGCTGGCGGTGTGGGGCGGCAAACTCGTTTACGCCAATACCACCTGGGCCAAGGCGTTCACGTTCACGATTGAACCGTTGGCGTGGGCGATCATCGTCTACGGATTGATGGCGAGCATCGTGCCCGTCTGGTTGTTGCTGGCGCCGCGCGATTACCTCAGCACCTTCATGAAACTCGGGACGATCGCCGCGTTGGCCATCGGCATCTTGGTGACGTTACCCGATCTGCAAATGCCGGCGCTGAGTCCGTTCGTGGACGGCAGCGGGCCGGTGATTCCGGGGAAGGTGTTTCCCTTCTGCTTCATCACCATCGCGTGCGGTGCCATCAGTGGATTCCACACGCTCATCGCCAGCGGCACCACGCCCAAGATTATCACGCGCGAAGCTTACGCACGACCGATCGGTTACGGTGCGATGTGCTTGGAATCGCTGGTGGCCATCATGGCGCTCATCGCCGCCTGCACGTTGGAACCGGGCGTTTATCTGAGCATGAACATGAAGGGCGAGGCCGCTGTGACCGTGGCCAAGGTCACGGCGTTGAATTTCCCTGTGACGATGGAACACATGGACGCGCTGGCGAAGGAAGTCGGCGAACACAGTCTGTTCGGTCGCACGGGCGGCGCCGCCACGCTCGCCGTCGGCATGGCGAACATCTTCTCGAAGGTGACGCACGGCCGGTGGCTCGACCTCTGGTATCACTTCGCGATCATGTTCGAGGCGCTGTTCATCCTGACGACGCTCGACGCCGGGACGCGCGTAGGCCGTTACATTCTGCAAGATATTCTCGGCAACCTGCACAAGCCGCTTGGCAACACGAAGGCGCTCGGGCCCAACCTGCTGGCAAGCGCGTTGATCGTGCTGGGCTGGGGCTGGTTCCTCATCCAAGGTGTGCGCGATCCGCTCGGCGGCATCAACTCGCTCTGGCCATTGTTCGGCATCGCGAACCAAATGCTCGCCGCCATCGCGCTGTGCCTCGGCACGACGATCATCTTGAAAACGCAACTGGTCCTGCCGTCGCGTAAACCGTGGCTGGCCTTGCTGACGTTGATCCCGCTCATCTGGCTGGTCAGCGTGACCTTCACCGCCGGCATCCAAAAAATCTGGCACAGCGATCCGCGCATCGGATTTCTGACGCAGGCGGACAAGTTACAACAGCAGATCGACAACCCGGGCACCTCGGCGCAATCCATCGATGAAAAATGGCTGGCGGAAAAGCGCGCAATGACACCTGCTTGGAAAACTCAACGTTGGAACAACCTGCTTGATGCCGTAGTGGCGGGGACATTTCTTGGATTGGTGACAATTGTTCTCCTGTTGAGCGCTTACGAATGGTTGCAATTGCTCTCCGGTCGCAAGGCAGCGGTGTTGCGGGAATCCGAGCCGGTGTGGCTGCCGGATTATGCCGTGAAGGAAGGTGGCGCTAATCTGAGTTCAGCCGCAGGAACCGCTGCCATCGCGCTCGGACTGGCGAAGGAATTGAGCGGTGAAGCGCACATCGAACGCGCGAAGCAGGCGGAGATCGTCTGCACCTGCGAACAACATCACGACACCGCGCCGCGAACGGATGCAGAACGCTACGTTGAGATGACCGAACGCCGCTTCAACGGCCCGACGCGCTGTTGCTAGACCGCGCTACCGGCGGGGTGTTTGCCCCGGCAATGGGAGCGTGTTGGCAGTCCGGTTAGTGGCAGAAGGTTGATAGACGCCCGGCTTGGGAGCCGGCACCCCTGTCTTGGGTCGGTTCATGATCGAAACGACAATCGCATAGACGATGATTCCCACGACCAAAATTCCCACCCCAATCAGCAACTTCCGCCAATCAATCTTCGAGAATTGCAACGTCAGCCAATCCACAATGGTTCGGGGTTGGTCTGTCAGCGGCGGCGGCTCTGAAAACTTCTCGGTCTTGCCTAGTTCCTGATTGAGCGCGGCGATCACTCCCTGGCTGTCCAACTTGAGGATCTTGCAGTAGCTGCGCACAAAACCGCGAATGTAAACAGGCGCGGAAAAGACATCGTAGTTTCCCTCTTCGATGGCGCGGATGTGATCAGCGCGCACGTTCGTGATCTCAGCGATCTGCTGGATCGTCAGACTACGTGCTTCGCGGGCGGAGCGGAGTTGTTCGGCAACGGAGGCCATTTCGCCACATACAGTGCGAATTCAGCCCCGGATTGGCAACAGCGGAAACTACGCGGGCAACGGCTCGGTCTCGCGGGATTTCACCGCGTCCCCGCCTTTACTGTCTGCAGATGAGCCTGAATCCGAGAACGCCAGATAAAGCCAGGCAAAGAAACTCAGCCCCGGTAAGATGAGGCAGATGCCGGTCAACAGTCCCTTGCCCCTGGCAGCAGAGAGCTTAAAGCACCAGAGGATATGGACCACGAAACCCACGAACGGAATGAACAACGCAAGAAACCACCACGCTGACATGCTGGCAGCCCGCAGCAACGGAATCATCTGAAACACGGGAATCCAGACAAGGATGCCAGGCACTGTGCCCGCCTTTTCACAAATCAATTTGGCCGTATAGGAGAAGAACAAGAAGACCACCGCGAACAAACCCAACACCATCAGCAGAATGTTCCCGGAACCCGGCTTCCTTGCCATCTTCGACTTAAGTTCCGCCACCATGTTCCGAGCCCAATCAGAAATCGGCAGGCGAGGCGTTTCTGCAGCTGAAGGTTGGGAAGTGGCTGACGCTGAGGGTTGATCTGCTCTTGCTGAAGTGGACGCACGAGAAGCTTCTGCACCTTTGATACCTAACGCACTCAGTTCTTCAGGATCGAGTTGGCTCAACTTGATGCTGGCAAAACCCTTGGAATGCTGCACGAAAGCGTGCGTCGCCGTCTGATTCACGAGCGTCACGTTCTGGTAAGTCTCTGTCTTGGTATGGAGCACTGCCAAAGGCGCTGCCCACACCGTCAAACAGCTGAATACCAGCAATGCCAACCAACAGGCGCCGAAACGGATGCAAGAATTCGCGTTCATGGTCGTATTTCATCCTCTGCCGCGCCGAGGCAACAGATGACTACAACCGGCGCACGAACCATGCCACACTTGAAAATCGCTTCCTGAGATCGCCGTCAACGCTGCGCCAAATCCGGGTCGCCAGTTGCTCCAGACCCGTCCGCACCACCACCATCCAGATCGATCAGGATGTCGCGGGGCTCAGCGCCCTTGCTCGGGCCGACGATCCCGCGCTGTTCGAGTTCATCCATGATGCGGGCCGCGCGCGTGTAGCCAAGGCGCAGGCGTCGTTGCAGCAACGAGACGCTCGCCTTCTGTTCGCTGCGGATGACTTCGATGCATTGCTGGATGAGATCCTCGTCCTCGTCGCTCGCGCCTTCTTCCACATCGTAGTTGCTGACGGGCTTCTGCAACTGCTGGTGGATCTCCGCCTCGTAACTCGGGCGGCCCTGCTTCGCAATGAAGTCCACGACGCTCTGCAATTCCTGGTCCGTGATAAGCGCGCCCTGTGCCCGGATGAGTTTCGCCGAACCCGGCGGCAAATAAAGCATGTCGCCCTTGCCCAGCAATTTATCCGCGCCCTTCGCATCAAGGATTGTCCGCGAGTCAACCGCCGCCGCCACCTGGAACGCGATACGCGCCGGGATGTTCGACTTGATGACGCCCGTGATTACGTCAACGGACGGACGTTGGGTCGCCACGATGACGTGGATGCCTGCGGCGCGCGCCATCTGCGTGATGCGGGCGATGGCCATTTCCACATCCGCCGGCGCCGTGAGCATCAGGTCCGCAAGTTCGTCCACGATGCAAACGATGTAGCTGAGCTTTTCGGGGATGACGATGTCCTCTTCGCGCGGCACGACGATTTCCTCGTCCACCTCGACCGCAAAACCTTCCGCGCCCGCCTCTACTTTTTCTTTCTTCTGCGTCAACGGCAGCTCCATTTCCTGCTCCGGCAACGGCTTGTTCTTCGGACGGTCATTGAACGACTTGATGTTGCGCACGCCCACGCGCGCAAAAATCTTGTAGCGCTTTTCCATCTCGTTCACGACCCAGCGCAAGGCGAGGAGAACCTTCTTCGTATCGGTGACGACCGGCACCACCAGATGCGGCAATGCGTTGTAATGCTGCAACTCGACCACCTTCGGATCGATCATCACGAAGCGGAGTTGGTCGGGCGAAAAACGATAGAGCAGCGAAGCAATGACCGCGTTGATGCAAACGGATTTGCCCGAGCCCGTGCTGCCAGCGATGAGCAAGTGCGGCATCTCCGCGAGATCGGCGATGATGGGATGCCCATAAACATCCTTGCCCAGCGCGACCGGGATGCGCGCCTTGGTGTTGCGCCACTCGTCGGATTCGAGCAGGTCGCGCATGATGACCTTGGTCTTCACCGGGTTCGGCACCTCGATACCGACGGTGTTCTTGCCGGGAATCGGCGCAAGAATATGGATGCGCTCCGCCTTGAGCGCGGCGGCGATGTTGTTTGTGTAACTCGTGATCTTCTCCATCTTCACGCCCGGCGCGGGATGCAACTCGTAACGCGTGATGGTCGGCCCCTTGGTGATGTCACCCACTTCAACCGCCACGTCGAACTGCGCCAACGTCTGCCGCATCAAATTCGCGTTTGCCAGCAACTCCTCCTTGGATTCAGTCGGGCGCACCGTCGTGTCCGGGTGCTGGAGAAAGTCCATCGGCGGCAGCTGGTAATTGCCGATCATCGGCACCGAAGCCACGGTCATCGGCTTTTTCTTCTTCGGCTGCGGACGCGGGCGGGCAACAGTGGAATCAGTGACCACTGGTGGCGGCAGCTTTGAAGCTTCCGGGGCAATAGGCTCTGCTGGTGCTTCAGCCACGGCGGCGTTGGCAACAACCGGTTCAGCCTCGACCTCCTTCTCGGGCGCAGCCTCCTTCGGCTCTTCGTTCGACTTGATCTGCGAACCTTTGCCCAAAATATCTTTCGCCGAGGCGGCTCCCTTCTTCGGCGGCGAAATCACGATGGTGTCGTCTGCGGGTTCGATCTCCTTGGCCGGAACCGGCTCGACCCGCTTCGATTCATTGGGCTCAACGGTCTTGCGGAACTTGGGTTGCGCCTTCGGCACACTCAAATCACGCACCTCTGGCGGAGGCACCGGTTTCAAATCCGCTCCGATTGGAACGGCCAGATCATCCGGCAACGGCTCTTCTTCCTTCGCGACCGCCTTCTTCAAGCGCTCCTCCTGCTTGCGCAGTTCGCGCGCCCGCTTTTCGAGTTGCTCCTCCTCCGGACTGATTTCTGCAGATTCAAACTTCGCACCCACCATTCGCCTGACCCAGGCACCGAGTTGAAAATTCGTCAGGAACAAAATGCTGATGAAATACAGCATCGTATAAAGAATACCAGCACCCGCCAGCCCGACCAGTTTGAATCCTTTATCATACATGATCTGCCCAAAATGTCCGCCCGCCATCGTATTCAAATTTTGACTCAGGTGCCGAATCAACGGCCATCCACCGACCAGATCGAGCAACCCCATGAGCGCAACGAGCATGAGTGCAGCCCACGGCCAACGTCTCCGCAAATAGGCAAAGCGTTGAAAAAAACAGCCCAGCCCGAGGAACAACAAAACAAAAGGAAGGAAGTAGGCCGCGATGCCCATCAACCGAAAAAAGAAGAACGCAAGATACGCTCCCAGCGCGCCGATCATATTCTGGGTGGGCGGCCGGTTGGTAGCGACGTAGTTACTTGGAATATCGTGCGGATCATATGAGAGCATCGCCACGAGCAGGAGGATGGCGAGCCCAAGCAGGATAATACCCACCACGTCGTTCAGACCATGATGTGATTGCGATTCGCCCGATGACTTCCGTGCCATGATTGAATGAGGCTAGCAACGCGCTGCCGTAAGTTCAAAGTTCAAAGTATCCGGACCGAAACTAGGACAGCGTTTCAACCACCAGTGGATTTCGAGAAACCGCTTCAGCGCCAACCGCAAACGCAGCCTGAATGCGTTGGACTGCGGCTTGGGCCTGTTGATCATCTGCCGCGTGCACACGCGCCAGCGTTGAGCCCGCCTCGACCGACTCCCCGGGCTTCGCGATTTGATCCACCCCAACGCAAGGGTTGAGGACGGACTCCTTCGTCAACCGCCCGCCGCCGAGATCACGAATAACCTCGCCGATGATGCGGGCATCACACCGGGTCACGAAGCCACCAGCATGGGACTTCAC
>JBEGQI010000224.1:0-3035 GCA_041181065.1 Verrucomicrobiota bacterium | reverse complement strand
CACAATGTTGAAATAGTTTACGCCGCCGGGAACAATCTCCATCGCCATGCCGCCGGGGCCGACATAAAAGCCTTGGACGTTTGCATTGAAATTTGTTCGTCCCACAGACAAAAAGCCGTTGGTACTGATACGCATGGCTTCGGTGCCGTTCGTCACCCAGCGGAAATTGCTTGCCCCCGGCCCATCAAACGTAATCAGGCCAGTGCTTTCGTGGCGGATGTTGAGCGTGCTGTTAACGTCATCCGTGAATGCTGCGGAAATACCACCAGCATGACGAGCGTGAATGATTGCGCCGATGCCCGCTCCGTGACTGCCGCCGATGCCGAACTCGCCATCCTTGGTTATCGTCAGGCGGTTTTGGTTGCTCGTCTTGAAGTACAGCGGCCCATAAGTTCCCGAGAGGAACGACGCCGAAACGGTGATGCCGTTTGCGCCGCCAGCTACGTCGGGAGCAATTTCCAGCACCGCACCGCCAGCGGGCGAGCCTTGGAACCACGCCTTGCCCGCGACCTCTAACTTCGGCGTGCCGGTCGGCGTCGTGCCGATGCCGACATTTCCAGACCCACCTATCACGAATGGGGTTGCATCCGGGTTCGCTTCATCTTCGACGCGAAGCGCGTCACCAGTTCCCTTTTGAGTAACGCGAAGAGCCGGGTTTGCGTTATCGGTGACTTCTATAACCTGATGCTGTGTAAACGTGTTCGTCGTGCTTTTGTGAGCCGCATCTGCATCTTCAGCAAGCGCGATGACAGTTCCGCCCGGCTCTTTCGTGAACAGTTTCTTGTCGGGGAAGTTGACGGCAAGTTCGCCGACATCAAGGTCGGCGGCTGTCGGAACCTTGGCAGCAACATTGCTGCGCTTGATCTGGATTTTCGATGCCATTGGCTATCTAGCCTTTCCTGTTGGGGGTCAGTAAGCGCCGCCGTCGATCACGACACTGTTAATCGTGCCGCCCTTGCCGTCGATGATCGTGGAGCCTGCCTTGTTGGCCGCAGCACCAGCCCAAGCAACGCTGCCAGTCATGTTGGCCGTGCCCGCCAGCGGGACATAGGCCGTCATATCGACAGCGTTGGCGATGTGGTGGAACTTCGACGCGGCGGCATCCCAGACGAGGTAGTCGCCCTGCGTGACGGTGGTGAGGGCCGCGTTCGCAAGGTTTGCCTTCCACGAAGCGTCAATGGTTCCGGTCTTGCTGACGGAATAGAACTGGCCGTTCTTCGGAGCCGGGGTCGGGGCCGCGTAGGCGGCTGTCAGGTCAACGGTGCCAGAGAACGTAAGACCGCCCACAGGCAGGAAGCCTGCCGGGATCTTGCCCGTGGCGTCCAGCAAGGCGATCTTCGATGCGTCGTTCGCCGGGGTGGCGTCAGGTGCCGCAACAAGGCGGGAGGCCAGTGCTGCGGGCGTCAGGAAGGCGTTCGTCGCTGTTCCCGTCTTGACGATGAGTGCGTCAGGCGCGGAGCCCGTGAGCTTCGGGATGAAAGCGTCAGCCACCTGCCCCTGCGCGGTGAGGCGCACGAGCTTGTCGGCGTCAGCCGCAGCAGGGCCTGCACCGCCCGAAGGAAGGTTAGCCGTGGCGCTGCGAAGGTTCCCCGGATTGAGGGCCTTGCTGGTGTCAGTGCCCGCCAAGACTTCGGCGTTGGTGGCGAAGCTCGTGGCCGCGCCCAGTGCCGTCCAATCGCCGTCAGCACCGCCAGTGCCCGTCAGGACATAGGCCGTGCCCGCAAACTTGGCGATGATGATGGAGCCCGTGGGCTTGGTTCCCAATCCGGTCCAAGCCGCGCCGATACCCGTAGGCGATCCCGGCGTGCCGCCCGTGAGGCTGGCAGTGCCGACAGACACGGTGACATCCGGGTTGACGCGCAGCCAGCCAAGGGTCGTGCCCCCGTTTGCCCAGAGTTCCGGCGTCTTGGCGGCACCAGCCGCGAAGTTGAGGGCAAGCTCGCCTTCAAGGCCCACGGCAGGAGCGCCAGAGCTTCCGGTAGTCCGACGCTTGATCTGAATGGTAGAGGACATATTCGTAGCTCCTTATCTGTTAAAACCTACCGCCATCGGCGTCGGCCCAAGTTGGAGGGAAAGTCGACCCGCTGCCGGAAATGAGAAACTTTCCGGCAGCGGGGGCGGCAGGCAGTACCGTCCCGCCGCTGCTTGCGCTGCCTGCGGGGCTGTATGCCGTCGTGGGGAGGTTTCCGGCGGACACTGCCGTCACCTTGATGTTGTCGCCGACGCTGGGGGTCGCCATCGGAACGTGAAGTGCTACCTTGAGGTTCTGCGTGGACATCAGTTCACCTTGATGAAGTAGTTCACGGTGTAGGACTTGGGTCTTGTTTCGGTGTCGCCGCCGCTGACGCTGTGCGTATGCGCGGCAGCGTAATCGGTGTAAGGCGTTTGGCTTGACCAACCATCGACGTTGGAAATTTTCTTGGACACTCCGGTATCGTTTATGCCGTAGTGAGCGAAATCATCTGTAGACCAAGAGGGGATGCCCGCACTGTGACGATGGCCGCCGTTGCTGTCCGCAGTAAAGGCCGTATTGCGAGGAGCGCGGGTCGTGTCCTCTTGGTACGAATTCAACGTGCCGCCGTTCCAAGCGGTATTGGTCGAGTTCTGACCCGCCATGCGGAGATAGCCACCGCGAAGATCGGGAACCGTGGCGGAACCCGTCAGCGTGGCGTAGGCCGTGCCCGCAACGTTGCGGCCATCAGCCAGCACCCACTTGGCGGCTTCAGTCGTCGAGAACTGGGCCTTGAACTGCGTTTCCGTCAGGATGCTCTGCTTGATGTCGCCGATAGTCCAGCCGTCACCGTCAGCGCCCTTCGCACCCGCCGCGCCAGCAGGACCGCGAGCGCCGCCATTGATGGCCTTGATGCGGATGAGCCAACGAACCGAGAAACTGATCGGGCGGGTCTGGGGATCGCCGCCGCCCGAAATCGTGACGGTATGCGTGTGCCCGCCAGCCGGGTCGGTCGTTCCAACTGCATGACCACTCGCCCAGTTCGGGCCACCATCCGAGCGCATTTCACTCCCAGAGCCGTGGC
>JBEGQI010000223.1:0-3082 GCA_041181065.1 Verrucomicrobiota bacterium | reverse complement strand
GAGCGTGCCCGACGCCAAATCCACAGGCAGTTCCACATAGTCGCCGGCTTCGCTGTTCTGGACCCGGAGCCGGAAGCCACCGGGCGAGTTGGTGGTGGAAAGACGTCCACGCAAACCGGTGGTGCTGCCCGAGGTTTCGTCGTAAAGCGCCAAGACATTGCCTGAGTCCGGCGAACCGACCGGCGAACTGATCCATTGCACCTTGAAGGTGGTCGTGAAGATACGGCCCGCGCCGGGGAGGTAAGGTCCGCCCTTCAGAGGCGCGATGACGCTTTGCACGTTGGGGCCGGACAGGATTTGAACCACCCCAGATGAGACCTTCACCTTCGTTCCACCCGCGCCCGCGCGACTGAACCAAAAGTCGCCCGTGTCGGTGGAAATCGGGTCGAAGCCGGTGATGTCGGAGATGAGGTAATCAAACCGGTCTGAGAACACGACGTTGGTCGCGGGCAACACCATGACGCAATAGCGGTTGGTGCTCGTGATGAGGTTGGTGGTCTGAAGCACCGTATCGATGTTGGTGCTGGTTGCGACCATGACAATCGGCGCCACCCCATCCTGGCCCGTTACGGGCGTGACGGTGACGGTGCGATTCGTGCCAGTGCCGCTGACCACAACGCCGCTGTTCTGCACGAGGGTGGTGTTGCCGCTGCTGGCCGAGAACGCGATCAACGACGAGTTGAGCCCGGGCTGGGTCACGCTTACGGGCAGGGCCACGGCGGTGTTCAAGGGCGTGTTGGTATGGGTCGAGACAATGCTCGGCGCCGTCTGGTTGACCGTGATCTTGAAATAGGTTTGGGCCGGATTGCCCGCCGAATCCGTGGTGGTGACGGTGATGTTCGCCGTGCCGGCGACCAATCCGTTGGTGATGATCAAGTAACGGCTGGAACCGCTGCCGCCGAAGAAGATCGAGTTCGAGGACACCACGGATTCATTCGAGGAAAAGGCCGACATCACGAGGTTGCCGGCGCTCTCGTCAGGATCGGCGACGGTGAAGAAGTTCGTTGTCCCCAACGTGGCGCCGGAATATTGATCCCCAATGCTAAAGTCGTTGATGGTCGAAATGGTCGGCGGATTGCCGGTGGTGATGGTGTAAAACGTCAACGTCTCGGAATTGGTGGCGATCTTGATCGGGCTGCCGCCGTTATAGAGCGAATCGAACAGGCCCGTCATCGCGAGGCAGATGGTGTTATCGCTCTTGAGCACGCGGCCCCAGCCGTTGGTGCCACCCGCCACAGTGACCGATCGTTGCACCCCGGCGCCGGTGGTGATCACGTTCGAAACGCTAAGCAAAGTTGCCGTCAAGCCGCCGCTGGTCAGCAGATTGGAATTACCCTGACTGTTGGCCTGCGCATTCGTCCAAGCAATCGTCGCCGGATTGAAGTTCGTGTAAGGCTCGTTCAAGCCCCAGAGTTGAATGCGCTGGTTCTGGCTGCCGGTGGCCAGTGTGAAGGTGAAAACCATGTTAGCATTCGTGTTCATGTTCGCCGGGACATTGAACTTGAAGTAACCCTTGCGAACGCCGCCGGCCGTGCCAAGCGATGATCCAGATTTGACCTCAACGATTCCCGGCGTGGTAATGGTGGTGAACACAACGGAGTTGGTGTTGGTCCACGCGCCGCCGCCGCGAACTACAAGGTCGGCAAAAATGTTTGTGGTGACCAAGTCGGCCCTGACTGAGAGCGACGCGAGCAACACGCCCGCCGCCAGACCGAGGAGTTTAAGTTTGTTCATAGCTTTGTTGAGTTGGGGTTCAGGTGGGGTTAAAGCGTATTGGCCGGGCCGACTTTGCGAGTTTCGATATGCCAGTCAAAAAAGAGGGCGTTACGCACCTTGCCATGGACGGGCTTGGCCGGCGGCTGAATGGACCAGCCCACTTCGGGAGAAGCGGTGCCATCAACATCAATCTGTGCGTAGGCAAGATTACCCTTGGGAGCGGAAAGGATGGATGAAATCTTCCAAGGAGCGGAAGCCGGCGAAGGATATCCGAAGGGTCGCGTTACACGGCTGCTGTAACTCGGGTCGGTGATAGGAATGTATGCCGGATCGGTCGTAGCCAGCTTGGTATCGCTGTAGAGAAAATAGCAGTGATGCTCCGCCACGGAGCCGTTATCGATGCTCACCTTCATTGCAGAGGCATACGCCGGGCAAAACATCACCTTGGCGTAATTGGTGGCAGTCGTTGAAGGCGCCGGATACGAAAGGTAGTTCGCGATATAATAGACCAGCTCGCTCTGCGAGCGCGCATCATCCATGTAGTTCACCCGGACGCCGCCATACAAACCGGCGGTTTTTCCCGGGCCGGGCGGAAGCGTGTCGTTGTTGTCATCCACGAACAACTGGTTCGCGAGACCCGTTTGCTTCAGGTTGGAAACGCAATTGATCTGTTGCGCCTTGGCCTTGGCACGCGCCAACGCGGGCAACAACATCGCAGCCAGGATGGCGATGATCGCGATCACCACGAGAAGTTCGATCAACGTAAAGCCAGGAACGTTGACGCGCATTTGCTGGGCGGAACGGAAACGGGATTGCATGCCTAGAAAAATAGTCATTTCGGCCTGTGGAAAAAGTCGGCAAAACTGCTGACATCCCTGTCGTTTGAAAAAGCGGAGATTGCCTCGCAGCAATCTCCGCCGTGAACCACCCCAAGTTGCCGTGGCTCTAAATACGTTCGCCGCCCAAAATCTGCCGGTTCAGCCAAGACGCTCCAAAGGCGCCTGCCAAGGCTGCCGCTTTCGTGGACTTGGTTTGCCTATTGAAATCGCCATCGCGAAACATCACGGCACATATCGCGTGCGGTAATAGTCATTGGTTGGCGCGAGCGAAACGGGGTTCGTGAAGTAGAGGTAGCCACTGGCTGACGCCGGATTGGTGATGACCGGAGACCAGTTGGTGGCGGGTAGTTGATGCGCCACGTCGAGCGCGTAGTTCAGCCCCGGGATGCCAAGGTAGGCCAACACAGCGTTCCCCCCATCCACTCCGGCAGACACCTGATTGAAGCCCGTTGGACTGGTAACGATGACCGTGATGGTCTTCGTGTCCGTGCCCCCCAAACCGTCGCTGACGGTGTAGGTGAACGTAA
>JBEGQI010000222.1:0-32888 GCA_041181065.1 Verrucomicrobiota bacterium | reverse complement strand
GAAAAATACGCGCCGCTCGGCTCGATCCTCTCGGGCATCACCTGCGCGGGCGCGTTCGCGGCGTTCATGAGCACCTTCAGCGGCCTGCTCGTCAGCATGACCGGCGCGATGGCCCATGACGTTTACGGCCGGATGCTACGGCCCAAGTCGTCGCCGGAGCAGCGCATGAAGATGTTCAAGATCTTCGCCATCGTCATCGGCGGCGTGGCGATGTTGCTTGGTTCGCAGGTCGAGGCGTTGGAGATCAACTTCATGGTCGGTCAGGCGTTCGCCATCGCGGCGGCGAGTTACTTTCCGCTTCTGTTCATGGCCGTCTGGTGGCGCAAGCTCACCATGAAAGGCGCGGCGGCAGGCATGTTGACCGGCGGCTTGAGCGCCGTCTTCGCGATCTCGCTCTCCAGCTTCAGCACGCTTGCGGCAACGCCCGGCAAGACCGGCGAGATGTTCGCGATGTTCAAACCGCTGAACGACTTCTGGGCGCATCATCCGCTGCTGCGCATCCTGTGCGATCAACCTGCCATCTGGGCCGTGCCGCTGGCGATCAGCTTGATGATCATCGTCTCGAAGCTCACGCAGAAGGACGTGCCCAGCGACATCCGCATGAAGATGCTCGTGCTGCACGCGCCGGAGAAGCTCGGCCTGAAACAGGAATACATCCAGGAACATCAGCCGCACGGGCATTGAACAGGGTGCAGTGCGACTGAAGACCGTTGCGGACATTGCGTCCGCGGCGGCTTTGGGATTGAATAGCCCGCACACAACACCAGTCCGAAACATGATTATGAAAAGCAAACTCCTCGTCCTCGCCATTGTCCTCGCTGCCGCTGTCCAGCTTCCCGCGCAGCAGATCATCAACCTGAAAACAAATGCCGCCGCGTCCACCAACGCCGTGGCGGTGACGCCGCCGCGCCCGAACCCGGCCATCATCCCAGTTTCGCGCGAAGGTAAGGCGATCGAGCGCCAGACAGTTGTGTTGCAGCGCGCCAAGGACAATCCCGGCCCGTGCGACATCGCGTTCATCGGCGATTCCATCACGCAAGGCTGGGAAGGCAACGGCAAGAATGTGTGGGCGAAGTATTATGGCAGCCGCAAATGCCTGAACTTCGGCGTCGGTGGCGACCGCACTGAGCATGTGCTCTGGCGTTTCGAGAACGGCCAGCTCGACGGCATCAAGCCCAAGGCGGCGGTGCTGATGATCGGCACGAACAATTCCAACAAGAACAAGGACGGCACCGAACAATATTCCGAAGCGGAAATCCTCGAAGGCGTGCAGACCATCGTGAAGCAACTCCGCACACGTCTGCCGGAAACAAAGCTGATCGTGCTCGGCATCTTCCCGCGCGGCGCGACGTTCAGCACGCAACGCGGCAAGCTGCTCCAGATCAATCAAGCCCTCGCAAAGGTGGATGACGGCAAGATGATTCACTACATCGACTTTGGCTCACAGTTGATCGAGGCCGATGGCTCCATCGCCAAGGAGGTCATGCCCGACAAGCTGCACCTTTCCGAGAAGGGCTACACCATCTGGGCGGAAGCCATCGAGGCGAAGCTGAAAGAATTGCTCTGAGCTGGGTTTAACCCCGCAGTTGATTGAAGCCGTCGAGCATGCGTTGCACCGCGGCGGTGTCGTGGCCATCGCGCGACAGGAACAGGCAAAGCACCATGCCGTCGTGGCGACGCAGCGAATACACCTGCGTCCGCGCGTAGATCACCCGCACCAGCCACGCAGCGAAGCTGAACTTCAGCGCCACATCCAGCAACTGCCCGGCTTCGCGGGCGACGAGGTGGAGCACGTCGTTGGAATAATCCGGGACGAAGCTGTGTTGGCGGACACGGCCGTCCGTGCTGATGATCGCGGCCGCGAGCAGTCCGCGCGCGAGGCGAGGCTGATCGAGCCACTCTTGGATGTCGCCGGTCACATTGGCGTCCGGTTGCGGTGGATGAGACTTGGAATTGGTCCGCACGAGCAAGCAGCGCTTTCCATCCAACCTGAGCACCATCCTGCTGCCGGAGGAGAGTAGTTCGACACGTTCCAGCTCACTTAGCGGTAGCGAACGCGAAAGTTCGCCGGCATTCTGAAACAGGGACTCGGCCAACTTGAGCCGTTTTTGCGGATCGAGGCAATGGGTCTCGAAGAGGACCTCCCTGAAATCCGAACACAGAACCAGTTCCTCGACCTTGAGTTCAGCGCCGTCGTTCTCCAGTGGAAGGGCGAGGCCATCGGGTGCGTCCGCGATCTTCCACTCCGGTGCGACATGAGCTTCAACATCCGTGCGGGCGGGGGCGCCTGCCTGCGGAGATTTTAACTGATGCACCGGCGTCGGCAACGGCACGGGTGCGGGCGCCGCGGTTGGGGGGGGCGGTTTCGGTGCGAGCGCTGCGGGCGCCAGTTTCAACGGCGCTGGCTTCAGGACCTCGGGCGGCGTTGGTGCGAGGACCGGCGCCGCGATGGTTAACTCATTGGCGGGGCGGACAGTGGTGGCCAGTTGTTCGGCCACCTGCGTCGCCTCCATGATGAGAAACTCCCACTGGCGGTTGATGGAGCGTTCGATGGGTTCGACGAATTGGCGCAGATAGAACACGGCTCCGGAAGCCGTTGTAAGATATGTGAAAGCCGACTGGCCGCGACGATCCGGCATGATGGCGTGGATGATGTCGCCTGCCTGGACGTAAATTTCCCCGCGCAGATCCGCAATGAACACCTCGAATAGCCGCGAGTTGCCGCTCTTGCACTCGAGTTTCACCAGATCGAGCAGACCGAGGCTGCGCATCTGCCCGTGCGAGCTGAAGCGCTGGTGCCAGCGGAGCAACTCATTCAAGGTGGCAAAGACGCTTTCGTAGCCGGCCGCGTTCGCGGGCTTTTCGAGGAACAGCGCCGCTCCGCCTTCGAGTGCCGCGGTGCGCGTATTTGCATCGGGCATGCCTGTCAAAAGCACTTTCGGCAAGTTTGGAAAATCCTGGTTCAGGACACGCAGGAGTTGCAGTCCATCCATGCCGGGCATGAATACGTCGATCACTGCCAGGTCGAACTTGGCCGTGCGCAGGCGTTGCAATGCCTCGCCGCCCCCCACGGCGGTATGGATGTCCCAGGCGCCGCGGCAGGCTTCGCCGAACACGTCGCGGATCATCTGCAAGAACGACGGGTCGTCGTCCACGAAGAGGATCTTCGATTTGATGGTTGGAGCGTCAGACATGGCGTTGGGCGAGCTTGGTGATTTCCGCCCGGCTCGCCTGCCACCACGCGGAAATGTTTCCTTCCAGACCGAGCACCGTGAGATAATCGCGATCTGCGAGCGCGCGGAAATGATCCATCGACTCGGCGCGGAGCAGGGCATCAGCCAAGTGCACAGCCGTCAAGGGGCTGAATGTCTTCGACAGGAAGCAGGCTGGGTGATGATGCAGGGCGACGGCTTCAACCACCGCCATCGGCAGACCCCAGAGCCCGAGCAGACAGCCGCCGACTTCGCCATGTGTCGCGCCGAAGACTTCCTGTTCAGCCGTGGAGGCATCACCGCCGCGTTTTTGGGCCAGTGCAACGGAGCGCAGAAACGGCTCCGGTAAATTCGCCGCGAGAGCCAGCTTGCCGATGTCGTGGAGCAGTCCGGCGGTGCGTGCCATGCCGATAATTTCCGCCGGGGCACCCGTGTGCTGGGCGAGCCACGCGGCCAGATGCGCGGCTTCGACGGAGTGCATCCATTGTGTGCGCATGGTGTAGCCGGATTGTTCCAGCGCGGCAAAGTTTGACCAGGTGTGTGCGAGCAGCAGGCAACTGCGGGCATTGGCTAGGTCGATCTCACGCACGGCTTCGACCGGATCAAAGTCGTCGGTCGGCTCACCGTAAGCCGCGGAATTGGCAAGCTGAAGAATCTTTGCCGTCGCGGCGGCGTCGCGGCCGATCAACGCACCAAGACTTTCGGCTGTGGCGCGGGTCGACTGCGCCTCGCGGGTGATGGCGTGATATGATTCCGAGGTGCTGGGCAGGCGTGGCACGCGGCCGATGAGCTGACGCACTTTTTGGTTGGGCAGCCAGGCATCGAGTTGGAAGGCGCGTTGCAGCACGGTGTGCAGGCGTGAGGCAGCGCAGGGCTTGATGATGAATTGATGCACACCGCCAACGCAGCGGAGCAGGGCCTGCACATCGCCGAGTTCGGCGAATACAATGCGATGCGTCAGGGGGAACTGCTGCAACACCTGGCCCAATAATTGTTCGCCGGTCATGTCCGCCAGCAACAGGTCGGCGACCACTGCGTCCGCAGGATGTGCTGCGAGATCCGCCAGGGCGGCGGCTCCCGACGGCGCCTCGGCAATCACCCAACCAGATGCCAAGGCGGCGAGTTCCGTGCGGAGTCCCCGCAGAACATTGTCTTCGCCGTGCACCAGCAGGATGCGTCGTTTCATATCGTGTCGTTCACAAGGGGAAATCATCCCCGCGCAAGATGAGATTTGTTTCCGGCGTCGGCTTTCCTCGCAGGGTCTCGACCGCTGCGGCCGCTGCCCTGCGGACAAGTTTGTCGTTATCCTTGAAGGAGCGCGTCAACGGTGCGACGGCGCTGGATTGTCCGAGTCGGCCGAGTGCCTCAGCGGCGGCGAAGCGCAATTCTCGGTCGAAATCTGAGAGTAGATTCACCAGCGTGTCCACGGTGATTTGCTTGCGCTGGTGGGTTGGGGCGGCCAGGGCGGGAGTGTTTACTGCCGGCAGACTTGGGGTCACTGTTCCGGTGGCCGCATGCTCCTTGGAGGCGCCGCTGATACGTGCGAGCGCATCGGCGGCGGACTGGCGGACCCAGTATTGATTGCTCTTGAGCGCTTCCTGAAACGCCGGCATCACGGCCTGCGCTTCCGGAGTTTGTTCCCAGTTTGGGTTGATGCTCGTCAGTGCGACGAGCGCAAGCTGGCGGACGGAATCCTGTTCGTCGATCAACGCCCGCAGCAACGGTGTGAGGCAACGGGCATCACTGAAGTGAAGCAGTCCGCGCACGGCAGCTTCGCGGACTTCGCGATCGCGGTCCTGCAACGCCGTGACGAGCGGATCAAAGGCGCGCGGGTCGCGTGATTTGCCGAGCGCGACACAGACGGCTTCGCGAACTTCCCATTGCAGATCGGTGCGCGCCCGGAGGAGTGGCTCGACGGCCATCGATCCTCCGAATTGTCCGAGTGCTTCCGCCGCCACGGCCCGCACATGTTTGTGGGTATCCTTGAGCGCTTCTACGAGCGCTTCTGCGCAAGTGGCGTCGCCGATGCGGCTCAGCGCTTCCACTGCGGCGCCGCGCACTTGGCCGTCGGAATCCTTCAGCGCGACGAGCAGGGATTTTGTCACGCGTGCGTCCGGAATCTGGCAAAGCGCGGCGACGGCTTCGCGCCGCTGGTGATATGCGCCCACGAGCAGGACCGTGGTCAGGGCCTCGATGGCCTCCGCGCCAAAAGTAGCCGCCTCTGCAATCTTTCCGCGGGCGACGGCAAAACGCGCAGCGGTGGCACCGTTGTCGGGTGTCCAGCCGAACGATTCCAACGCCCGTGCTGCCTGCCAGCGAACCGTCGCGGCAGGGTCAGCGAGCAACGGCACGAGCTCAGGCACTACGCTGCTGTTCCGCATCTGACGCAGCGCATCGGCCGCAGTCTCGCGGACGTTTTCGGATTTGTCGCGCAGCAGACGGAAGAGTGGCAGGAGCAGTTCTTCACGCCGCAGGCAGCCGACCGCTTTCGCCGCTGCCTTGCGGACGGATTCCTCCGAGTCACCAAATGCCGATAGCAAGGCGCTACCGGCTTTGTCGCTGCCGTCGTCCTCCAGCTTCTGAATAGCTTTCAGCCGGACGTCGACGTCCTTGGACTTGAGTTGTTGGTTGGTCCACCAAAGCATGACAATCACGCCGCTGGGTCTGGCAAGCGCGGGGGGAAGTATAGGAAAAGCCGGGGCTTCGTCCAACCCGGACTGCGGTCGTGAACGTCAGTTCAACACCCGCACGGAATTGGTCCTCAGCCAGCCGGTGAACTTGGCGTCGTCGGTGACTTGGAGCCATTCGTTCTTCGCATCCAGCACGCGCAGTTCAGCGCCGTCGTTCGCGGTGAACGCCTCGCTCGATTCTATGAGCGGGCCGTAGCGGACCACGGTGTTGCGCGCAGTCACGATGGCGGTGTGTTCGTTCCAGTGCTGGCTGGCGATCAAACCGAGCGTGGTGATGCCCAGCACGGTCACAAAGCCTGCGGCCAAGGTGATGCCGCGCAGCTTCAGCTTGAGTGCCGGTTTCAATTGGCGCGCGATGAGCAGCGCAAACCAAGCCCAGGCGGGCAGCAGCCCGAGCAGGGTCCACTCATTCAAGGTCAACGCATCGGCGGCACGATGGAGCCAGGATGGCTTCAACGTTGCACCACTGACGCGGGCGCGGGCGAACTGGAGATTCGCGCGCAGGTCCGGGTCGCGCGGTGCGAGCATTTCGGCGGCGCGATAGGCGGCGATGGCTTCGCCCATCTGGCCCGCTTTGAAATAGGCATTCCCCAGATTGAAGAGCAGGGCAGGGGAACGGGCGCCCGTGACCGCGATCTTTTCGTAAGCGACCGCGGCGTCGCGGAACTTCCCTTCTTCGTAAAGCTTGTTGGCTTGGTCGAAACTGGCGGTGAAGTCGTCCGCTCGAAGTTGGCAGATGCCTGCCACGACCAGCAGCGCAGTCACAAGGAATCGGCGCAGGTTCATGACTTCACCTCCTGCAGTTCTTTCAACGCCATCTTCAGCTTGGGGATGATTGCTTCGAGGCGTTGTGCGGATTGTTCGGGCGCGTAACGGGCCTGGTTGCACATCTGGAACAGCTCGTGCAGCACATCGATCGCGGAATCGCCGAGGCCGCGCGCGCGGAGCTTGTCATCGACCACAGCCTCAGTGATGGCGGACGCGGGCAAGTCGAGGCGCTCACCGATCTGCTCCTGCATCAACCGGAAGACTGTGGCGAAGAATTCATCGCCCTGGCCTTCGCTCGCGAGCTTTTGCAACTCGTCCAGCCCGTCGGCGACGACTTGTTCGACCTGCTTCTGTCGGCGGAGCCTCGGATTGTTCGCCAGCGTGTCGGCGCGTCTGCGCCACAGGAACGCGCCGAGCAATGCCAGCGCGGGCAGGCTTTGGGCTGCAAGGAACCACTTCTGTTGCACCCACGGAGCGGCGTTGACGGTCACCGTGCCGAGGCGTGGCTTGATGTGCACGATGTCCTGTGCGGGCTTGTTCTCTTCCGGCTTGCTGCCGGCGAGCGCAAGGGTTGGCGATGGTGTGGCGCCTGCCGGCCGGACGATGATAGGCATCGGCTCCTGTCGCAGCGTTTCGTATTGTTTTGTCTCCGGATTGAAGAACGAGAACTCGAATGCGGGGAGTTCCTTGATCTCGGCGTTCTGCGGCACGACGACTTGTTCAAACGACTTCGTGCCTTCGAGGCCAAGGTCGCCGGTCGTTTCCGTTTTGACCGTGGGCGGATACGTTTTGAACTCTTTCCAAGTCGCCTGTTCCGGAAGCGTGAAGGCATCCAGCGAGCCGCGGCCATGCACCTGCACGCGGATCGTGACCGGGTCGCCGACGGCGACGTTGGTTGGCCCGGCGGACACGGCCATCTTGAACTGGCCGACGGCGCCGCTGAAACTTAAAGGCTTGCTGGTCTCGGGCAAAGCCAGCGCGGTCAATGTGACTTCCGGCGCCGAGACGGCCACGCGCTGTTGGACGCCACGATTGAACATGCCGAACGGGTCGAACACGTCTCGCTGGCTGCGCCCGGGAAGTTCCACCACCACGGCGCCATCCAGCGGCCCAACCTTCAACGAGCCGGGCTTGAGGATGGTGACTGGAATTCGCAAGGGGATGACCGTGAATGCGGTGGCGCCGATGGTGGTCTGACGACGGGTGCCTTCGACGGCGCGTCCGGCGGTGCAGCCGTCGATCTGTAATTGCGATTGCAGGCCCGGAAGATCGGTGCCGCCGAGACCTTGCACGCCGTTGCGGATGAGCAGATCGAGCTCGAGCACGAAGGTTTCGCCAACGTAAAATTCCTTCTTCGGCAGGACCGAGCGGAGCAAGGCCAGTTGCTGTTGCTCCGTCTCGCTGCCGGGCGTCGGGGTGGCGGCGCGGACGACTTTGAATTTGATCGCCTCCGTCTTGAGCGTTTCATTGCCGATGCTCAACGTGAGCGCCGGGAAGACGAAGTCGCCGACTTGCGTGGGCTTCACGACGTAGGTGTGGGTGACACTGGAACTGGTCTTGCCGTTGACAAAGCTGAACGAACTGGACGGGCCGGAGTATGAGATTTGCAGCCCGGGGATTTGTGGGAGTTGCGGCGTGCCCTGCGGCTGGCCGTCGTCAAATTTGAGCGTCAGCGTCGCGGTATCACCAAGGACGATCGTGTCGCGGTCGAGCGCGGCGGAGAACGTCGTCGCTCGTGCCGTGAGCGCAACCAGCGCGGCCACGACAACAGCGAGCCGAATCCAGTGTTGAATTCGGCCGGGCGTGAAACCGGTGATTGTCCTGCGTAAACCTGACATTTCTTACGTCCGTCATTTTGCCGCGTCCGCCTGCCGGCGCAAGCGCGGCGTGCTTGAAGTTCCGCCCCGTCGCGCTTGGCCCACGTGACCGGCGGCCGACGCCAGACAGAACAGTAAATCGTTCAAACGCTTTTTCGACAGGTCCAATGGGTTTGCGTTCGGAAAAAATTACAACGCCACGTCGCCGAAAAAGCGGATGAAATTTCCCTCGATGCGGTCCACCAGCTGGACAATGGGCTCCCGATAAAGTTCCGCGGCGAACTCATAGACTCGGGCAATATTCGCCGGATGATTCAGGGCCTTGCCGGTGCGGGTGTCGGTGAGCGGATGGCGGTTTCGCGCGTCGGGCAAAAGCTGGTCGGGCGCGTCGGTTTCGAGCAGCAGCCGGTCCGGCGGGACGGCAAGAAAGGCTTCGCGCTGGCGATGTTTTCGTTCGTGCGCAAAGTAGCCGGGCAAGGAGAAGTAAGCCCCAAGTTTGGCGAACGAGGCCACCATCTCCTTCGGTCCGCCGTAGCTGTGGAGCAGGAATCCGCACTTGGGCCGCGGCTCGCGTTCCAGGATCTGGAGCATCGCGCCCCAAGCCTGCAGGCAATGGATGCTGACCGGGAGATTACGTTCAGCGGCGAGGCGTAGTTGCCAGACGAAGACCTCTTCTTGTTCGGGCAGGGATGCGACTTCTTTCAGGTTCAAGTCTTCAGCGCGTCCGGGTTCGAGGATCCATTTGTCCAAACCGATTTCGCCAACGGCGGAACCAGTGGCGTCCAGCATGCGGGCTAGATTGCCCTGCCAATCCGGGGTGCGCTCGCGGATATACCACGGATGATAGCCGAAGGAAGGCGCGACGAACGGAAAGCGCTTGGCCAACTGCAAAACGGCAGGCCAGTCTTCCTCGCAAGAACCGTTTACCACCATGCGATGAATACCCGCTTCGGCGAGCGCCGGAACCATCGCGTCGAGCTGCGGAGCGAGGCGCTCGTCTTGCAGATGGTTGTGGGCGTCGTAGAGGCGCATCGTCAGCCGAGGCGTTGGCCGGGCGCGAGCGGATGCCCGGCAAGGAACTCCGCCGCGGTCACACGGCGTCCGCCTTCGCGCTGGAGCACCTGGATGCGCAAGGCGTCTTCGCCGCAGGCCACCACGATGCCTTGCTTGTCCGCGCTGAGGATTTCGCCCGGCTGACCTGCAACCGTCGTGGGCTCGACCTGCCAGAGTTTGAGCAGGAGTGGTTTGCCGCTCGAGTTGAAATGGGTGAACGCACCGGGCCACGGCGTGAAGCCGCGCACACGATTCCACAACGCGTGTGCCGGCAGTTTCCAATCCATCGCGCCGTCCTGCTTCTTGATCTTGGCGCAATGGCTCACGCCTTCGGTTGGTTGCGGCTGTGGCGAGATTTTTCCGCTGACATAATCGGGGATGGTCTTCACCAGCAAAGCGCCGCCGAGTTGCGCGAGCCGGTCGTGCAACGTCTGGGCGTTGTCGGCGGGTTCGATCGTCGTCCGCTCCACGCTGACGATGGCGCCGGTGTCGAGGCCGACGTCCATCTTCATGATGGTGACGCCTGTTTCGGCATCGCCGTTGAGGATGGCTGTCTGGATGGGCGCGGCGCCGCGATACTTCGGCAACAGCGACGTGTGCACGTTGAGGCAACCGAACTTGGGCAGTTCGAGGATCGCGGCAGGGAGGATTTGTCCAAAGGCGGCGACGGTGATGAGGTCGGGCTGCCACGCGGCGAGTTGCTCGATGAATTGCGGGTCGCGCGCCTTCACCGGTTGCAGCACGGGGAGGTTGTGCTTCAGCGCCAGTTCCTTCACCGGCGGCGGTGTGAGCTTCAGGTCGCGTCCTTTCGGGCGGTCGGGCTGCGTCACCACGCCGATGATCTGGAACTCCGGCGCCCGCAGCAGCGCGTCGAGACAGACGGCGGCGAGATCCGGTGTGCCCATGAAGACGATTCGCAACGAAGCCATGCGTCTAGCGAACGGGAAAGCGCCGCAGGGCGAAAGGAAATTTTTAGGGGCAGGGGAATCTGCCCGCGCGGCTAGAGCTTCGGCTGGATGCCCAGCTTGATGATCTTGGCGATGATGTCGCTTGCGACTTCGACTGGTGTCTGGTCGGAGTTGATGCTGTGGACGAGCTTTTTGCCGTAGTGATCCACGAGCGGTTGGGTCTCGCGTTCGTAGGTCTTCAGTCGTTCGCGGATGACATCGAGATTCATGTCGTCGAGACGGTTTTCGCGGAGGGCGCGGCGTTGGATGCGGCGGACAAGCGCTTCGAAGTCGCGCGTCTTCAGCCAGAACATCGCGCGGACATCGAGCACATTTTTGAGGATCTTCGCCTGCGCGATGTTGCGCGGGATGCCGTCGAGCACGAGGAGATCCTTGTCCGGGTGGAAGCGTCCGATCTTGGTGCTGGTGTCGATGAACGAACTCCAGAGTTGCACCGTGGCTTCGTCGGGCACCAACTGGCCTTTGCTGGAATAGTCCACGAACACGCGGCCCAGTTGGCTGTCCACTTTCAGGTTGCGGAAGATGTCTCCGCAAGCGCAGTGAAAGAAGCCGGGGATGTTGGACAGGACCTTGCCCTGTGTGCCTTTGCCGGAGCCCGGCGCGCCAAAAAGAAGGACCGTCTTATACTTCATGTGGTTGAAGCAAGCCGGCCGCAGCCGGATTATGCGTGGTGGGTGATGGTGATTTCCTGGATCTCCGGGAATTGCAAAGTCATCTCAACCGAAGCGCCCGCGCCGCGATCTGCTTGGATGCAGACGTCCGTTGCGCCCACGCGCACGATGCGCAGGGCGACGAACTCGCCTTGCGTTGACTTGAATGTGAGCACCTTTCCGCGGTCTTCATCGCGCCGGACCGTGTTGAAAAAGGCGGCGAACTTGGTCTCGATGAAACGTTTGTTGAAAGTGAACTGGCCGCGCTTGAAAGACTCGACCTTCGGTCCGGCGGCGGCAGCGGCCTGTGCCTCTTGAACTGCGGCTTGCTCGGCTTCGGCAGTGCCCGGGATTGCGATGGCTGCGGGCGCAGCGGTTTGAGCTTCGAAGGCTTCGTCCTCGGCGGACTTTGTCTCCACGCGCGTGGGCATGGCAAGGAAGGCGATGTTGCTGATGAATCCAACGATCGGGATCGCTGCGAGCCCGGCGACGAGTGCAGGGGCCTGCGCGCGGAAGATGGCGATCTCATAGCCGGCATAAACGTTCGCGGCATAGATCAGCACCAGCATGAAGATGCCCAGCCCGGATTTCGCCAGCGAACCAAGGACGCCGGACTTCGGCGACTGGCGCTCGTCCTGCATCGCTTTGACCACCTCTGGCACGGGCTGAAGTTTGACTTCCGTCATCTTCGCCTTTTCTTCCTGCGAGATTTCAATGAGTGGTTCGATCGCTTCGGCGAGCTTCTTGTTTGAGGCGAATTTCTGGAGCAACTCCTTCAAATCTTCCTGGGAAAAATTGGCCCAAGGAACCTTTTCATAGTCGATTGTGACATCCGGTCCGGTCTTGACGTAGGCCAAGGCGTCGTTCGATCCAGATTCGAGAATTTCTCCGCTGATGGTCCGTCCGTCCGTTAGTTTAAAGGTAGCGGCGTTACCCACGCTGGCGAACCAGGTGAGCACAAGAGACAACACAACTAGCAGATTAAACTTGCGCACAGTGCGGTTTGATTAGCAGACGACCCCGGTCAACGGAAGCAAATTTCCCGTGCGCGAGCGCCTGATGCGTTGGGATTACGGCCAATTAATCCCCGCGGTTCGAGCGGGCGCGCGTGACTTCCGCTTGCCCGCTCCGCGCAACCGGGCAATCTCTCCGCATTTGTGATCACCAACGACACACTCTTGCGGTCCCTCGAAGCGCGGCTGGCGCCTGCGCTCGATTTGCTCCAGCAGATGGTCGCCATCAACAGCCACACGTTGAACCCCGCCGGCATCCGGCAGCTCGGCGAATTCACTGCGTCCGCCTTTGCCGGACTTGGCTTTCGCGCCGAGTTCATCCCTTCCGTCAAACCGGGATTCGGTGCTCATCTCGTGCTGACGCGCAAGGGCGGGGGAGCTGCGACCGTCGGTCTCATCTCGCACCTCGATACGGTTTACTCCGCCGAGGAAGAGGCGCGGAACGATTTCCATTGGCGCGTCGAAGGTGACCGCATCTACGGCCCCGGCACGGACGATATCAAAGGCGGCACGATGATGATGCACCTGGTGCTCTCGACGTTGCGCGAACTTGCGCCGGAGGTTTTCGAGCGCACGAACTGGGTGTTGCTGCTCGACGCTTCGGAGGAAGTGGACAGCGCGGATTTTGGGCGCCTGAGTTGCGAACGGCTGCGGGGCGCCAAGGCGGCGTTGGTGTTTGAAGGCGGTCGACAGAATGCGAACGCCTTCAAATTCGTCGCTTCACGGAAAGGGCGCGCGACCTTCCGCGTCGAAGTCGAAGGGCGCGGCGCGCATGCCGGCAGCGAACATCCGCGCGGCGCCAACGCCATCACCCAACTGGCCCACACCGTTCAACGCATCGCCTCGCTCACCGATCCCGCGTGCGGCGTCACCTTGAACGTCGGGACCATCAGCGGCGGCACCGCGCTCAATCGCGTGCCGCACATCGCGGTTGCTTGCGCGGAGTTGCGTGCGTTCACGCCGAAAGCCTATCAAGCAGCCCTCAAGAAGCTGCGGGAACTCGAGCAGGACATCGTCGAGCGCAGCGTCGAAGGGGGATTCCCCTGTCAGGTGCGGGTCGTCATCGAGAGCGAAACGCCCCCGTGGCCACGCAACGACGCCACCGATGCCCTGTTGAACGTATTTGCCGCTGCCGGTGCCGAACTCGGCTTCACCATCTCGCGCGAGGATCGCGGAGGTCTCAGTGATGCCAACCTCATCTGGTCTGCTGTGCCGACGATCGATGGCTTGGGGCCGAAGGGCGACAACTCGCATTGCTCCGAGCGCAGCGCCGATGGCTCGAAAGATCAGGAATACATCGAACGTTCCGCCATCGTGCCGAAGGCGGCATTGAACGTGCGGGCGTTGCTGCAGCTCCTCTCATGACTGGCTTTAGCACCATTCTCGCAGCGGTCATCCCCGTGTTCGCCATCATGGCGGCGGGACTCGTCATCCGCCGGCTCAACTGGCTCACCGAAGAGGCCGACCAGAGCATGTTCCGCGTCGTCGTCAATCTGCTCATGCCGTGCCTCATCCTCGACACCGCGGCGAACAACCCCGCCTTCAACAACGCGCAAAACCTCCTGCTCGCGCCCACGCTCGGCTTCATCACCGTCGGTGTCAGCGTGGCCGTCGTGTGGTTCGTCTGCGGCGGGATGAAATTCAGCGGACCGCCCGCGCGACGCACCTTCTCTCTCGCCACCGGCCTGCAGAACTACGGCTACATCCCGCTCCCGCTCATCATGCTCCTTTACGACAAGGACACCGCCGGCGTGCTCTTCCTCTACAACGTCGGCGTCGAGGCGTGCTTGTGGAGCCTGCTGTTGCTCCTGCTCACCGGCGGCCACGCGGGCGGCGGCTGGAAACACATCTTCAACGCCCCCCTCTTCTCCATCCTCCTCGCGCTCGGGCTCAACTTCACCGGCGCGATGACCCATCTGCCCGCGCCGCTCGTGACCACGTTGCACTGGCTCGGTCAATGCGCCTTCCCCATCGCACTCGTGCTCGTCGGCGCCACCATCGCTGACCACCTCGGCGAACTGCGCTCCGGCGATGGCTGGCTCATGATGCTCCCCGCGCTCCTGCTCCGCATGGCCGTGCTGCCTGTGGGCCTGCTGCTGCTGGCCAAATATCTCCCTGCGACTGTGGAACTGAAGCGCGTGCTCGTCATCGAAGCCGCGATGCCGGCGGCGGTGGTGCCTATCGTGATGGCGCGCCATTACCGCGGCGACCCGGCGCTCGCGCTGCGGATCGTGCTGATCACCTCCGTCGTCAGCCTCGTGACCACGCCCCTCTGGCTGAAGTTCGGCTTGAAGTGGGTCGGCTTGTGAAGTGGGTAGTGCGGGCAAGTCCTCTGACCGCCGCTGTTGTCCAGCAGCCGTGACGCCGGCGGATGACTCGCTACCGGTGCGGCGCAGGTGCTGACTGGCGAAAACCCAAACGCAATCCTGTTGAGCCAAACCGCGAGGAAGTTTAAGCGTTTAACGGGCGTTTAAGGTCGGCCACGGTGATCAACTCCAAGCCGGGCAAAGTTATCACTACCATCGCACTCGGCGGTAAGATTGAAATCGCTTCCGGACTTGCCAGACAGGCTGCTGTCACCGTTCACTTGCCGGAATGAAAGAAGCCACCGCATGAACAAGCTGACCTGCCTCATCGCAGCTTTAGCTCTGGTCGGCTGTGCGCGCTTTCAGTCGAAGCCGCTTTCGCCGGTGGAGTCGGGAGACCGGTTGGTGGCACGTCGGCTTGATGATGCTGGCTTGAAGGAGTTCTTCACTCGGTCGGCTGGTCACGCGCCTGAAGTTTGGCCGCTGCCGGAATGGGATTTGAATTCGCTCACGCTTGCGGCGTTTTACTTTCAGCCGAGTCTCGAAGTCGCCCGCGCGCAATGGCGCGTCACGCAGGCAGGCGTCAAGTCAGCCGGTGAACGTCCGAACCCCACGCTTGGTCTGACACCCGGCTACAACACCAGCGCCCCGTCCGGGGTGAATCCTTGGATGCCTTTCTTCAATCTCGACGTGCCCATCGAGACGGCGGGCAAACGCGGCAAACGCACGGTGGAAGCGCAACACCTCGCGGAGTCCGCACGCTGGAATGTCGTGGCGGTGGCGTGGCAGGTCCGGCGCGCGGTGCGGGAGAGTCTGGTTGAATTCACCGTGGCGGAGCGGCGCGTGGATTTGCTCACCGCCCAGGTCGCCGCGCAGGAGGAAGCGATGAGATTGCAACGTCAGCGACTGGCCGCCGGCGCGGTAGCGGCGGCTGAACTGACGCCCATGCAGGTGGCGTTGAGCAAGGCGCAGCTGGAACTGGGTGATGCAATCTCGCAACGCGCGCAAGCGCGCGTGCGCTTGGCGGATTCCTTGGGGGTAACTGCGGTTGCGCTGGAGGTGGTCCGGCTGAAATTTGCCCTCGAGGAGATGTCGGCGCGGGAATTGAATCCAGTCGAGGGGTGCGCGCTGGCCCTGCGCGGACGGGCCGACATCCGCGGCGCGCTGGCGGAATATGCGGCGACTGAGGATGAGTTGCGGCTGCAAATCGCGAAGCAATATCCCGACGTGCACCTGAATCCCGGCTATCAATTCGATCAAGGCGAGAACAAGTGGACGTTGGGAATCACGTTTGAATTGCCGGTGCTCAATCAGAATCGCGGCGCCATCGCGGAGGCGGAGGCGAAGCGCGCGGAGCATGCCGCTCGCTTCACCGAGCTGCAGGCGAAGGTCATCTCGGAAATTGGCTCTGCCGTTGCAGCATTCAACTCATGTCGCCAGACGCAAAGCACGCTGGCGGTTCTTGCCGCCGCACAAAAGTCCCAATGCGAGTCGGTGGAGCAACAATTCAAAGCGGGCGCGGTGGATCGGCTTGAGGTGCTGGCGGCGCGGATCGAGTCGGGCGCCGCGGCGTTGGTGCAGCTTGATGCGCAGTGGAAGTTGCAGCGGGCGGCGGGCGCACTGGAGGCTGCGTGGCAGCGTCCGCTGGACGTCAACCAGTCGCTGGTCGAATCGCCGCAGAGTGAAAGAAAGGGATCTTCAAAGTGAACAAGACATATTTGATGACCGGCGGTCTGGCGCTGGTTCTAGCATTCGTTGGGTGCTCACATTCCGGCAGCGACGCGCCTACGGGTGTCGCGGAGAAATCGGCCGAGCCTGAGTCGCGCGTAAAGCATGATACCAACGGCGCTGTCATCATCACGCTCGACGCGGCGACGCAGAAGGTGATGGGCTTGCAGGTCGCGCCGCTGGCTGCCGCCGACCTTGCCCCTGAAATCAAGGGAGTGGGTCGTGTTTTGGACCCGGTGACGTTGTCGTCTGCGGTGGAAGAATACGTCACCAGTGGCTGGACCGCTGACACGTCGTTGAAGGACTACGAGCGGCTGAAGTTGCTGGCGGAATCCAACAATGCTTCGGCGCGTGCCGTCGAAACGGCCAATGCCGCCATGATCCGGGATGCGGCTCAAGCCAGAGTCGCGCTGGCGCGCTTGCGAGCGATGACGAGCAAGCAAATTGCGGGGCGACCCGAACTTTCTGCGTTCGCACAATCGCTCGCCACGGGGGATCGTGCCTTGGTCCGGATTGATTTGCCTGCGGGGGACACGTTGAAGACGGATCCGAAGGGGGCGCGTTTGATCAAGGTGACAGATGGAGACGTGGTATTTCAGGGAAGCTACGCGGGCGAGGCTTCATCGGCTGATCCCAACACGCTCGGGCGAGGATTTCTGTTTCTTGTGGAGACGAATGCAAATCGTCTGACGGCGAACGCGGCTGTCACTGGCTATCTTCAATTCGTGGGGGAGACGCAATCTGGTGTGACTGTTCCGCGCTCGGCCGTTGTCCGCTACAACGGGGCGACGTGGGTTTATGTTCAGAGCGGCGATGAAACCTTTGCTCGGTCAGAAATGGCGTGTGATCGTCCGGTGGACGCCGGTTGGTTTGTCGCAAGCGGGTTAAAGGCGGACGCAAAAGTCGTCATCGCTGGCGCGCAACAGTTGCTGTCGGAGGAGTTAAAAGGGCAGGGAGGCGGGGATTGATGCAGCCAATCAAACAACGAAGGAACAAACCATGAATGCACATAGAATGTCGTTTCTCGGTGTCGTTTTCTCAGCAGCGGCCTTGCTGTTGTCCGTTCGGCCATCGTTCGCCAGCGATGGTATCCAAACTGCCGGGGATATGCTGCAGTTCGTGCTGCCTGCCTCCGCGTATGCGTTGACACTGGCGAATCACGACGGCAAGGGGGCCGTGCAGTATACGGAATCTGCCGCGCTTACCCTTGGTGTCACCTACGCCTTAAAATACAGCCTCGATACCGAGCGTCCCAACGGCGGAAGTCACTCGATGCCGTCTGGGCACACTTCGATTTCGTTTTCTGCTGCGGAGTTTATGCGCAAGCGTTACGGCTGGGAATATGGCGTGCCCGCCTACGCTGCGGCGTCATTCGTGGCTTACAGCCGGGTTGAGTCGCGCGAGCATCATCCGCAGGACGTGATTGTGGGTGCGGCCATCGGCATCGCGAGCAGCTACATCTTCACGAAGCCTTACCACGGCTGGGACGTGCAGGCAGACGTGGGCGAAAAATATTACGGAATTCGGCTGAGCCGATCGTTTTAAGGTCAAAAGGGATTCATGCTCCAGGCGCTCGTCAAATTTTCGCTGAAGTTCCGCGGCATGGTTGTCGTGCTTGCGTGCGTGCTGCTTGTTTACGGGTTTTACGTCACGAAGAACGCCAAGCTCGATGTCTTCCCCAATTTCGTTCAGCCGCAGGTGACGATCCAAACGGAGTGCCCGGGCGTTTCGCCGGAGCAGGTCGAGTTGCTGGTCACGCGGCCGATTGAAACCACGGTGAACGGACTTGGCGATATGGAGTCGCTGCGGTCAGAGTCTATCGAAGGTTTGTCGGTCATCACGGCGGTGTTCAAGGAAGGCACGGATGTTTTCCGAGCGCGGCAGATGCTCGCCGAGACGCTGGCGGAAACAGCGGGCGAACTGCCCTCGACCGTCAAGACGCCGAAGATGACGCCGCTTACATCCTCGACGATGGACCTGCTCAAGATCGGACTCGTTTCGGACAAGATGACGCCGATGGAACTGCGAACCTTCGCCGATTGGACGCTTAAGCCGCGTTTGCTCTCGGTGCCGGGTGTGGCGAAGTGCAGCACATTCGGCGGTGAAGTGAGGCAATTGCAGGTTCAAGTGCTGCCAGAACAACTACGCGCCCGCGGGCTGGCCTTGATCGACGTGCTGACGGCGGCGAAGAGTTCAACCGCCGTGATGGGCGCGGGCTTCGTCGAGACGGCGAACCAGCGCATCACAATCCAAACCGAAGGCCAATCCCTAACTCCCGAGCAACTGGGCGAAGTTGTCGTGACGCACAAGGACGGCGTCAGCGTGCGGTTGAAGGATGTGGCGCAGATCGTTGAGGGCGCGCAACCAAAGTTTGGCGATACGGTGATTCAAGGTCGTTGGGGCGTGTTGATGACGATGTCCAGCCAGTATGGCGCAAACACGATGGAGGTGACGAAGTCGCTCGAAGCTGCGCTCGCCGATCTCCAGCCCGTGTTCGATCAGGCGGGCATCAAGATTTATCCGCGCCTGCACCGGCCCGCGACGTTCATCGAGGCGGCGCTGCGCAATATGAAGCACTCGCTCGCGTTCGGTGGCGTGCTTGTCGCGGTGGTGCTGTTCCTCATGCTCGGCAGCATGCGGACGGCGTGCATCTCGCTGGCGGCGATCCCCATTTCGCTGCTCGCGGCAGTGATCGTGATGGAGAAACTAGGCATCACCATCAATACCATCACGCTCGGCGGCCTCGTCATCGCGCTGGGTGAAGTCGTGGATGACTCGATCATCGACGTGGAAAATATTTTCCGCCGGCTGCGTGAGAACAAACGGCTGCCGAATCCTCGCCCCGTGTTCAGTGTCGTGCTCGGCGCATCGCTCGAAGTGCGCAGCGCGGTTGTGTTCGCCACGTTCATCGTCGCCCTCGTGTTCCTGCCGGTGCTGACGCTGACGGGATTGCAGGGCAGCTTTTTCGCACCGCTCGCGCTGAGTTACATCCTCGCCATCATGGCCTCGCTGCTCGTTGCGCTCACGCTGACCCCGGCATTGGCGTTCCTCTTCTTTGATCAGGGCGTGAACAAGGAGCAGGAGCCGCGACTGCAACGCTGGCTCAAGGCCATTTACCTGCGTCTGCTTGGTTTGGTGGCCAACCGTCCACGCACGATCATCGTGGCGGTGGGGTTACTGTGCCTCGCGGCGCTGACGCGGCTGCCCAAGGGCGGAGAGTTTTTGCCCGACTTCCGCGAAGGCCATCTTGTGGTCGGCATGAACGCAGCGCCGGGCACCTCGTTGCCTGAGATGTTGCGCTTGGGCCGGCTGATCTCGCAGGAACTTCTGAAGAACGGGCACATTGACACCGTTGAGCAACAGGCCGGGCGGGCTGAATTGGGTGAAGATCCGTGGGGCACGCACCGCTGTGAGTTGCACATCGAATTGAAGCCGATGGAAGGTGACGAAGAGGAAAAGATGGCTGACGAAGTGCGCGCCGTGCTCGGTAAATTCCCTGGAATCGAGTTCGAGGTCATGACCTTCCTCGGCGACCGCATCGGCGAAACGATCTCCGGCGAAACCGCTCCTGTCGTCGTCAACGTGTTTGGAGAGGACCTCGACTTGCTGGACGCAAAAGCGGCCGAAGTTGCAGCCGTGCTCAAGAAAGTTTCCGGCAACGCCGATGTGAAGTTGAAATCGCCCCCCGGCGGGCCGCGCATGGTTGTGCGATTGCGACCGGAACGCTTGACGCAATTTGGCTATCGTCCCGTGGATGTGATGGAGGCCGTGCAAACGGCGTATCAAGGCACGGTCGTGGCGCAGACGCATCGCGCAAATCAAGTCGCGGACGTGGCGGTGATCCTCAACGAACGCGAGCGACAGGACCCGGAGAGCGTAGGGCAATTGCTTGTGCGCAGTGATGGCGGCCAGCTATTGCCGTTGTGCGAACTGGCCGATGTCTTTTCGAGCAGCGGTCGCTTCTCCATCATGCACGAAGGTGCGCGTCGGCGGCAGACCGTGACCTGCGGAACGAGCGGGCGCGACGTGGCTTCGTTCGTCGAGGAGGCGAAGAAGCAGGTGGCTGCGAAAGTAAATTTTCCCGCCGGCACGTATCCGGTCTTCAGCGGCGCGGCGCAGGCCAAAGAGAAAGCACAACGCGAGTTGCTTCTGCACTCGGCCATTGCGGCGGTGGGCATTCTTATGCTGCTCACAGTCGTATTCCGAAGCTGGCAGAACCTGCTGCTGCTGCTGGTTAACGTGCCATTCGCGCTGGTTGGCGGCGTGCTTGCGGTATGGGGCGTGGGATTGTTCGACGCAGAAAGCGGCACGCTGACCATCGGTTCGCTTGTCGGATTTGTCACGCTATTCGGCATCACCACACGCAACTCCATCATGATGATCTCACACTATGAGCATCTTGTGACGGAGGAAGGCATGACGTGGGGTGCCGAGGCGGCGATGCGTGGCGCGAGTGAACGTCTGATGCCGATCCTGATGACTGCCACCGTGACCGGCGTGGGGCTGTTACCACTGGCGATGGGTTCCGGTGAAGCGGGCCGTGAGATTGAAGGCCCGATGGCCATTGTGATTCTGGGGGGCCTGATTACTTCCACTGCATTGAATCTGCTGGTGCTACCGACGCTGGCGTTGCGCTTCGGTAAGTTCAACAAGTCTCACATTTGAGTCGGTGCTGCGTGTCCGGAGTCACTGTGGGCTGGCATTTGTTTCCGCCCATCGGGCCATGAGCCAGAGGAGGTCGGCGAGGCGGTTGAGATAGACGATGATCTCGGAGTTATGGAGCTGGTCGGCTTCCTGCAACGCGCACACGCGGCGTTCGGCGCGCCGGCAGACGGTGCGGGCCACGTCGAGCGCGGCGGAGTTCATCGTTTCGCCGGGCGTTGCCCAGCCTTTGAAAGTGATGCTCTGGGCTTCGATCTCTTTCACGAGCGCATCGAGCTTGTGCGTCATGGCGGAGGTGACCAGCGTGTAACCGTCCTTCACGTAGCGCGGCAAATCTTCCACGCCAGTGGCGAGTTCCCCCATGAGGTTGACGAGGTCCTTCTGGATGCCGAGCAAGTTTGTGCGGAGGAAGTTGTGTGTGGCCGAGGCGCGGGCCAGGCCGAGCGCGGCGTTCAGTTCATCCACGGTGCCGTAGGCTTCGACGCGCGGATGCGTCTTGGGAACGCGCCGCCCATACATCAGGGCCGTGGTGCCCTTGTCGCCGGTCTTGGTGACGATACTCACGGGGTGATTAAACCGCAGAGGTCGGGCTGAGCGCAAAGAGATTTGCTTCCGGTCGAAGCGGCGTTGCGTTAGCGTTGGCGCACGAACATGGCTCGACTCATCTTCAAATCCGTTTTCATCATCGCCCTGTTGCTGGTGTTGGTCATCATCAGCATGAACAACAAGCAGACGGTGGAGCTGGACATGCAACCGCTCGTGAAGGCCGTGCAGAAACAGCCCGCCGCGATCATCTATTTCGGATTCTTCTCCGTCGGTTTCCTCGCGGGCGCGGTGTTGATGTCCGGTCGTCGCGGGGGCGGTGGCAAGGCGAAGTCGGAGTAGCCGTCAGTTCCCCCGTTCCACCGACTTCTTGTAGGCGACGATCCCGTTGGCGATGGCTTGGGCAAAAGCCTTGCGGGACTTGGTGTCGAAGATCTTCGCTCCTTCAGCGGTGTTGGACATGAACCCGGTCTCGATCAGCACGGCCGGCATTTTCGCCTCACGCAATACCTCAAAACGCGCCCGCTTCACGCCGCGGTCATCAGAGCCCGCGGAGTTCACGAGCGATTTCTGCAACTGGTAGGCAAGGTTGATGTTCGCGCGGTTGTTGGCGTTGCCGGCATAGGAACCGGAACGGGACCCGGCGCCGGCGGCGTTGCTCGAACTTGCTCCTGCGGGCGTGAGGCAATAGGTTTCGGCGCCGTTCACGGACTTGTCCTGGATGAAGGCGTTGAAGTGCAGTGAAACCAGCAGGTCGGCTTTGGCGTTGTTGGCAATCTCCGCGCGTTCGGAAAGTTCCGGATAGGTATCGCGCTTGCGGGTCATCACCACCTTCAAACCTTGTTTGGTCAACAAGTCGCGGACTTCTTGCGCGAGGAGCAGCGTGTATTTCTTCTCCTGTTTGTTGCCCACGATGTAACCGGGATCTTTCCCGCCATGTCCGGGGTCGAGGCAGATGGTCTTGATTTTCTTCCCGGCCGGGGCGCGAGGGGGCGCGAGCAGGGGCGCGATGGTTGTCTCCGCGTCGAGCTTGGACAGATAAACCGCGCCGTTCTCGTAGGCGACCGGGTGCGAAAGCACGATTGTCAGTGAGTTGAATGTGATGCGCTCGGAGTTGACGGTGAGCCGGAATTTCGCCGAGCTGCCGGCGAGTTGCATGACCTTCTCGCGGACGATCCAGGAGGGTTCGAGATTGTTGGCGTCGGCCCACGTGCGCGCGCGGTAGTAGGGGGTGCCATTGAGTGAGATGGATTCAATGGAATGCGTCGCGGCTTCGCCCGAACGGGGCGACAGCAGCGTGGCGTAAACCAGCAGGAGCGGCACCAGTTTCCTCACGCCGCGAGAGTGATGAGCGGGTCGGACAGGTTCAAGTCAAATGGCGCATGCTCCTCATGTTGGGCATGCAAGAAATTAACCGGTGCTGACCGCGTTTGCTGTTGCGCGGCTGAACGAAAACCGCATAGTGTGCGCGTTCGTTTTTTTACCAGCGAAGGCTATGGCAAACACCGCAGACATCACCATTGAAGGCAAGAAATACACGTTCCCCTTGATCGAGGGCAGCGAGAAGGAAAAGGCAATCGACGTAAGCCAGCTTCGCGCGCAGACCGGATGCATCACGTTGGATGACGGTTACGGGAACACCGGCTCGTGCCGCAGCGCCATCACGTTCATCGATGGCGAGCAAGGCATCCTGCGGTATCGCGGCATCCCGATCGAGGAACTCGCCGAGAAAAGCACCTTCGTCGAGACGGCCTTCCTCATCATCTATGGTCACCTCCCGTCGAGCGCCGAGTTGCGCCAGTTCTCCGATCTTTTGACGGAGAATTCGTTGCTGCACGAGGACATGAAGTTTCACTTCGAAGGTTTCCCGCGCAACGCGCATCCGATGGCGATCCTCTCGTCGATGATCAACGCCGCGAGCTGCTTCTATCCTGAACTGCTCGTCACCGGGGACATGAAGAAGGAGTTCGACCTACAAGCCGTGCGCCTGATTTCGCAGGTGCGCACCATTGCGGCGTTCGCGTATCGCAAGTCGCGCGGTCTGCCGATCATCTATCCGAAGCCGGACTACAAATACACGGCGAACTTCCTGCACATGCTCTTCTCGCATCCGTCGAAGGATTTTGAGTTGAATCCCGAAGCGGTTAAGGCGCTGGACCTCATCTTCGTGTTGCACGCCGATCACGAGCAGAACTGTTCCACCTCGACCGTCCGTATGGTGGCTTCCAGCCGCGCGAATCTTTTCGCAAGCTGCGCTGCCGGGGTGTGCGCGCTCTGGGGCCCGCTTCACGGCGGCGCCAATCAGGCCGTGCTCGAAATGCTCGAGGACATTCATCGGTCCGGCGACGACGGTTCAAAATTCATCGCGGCGGCGAAGGATAAGAACAGCGGCAAGAAGCTCATGGGCTTTGGCCATCGCGTTTACAAGAACTACGACCCGCGCGCCAAGATCATCAAGAAGGCGTGCGACGAGCTGCTCGACAAGATGCACATCAACGATCCGTTGCTCGACATCGCGAAGAAGCTCGAAGAGGCGGCGTTGAAGGAGTCTTACTTCATCGAACGCAAGCTGTATCCGAACGTGGACTTCTACAGCGGCATCATCATGCGCGCACTCAAGATCCCGATCGAGATGTTCACGGTCATCTTTGCCATCGGCCGCATGCCCGGCTGGATCGCGAACTTCAAAGAGATCATGGACGAACCGACGGCGCGCATCTACCGGCCGCGGCAGGTTTATGTCGGGCCGACGTTGAACCATTACGTCCCCGTAAAGAATCGCAAATAACTGAACTTCTTTTCGACACCAGCTTGCGGCCAACGCCCAAGCTGGTGAAATTTTCCCGACGCACCACCGATGAACATCCACGAATACCAAGCCAAGCAACTCCTCGCCCAATACGGCGTCGCCGTCCCCGCCGGTTCGCCGTGCAAGACGGTCGATGAAGCCAAAGCCGCTGCGGAAAAACTCTTCGCTTCCGGCCACAAGCTCGCCGTCATCAAGTCCCAAATCCATGCGGGCGGACGCGGCAAAGGCACGTTCAAGCACGGTTTTCAAGGCGGCGTGAAGCTCGCCAAGTCCGTCGCGGACGCGGTGAATTTCGCCGAGAACATGCTCGGCAAGACGCTCGTCACGAAGCAAACCGGTCCCGATGGCCGCGTCGTCAGCACGATCATCGTGGCTGCCGCTGAGGACATCAAAAAGGAATTCTACCTCGCCGTGCTGCTCGACCGTGCGAACTCCCGCCCGCTCATCATGGCGAGCACCGAAGGCGGCATGGACATCGAGGAAGTCGCCGAGAAACATCCGGAGAAGATCATCAAGGAACATGTGGATCCGTTGATGGGTTTCCAAGCGTGGCAAGGTCGCAAGATCGCCGCCGCGCTGGGCCTAAAGGGCGATCTCGCCGGCCAATGCGCCAAGCTGCTCGCGGGCGTTTACAAGACGTGGTGGGAATGTGACGCCTCGATGGTTGAGATCAACCCGCTCTGCATCTGCGTCGGCCCGGATGGCAAAGAGAAGATCATCGCTGTCGATGCCAAGATCGGCCTCGATGACAACGCGCTCTATCGCCACAAGGACATCCAGGAGATGCGCGACCTCGCCGAGGAATCGCCGCTGGAGATCGAAGCGAGCAAGTTCAACCTGAATTACATCAAGCTCGACGGCTCCATCGCGTGCCTCGTCAACGGCGCCGGCCTCGCCATGGCCACGATGGACATCGTTCAGCATTACGGTGCCAGCCCAGCCAACTTCCTCGACGTTGGCGGTGGCGCGAGCAAGGACCAGGTCACGGCGGCGTTCAAGATCATCCTGAGCGATCCCGCGGTGAAGGCGATCTTCGTGAACATTTTCGGCGGCATCATGGATTGCAACGTTATCGCAACCGGCATCGTCGCGGCGGTGAAGGAGACGGGACTCAAACTCCCACTCGTCGTGCGCCTTGAAGGCAACAATGTCATCGCTGGCAAGAAGACGCTGGCCGAATCCGGCCTGACGATCATCAGCGGCGATTCGATGGCCGACGCGGCCCAGAAGGTGGTTAAAGCCGTGAAGTAATTGTTGGGTGAATCCGGGTGCTTCAGCAAGGCCGGGCCCAAAGCCCTTGCGCAACGCCGACGTGACCGTCGCGCAGTTGAAGCGTCTCGTCGAGATCCAAACCGAAGTCGTGAAACAAGCAGAGCAAGTCGAACAAACGAAGAAAGGTCGTCGCATCGGCCCGCGCAAACTCGTCGCCGCGCCGCGTCGATTGCTATCGCTCTTGTCGCAGCTCTGGTGAGCAAACCACGCGCATGAAGATCAAAGAAATCGCCTTCAGTTGTTACGCCGTGACGGACTTCGCCCGCGCCCGCTCGTTTTACGAAGGCGTGCTGGGATTGAAGGCAGCGATGCTCTTCGGCGAACCCGGCGGCATGCAGTGGGCCGAGTATGAGATTGGTTCAGCTACTCTCTCGATCGGCTGCGCGCCCGGTATGTTCAAGCCAAGCCCGGATGGCTGCTCCGTGGCGTTGGAAGTCGAAGACTTTGCCGCTGCCATCGCGACGCTGAAACAGAACAACGTGAAGTTCCGCATGGAGCCGATGGAAACACCCGTGTGCCACATGGCGATGGTCTTTGACCCTGATGGCAACACGCTGTGCATCCACAAGCGGAAAGCCCAGTGAGTAATTGGACCTGTGAAAACCGATCCAACCAATCCCGTTCAAGAGTTGAAGGAAGCAGCTCCGCCCTATGGCTCGCCTGCCACTGGTATTGGCGGGGATGTGGATATCGCCCTGCTGAGAGCCAGCCTGGCGATGACACCGTGGGAACGAATGAAGGCCAATGATGACGCATTAAATTTTGGCGAGTCGCTGCGGGAAGCGATGAAGAAGCGGAATGAACAATCTTTGTGAGCTGTTGCGCCGGCTGATTGCGGGCGAGGTCGAATTCGTTCTCGTAGGTGGATTCGCCGCGGTCGCGCATGGCGTCACACTGGTCACTCGCGACGTGGACGTCTGCTGTCGGTTTAGTGAGGAAAACTTGATGCGCATACAACACGCTCTGGCAGACTTGCACCCGGTGCACCGGTCGCGCCCGGACATGCCGCTGCAACTGACGCCCGAGCAGTGCGCCGGCTTGAAGAACTTGTATTTGAAGACGGACCTCGGCGTCTTGGACTGCCTTGGTGAAGTCCTCGGCGTCGGCGGGTTCGATCAAGTCGCACAGCATGTGGTTGAAGTCGAAGTTCCCGCTGGCAGGTGCCGCGTCCTCGACCTCGATACCCTGATCATCGCGAAGGAAGCCGTTGGTCGCGATCATGATCTAGTCACCGTCAAACATTTGAAAGAAATCAAGAAAGAGCAAAACCGCTGACAACTCGTAAATCAATAATCGTAAATTTCCCATGGCCATCCTCGTTAAACCCGATACCAAAGTTCTCGTGCAAGGCATCACCGGCGAATTCGGTGCGCGCCACGCCAAACTCTCCATCGAATACGGCTCCGCCGTCGTCGCGGGCGTCACGCCTGGCAAAGGCGGCCAAATCTTCGAGCACGCTGGCGTCAAAGTCCCCATCTTCGACACCGTGGCCGACGCCGTGAAGCAGACGGGTGCCACGGCGAGCGCGGTGTTCGTGCCGCCGCCCTTTGCTGCGGACGCGATCATTGAAGGCGTGGACGCCGGGCTTGAACTCGTCGTCGCCATCACTGAAGGCATTCCCGTGCGCGACATGATCCGCGCCAAGCAAGCCATGGCTGGCAGCAAGACGCGCCTCATCGGCCCGAACTGCCCTGGCATCGTCACGCCCGGCACAGGCAAGGATTCGCACGGCGGCTGCCGCATCGGTATTGCGCCTGGCTACATCCACAAGAAGGGTAACATCGGCGTTGTCTCGCGCTCCGGCACGTTGACCTACGAAGCCGTGTGGCAACTCACTTCGCGCGGCGTCGGTCAGAGCACCTGCGTCGGCATTGGCGGCGATCCCGTCAACGGCACTTCGCATCTCGACGTCATCAAGCTTTTCATGGCCGACCCCGAGACTACCGGCATCATCATGATCGGCGAAATCGGCGGCAGCGCGGAAGAAGAAGCCGCCGAATGGATCAAGAAGAACGGCACCAAGCCGGTCGCTGGATTCATCGCCGGTGCAACGGCACCTCCTGGACGTCGCATGGGCCACGCGGGCGCCATCGTCAGCGGCGGTAAAGGCACGGCTGAGGCGAAGATCGCCGCGTTCAAAGCCGCTGGCATCGGCGTCGCCACCACGCCCAGCGACATGGCCGACACGTTGTTGAAGATGATGTAAGGGCAGGTGTGGTTGCCGTCGTGCGACCGCATTGCCCGACGTAAGACGTTTACGTCCGCATGTCCCTCATTGATTTCATCCTGAATCTGGCGGGGCTGTTGTTGTGGATCAGTTGGCGCGCCGTTCCCTTCGATCCACTCGCGAAGACTCGTCCCGCGACGCTGCCGGGCACCATCCGACCCGCCGAGCCTGTGCGCGTGCGTCCGTGGCATTTCCTTGCCGTGCTCGCGCTGTTGCTGCTGGTGCGCCCGTTGCTTTACCGTTTCATCGGTCCATCACTCGACTGGACTCCGTCCATCAAGCTCGGCGCCATCTCGGTCGCGTTTCGCAGCGACGACTTCTGGCGGATGCTGTTCTTCTCCTTTGCGAGCTTCACGCACATGCTGATGCTGTTCTACCTATGGCTGCTGTTCCTCTCGCTCTGCATGGGGCGGGGGAGTGAATCCGACGTGTGCAGCCAGTTCGTTCGCATCCAACTGGGCAAGATCCATGGCTGGTCGGTGTTCCGGAGATTGAGCCTGCCGTTCATCGTGGCCCTGTTGATCTGGCTGCTGCCTGGAACGCTGTTGAGCGCGATGAAACTCGTTCCGCCCGCGCAATCCTGGTTGCACCGGATCGAGCAGGGAATCGTCCTTGGGCTGGGCACCTACCTCGTCTGGAAATACGTCATCGGTGCGGTGCTGGGATTGCATCTGCTGAACACCTACGTCTATCTCGGTGCGCATCCCTTCTGGAGATTCATCACCACGCTCGGCCAACGCCTGCTGGCGCCGATGCGCGGCTTGCCCTTGCTCGTCGGCAAGGTGGACTTCGCGCCGGTGGTGATGATCGCGCTGGTGTTTGTGGTCGCGGAGTTCGTGGAGAACGGGCTTGGCGCCCAGCACAAGTTCGGGCTCTCGTGGCTTTTCAGCCGGCTCCCGCTTTAATTCCCCTTCGGCAGATGCACCGTCACCGTCGTGCCGTGCTCGGCATCGCTCGTGATGTTCAGCGCGCCCCCGTGAAGTTCCGTGATGCGCTTGGCGATGATGAGGCCAAGCCCCGCGCCCTGCTGCTCTTGCGACTTGCGGTCGAACTGCATGTAGGCGCCGATGCGGTTGATCTGTTCCGACGACAAGCCGCGGCCGCGGTCGTTCACGACCAGCGTCGTTCCGTGGTCCGTTGCGGCCAGCGTGACGCCGACTGTCGTTCCTGCCTTGCTGAACTTGAACGCATTCGAGATCAACTCCTCGGTCAGCTTGTCCGCGTGCATCTCTGCCAATGGCAGTGAGACGGCCGCCAGTTCCAGCTTCAAGTCGCCCGTGCGTGACGCCTCGGCTGCGAGTGCGCGGGCCTTGTCTTCGATGACTTGCGCCGCGTTCACGGTGGTCTGACCGTGGAACTCCATTGCCTTCGCCGGATCCGCCGCCACCATTTCCAACTGCACGTAGGCGAGGAAATTCTCGATCAGCCGGTCCAGCCGCTTGCCGGATTCGTAGATCGTCTGGCCCATCTCGGCGATTTCGGCGGGCGTCATCGTCTCTGCGCTGGCTTGCAGCAACTCGGCAAAACCCAGGATGCCATTCAACGGCGTCCGCATCTCGTGCGGCAGCATCAACGTGATATTGTCCCGTAACTCCTGCAGCTTCTTCTCGTTCTGCGCCGCCTTCTTCAATCGCGCATCCACGGCGGCGTAAAGCCCGTCGATCGTGAACGGTTTCGGCAGATAATCATCCGCGCCCAGCTCCATGCCGTGGCGCATGCCGGCGGCATCCGCCATGCCGGTCATGAGGATGAAGGGGATGGCTGCCGTGGCGGGTTCATTATGCAGCGTGGCCAGCGTAAGATAACCGTCCACGCGCTCCATGCGCACGTCGCACAGGATCAGATCCGGCAATTCCTTGCGGGCGAGTTCGATGCCGGTGGAGCCATTGTCGGCCTCGATGACTTTGTAGCCACGATCCACCAGCGCGATCTTCACCATGTCGCGCAACCACTCTTCGTCATCGATCACCAGGATTTTCTTCATACGCAATATTTGCCGCTCAACTCCAGCCCGTTGCGAAATGAACCGTCGCCCCAAACTGACGCCGCGCCACGTTTAAGTCGAGCCTGCAATGCGCGTCAGCCCGCCGGTCTGCCATCGCCTCACTCCGTCGCCCGCGCGAAGGCATCAAAACTCTCCTTCACACCCGACGCTCCCATCTTGAGGTCGCGCAACAGCCCGTCTTCCAAGCTGTAGATCCAGCCGTGCACCGTCAGGTCCTGCAAACGTTCCCACGCACCACGCACCACCGTCGTCTGCGTCACGTTCATCACCTGCTCGATCACATTCAACTCGCACAACCGCGCCAGCCGGCGCTCGGGCGAGAGGCCGCTCAATTGGCCCGCGTGCTTGTTCTGCACGTCCTGCACATGCCGCAGCCAGTTGTCGATCAACCCCAGCGTGCGATTCTCCATCGCCGCCTGCACGCCGCCGCACCCGTAATGGCCCACCACCATGATATGCTTCACATGCAGCACCTCCACCGCATATTGGATGCACGAAAGGCAGTTCAGATCCGTGTGCACCACCACGTTCGCCACGTTCCGATGCACGAAGATCTCGCCCGGACGCAGGCCCACGATCTCATTCGCCGGCACGCGGCTGTCGGCGCAACCGATCCAGAGATACTCGGGCGTTTGCTGCTCGGACAAGTTGGAGAAAAAATCTGGCGTGCGGGCGCGGATGCCATTGGCCCAGACGCGATTCTTGTCGAACAAATGCTGTAGCGGCTGCATGTGACGCCAAGGGCTTTAGCAGCCGGTCACCGCTGAGGCAAGGCTTTGGTGGCAAAAGCGCGACCCCGGTTCAACCGGGACCGCTCTGCGATCCGTTGGCGTTCCGTCACACGACCTGTGGCGCGGTCCCGATGCTGCCGCCGCAACCTCGGGAAAACCCATCCCGCCACCCCGCCGCCCGTGTTTGCCGTCAGCACACCCGCTGCGGACGCCGCGATCACCCCGTTTGAGAGCGCAACAATCGCAGCCGTGAGAAGGGAAATCCCTGTTTACGACCGGAAAACCTCTGTTTAGACCGCGACACGTCCTGTTTAGAAGCGGACACGTCTTGCGCACGACCGGGAAAGCTCTGCGGAGACCACGACAACCTCTGCTGAGACCGCGACACTTGCATCTCTGCGAAGGGAAAGCTCTGCTGAGAGCACGACAACCTCTGCTAAGACCACGACACTTGCATCCCTGAGAAGGGAAAGCTCTGCTCACGACCGGGCAACCTCTACTGAGAGCGCGACACTTGCATCTGTGCGAAGGGAAAGGTCTGCTGAGACCGCGACAACCTTAGCTGAGACCACGACACTTGCATCTCTGAGAAGGGAAACCCTTGTTCAGAAGTGGGCAACCGAAGCCCGAGGGACACGGATTGGGCCACCGAGGCGGAGGGATGCCGAGGTTCAACCGCTGATCTTCGCTGATGGACGCTGATCCGAAGGGCGGTCACGGCAAAGGGAGGCTCCCACCGAACGACTCCAAAGGTGGGCTCGACTTGTTCCTCTCCTGAAAAGATGAACCGCAAAGACGCAGAGCCGCGGAGGTGAGTAGTGAGGACTGCCCCCCTTTACGGGCAATGCGCTTGACGCCATACGGAGAATCCCAACGGGATTCCATCCATCAGCCCAGGGTTGGCGAGCCTGCGAGCCTACCCTGGGGCACGCGTTATATTTTCCCTCAACCCCAACGGGGTTGCGTCATTCCCCGTGCATCAGACCGCCACAACCCCGATGGGGTTGATGATTCTTTTGAACCTGTCCCCAGGGTAGCTCGTGCCTCGCAACCCTAGGCTGAGATACGTTACCCCGTTGGGGTAATGATGGGTGCATGACCTTAAAGTGGGGCGGTGCGCACTATTGACAGTGAATGGAGGCGGGCGTAGACCGTGGCAAGGGAATGGATGGCGGTGACTTTACACAATGGGCGCGTGGACGCATGTGAGCAATCTGCTGGCAAACACCAAACCAACTGAACCGACTAACCAAACGGAGCTGAACTTGTGTCAATAGTGAGGACTGCCCCCTTTAGGGTGACGCGCCGACGCCGTCCGCCCCGACACCGCCGGGGCCGTAGGTTCACTGCGGAGTGGCGGAGGATGGAAACAGGAGAGGCAGGCGCGAGCCTGCCTCTTTTGCTTTTGGGTAAACGTCTTGCATCGCCGGTGCTCCCATGTCATAAAGGCCTCACCATGCGGACCAGTCAAACGCATATTGCTCAAACTATTTTACTGGTTGCACTTTTAGCTGGAGGCGCTGTGGTGGAGGGCGAGGACGTTTACACTACTGAAGTATCGTTTATTGGTGGAGGCGGGAGCATTTCTACGAACTCTGACTACTCAGTGATGTCGAGCTGGCGCAACGCAATCCAAACTTCTGTCGCTTATGGCGGCGGGTTTGATCACGCATCCGGTTTCCTGGCAACGCAAGCAGAAGTGCCCGTTTCGCTTCGTATCCTGTCGTTTGAGGTGGAGATAAATCCTACGCCCCGTTTTCGTCTCACTGTCCCAACAAAGCCGGGCTGGACCTACTTCATCCAGTTCGCCGATGCCGACGGTGGCACTTTTGCTTGGCGACTCTTTGCAAATACGAATCAATCGGTAGGAGTCTATTATGAAACGAATGCGTCGGTAGGCAATTTTACCTTTGTTGACGATTTCACATCAGCAAGCAGCGGGAATACGTTGGCGTCCACATTTCGATTTTATCGCATAATGGCAGTGCAACCTGGACAAAACCTATGAAAAAGCGATTCAGTTTATTGCACGGCCTGATCATCAGTGTCGTTGGGCTTGCCCTTCACGCCGAAACTACGCCGCTCGTAAACTATCAAGGAAAGATCAAAAAGAACGGGACTAATCTTACTGGCCAAGTTTCAATCACTTTCAAGGTTTTTACCGGAGAGACGAACAACGACTGTGTGTTTGAGGAGTCTCAAACTGTGTCTGTGGCAGATGGGATTTATTCTACTCTGATAGGTGGGAACCCAACGAGTGGCAGCATTCAAGATGCGTGTGCGCAGGACTCCGCTTATCTTGAAATCTCCATCGATTCAAAACCGTTGAAGCCCCGAGAAAAGTTCACGCCGCCACCTTTTGCTGCAAAAAGCGAAGCAAGGTGGAGTCTCTTTGGACACTCGCCTACTTCAGCACTTACTAGTCGTGAATTTC
>JBEGQI010000221.1:0-8143 GCA_041181065.1 Verrucomicrobiota bacterium | reverse complement strand
GGTCGAGCGGGTCGATGGTCTTCAGGATTTCCAGCGCCGCGGACGGGTTGCGCTGACGGAAGTGGGTGACAAGTTCCAAGCCGCGTTGCAGCGTGTCGGGCATGAGCGGCGCCGGTTCGTTCAACCGCTTCGGAAGCTTGACGATGATGTTCAATCCTTGGGCGACGACGTTTGCGTTGTCATTGGCAAGGCATTGATCGAGAGCTTTCTTTAAACCGGCACGGGCGTCTTCCACCAAGTAACCACTCTCCGCGACGCGCAGATACGTTCGCGCTGCTTCCAGCGCGTGGCCGGTCTTGTAGTCGTGCTCCGCGCGGGAAAGATCCCGCTGCGCGATGTAAGCTGGCGAACTTGTGTGTTGTTGCCACCCGATGGCCGCACCGCCGACCAGCGCGAGCACGAGCAAGGCGAGGTTCCAATACTTCGCGAAGGACGAGAGCCGTTCCTTGCCGAGGAAATACCATCCGCCGCTGGTCGCATCCGCGACTCGGTAGGCGGCGAGGGGAATGAGCGGTATGAACAGGACACAGAAGCACAGGGTTTTGATGTAGGTGCCGGTCTCTTGATCGGCATCGCGTCGCCCGTAGACCCGCGTCCCGATGCCGTTGATGCAAACCATCGACGGGGGGCGTCCAATCGGCTGCATGTCGGGAAATTTTTCGTGCAACGTCTTGCCTGTGTCGTTGGATTCAGTGCTCATGGTTCCTTTGCTGTGATCGGTGGGTCGCGCGGATTGAATGCCATCGCCCAGGATTTGTCAGTGAGAAAAGCGTGCCGGTCCCGGGCGACGAATTTCACTTCTTCCTTTGCTGTGTCTGCTTGATTAAGTTTCCGGCATGTGATTGCTGCTGCGTAGTGTGTTGTGCGTGCTGGTTCTGCTGACCGGCATCGCTCCGCTTCGCGCTGCATCCAAGGCGGAGGAGCGCGATTACAATTCGGCTTTGCTGGCTCTCAACGTGGAAGACTGGGAACGCGCCGAGAACCTGTTCGGTGCGTTCGCCGAGCGTTACCACAATTCTACAAATCGGGTGACGGCGATTCTTTTCCAGGCAGAGGCGCGCATCAATCTGAAGAATTATTCTGGAGCTGGAGAATTGCTGGGCGCGGGGCTGCCCGCGGCGGGCGGTCTTGCGGACGAATATCTGTTTTGGCTGGCGGAAACCAAACGGCGGGCGGGCAGGCTGGAGGAAGCGGCGGGCTTTTATGCGCGGCTCGCAAACGAGCACCCGCGATCGGTTCGCGCATTAGAGGCGATCGTCGCCGAGGCAGCGGTGTTGTCGCAGTTGCAGCAGTGGGAGCGGGTGAAGGAACTGCTTGAAAGACCAGACGGCGCGTTTCAAAAACTTTCGGAGTCAAATCCAGCGGGACCCTATAGCGTCCGCGGCGCACTGGTGTTGGCGGAGGCCAAATTGCAATTAGGCAAACCCGCTGCCGCCGAGGAAGTGTTACAGCGCATGCCGGTCGCCAAGCTTGATGCAAGCGCCGTCTGGGAGCGAAACCACTTGCTCAGCCGTGTGCAGCTGGCCGATAGCCGTGCTGCCGCTGCGCTCGCCACGGCGGCGAGTCTGACCGGCGATGGTCTGCCAGCAGCATTGCGGGCAAAAGGCTGGGCCGTGCGCGGGAAAATCTTGGAACAGATGGCCAATCCAGTCGATGCCGTGGCAGCGTGGCAAACCGTGCTGACCCTCTCGAATGCGCCCGCCTCAGTCCAGCGAGAGGCGATGCTGCACGTAAGTGATTTGCAACTGGCACAAGGGAAGATTCCCGAGGCTGTGCGGGTGCTCGAACAATTTCTGGCGGCAGAGCCGAAGTCGGCGGTGGCGGATGAGGCCTGGCTGGCGCTGGGCGAGTTGCGGCTGCGACAAGTTTCTTCTTCGACCAATCTGGCGTCCGTGGTGACCAATGAAACATTACGCGCTGCGACAACAGCCTTTGAAAATCTCCTCACGTATTTCAAGCAAAGCCCCCTTTCCGGGCGAGCTCAGCTTGGCCGCGGCTGGTGCTTGCTTGTCGGCGGGCAGACCAACGAAAGTGAAGCCGCGTTTGCTGAGGCGGTTCGCCAGCTTGCGCCCAGCCCGGAACTCGCGGTGGCTAAATTCAAGTTGGCGGACATCCAAGCCCAACGGGGCGATTTTGCCGCTGCGTTGAATGGCTATCGCGAAGTGGTTGCCTTGGGTGAGACGGTGCCTGCGGCACGGAGCAATCTGGTGGAGCAGGCCTTGTATCAAGTGTTACGCGTGGCGCGCGAATCAGGCAGCAGTCTGGCTGCGGGAGATGCGATGGAGAGATTGTTGCGGGACTATCCGGACGGTGAACTCGCGGGGCCGGCATTGCTCGTGTTTGGCGGCGCGGAGGGGCAAGTGATGGAACCGGAATCGCGCCGTGCTGTGCTCGAAGATTTCCTGAAGCGCACGCCTGACAGCAAATTGGCAGCCGGCGTGCATCTGGCAGTTGCGGCGACCTACGAGCAGGAGCGCAAGTGGACGAATGCCGTGGCTGAATACGCTGCGCTTCTCTCGGCAGATCCCGAGGAAAGCATCCGGACGCGCGCCGAATATGCCCGGGCGCTGGCGTTGGCCCGGGCGGGAGATGAACCCGCTGCGTTCAATGTTTTCACCAACTTCATCGCTGCTTTTCCAAACAGCGAACTGGCGCCACTTGCGCAACGCTGGGTGGCGGACCATTTTTGGCGTGAGGAGGACTACGTCAGCGCAGAGGTGAATTACCAGTTGCTCTACCAGACTTATCCTGAAGACACGAACCGCTTTGAGGCAAAGATGATGGCTGGTCGTGCCGCCTTGCAACGAGGTTTGCCCGAACAGGCTCTCGGCTATTTCACCAATCTGACCAGCGATCCGAATTGCCCCGTAGATTTCCAAGCCAAGGCGTTGTTCGCCACCGGCGACGCCTTCATGAACATCGGGAAGATCGCGGGCGAAACGAATCAATTCTCCGTGGCGAATTACCGCGAAGCAGCCCGACGCTTCAGCCTTGTGGTGGAACTTTATACCAATACGCCGATTGCGGCTCTCGCTCTTGGGCAGATGGGCAAGTGCTATTTCCAACTCGGCGTCGATGCCGTCGATCAGTATGAGCACGCGAGCAATGCCTTGGTTCGCGCGATAGGATCGACGGCAGATATCCGCGCGCGATCCGAGGCGGAGTGCGTGCTGGGACAAGTTTTTGAAAAATGGGGGCAAGCGACCACCGATCCGACCACAAGAGCAGAATTGTTGAAGCAGGCGAAGGATCATTACATGAATGTGTTCAGCGGTTCGAACTTGCGCGGGCAGGAGGTGTCCGACCCGTGGTGGGTCAAATTCGCGGGGTTGCGGTTGCTAAGCCTTTTCGAAGCCAGCCAGTTGTGGGACAAAGTGGACAAGCTTTGTGACGCGCTTTCTAACCTCGTGCCAGCCATGAAGCCGAATCTCGAAAAGAAGCAAGCCCACGCTCGGGCAGAAGCAGACGCAGCGAAGGCCTTGAACGAGTCGCGTTGACAGGTCCGTGGATGCCGGTAGTTTGCCCGAGAGATTTGTATGTCACTTCCAGCCACAACTTCGCCCGTGATTCAACTCACCGAGAATGCCGCCGTTGAGGTGAAATCGCTTGGGGCCAAGCCCGAGAATAGCGGCAAGCATCTGCGAATCTATGTCGAACAGGGCGGCTGTTCCGGGATGCAATATGGGATGACTTTCGATGAGCAGCGCGAGGGTGACCAGCGCGCGGAATATTTTGGGGTGAGCGTGCTCGTGGATGCGTTCAGCGCAAATTACCTGCGCGGCACGGTGGTGGATTTCAGCGACGCGCTGACCGGTGGTGGATTCAAGATCACCAATCCGAATGCGCGCCAAAGCTGCGGGTGCGGGAAGTCTTTTGAAGCAGGAACGTAGAACTCTTGCGAAACAAGGGCCGTCCGCTGTGACGCGGGACGGCTAATTTGCCTGCTTTGCGCATTCTTAGGCAAAGACAGCTTCGCCACGAGGAGCCTTCCGAAACCGTTCGTGAACTTCAAATGCGAAATTATCGAGCACTTCCGAGTTCAACGGATCTCCGTTCAGCGCCAGCGTCACAGTTGGCAAACCTTCCCGCTGTGCGATGTGGAAGAATTGAGCCTCTGCCACCTTCGTCGGCATACACTCCAGCGGGCCGACATTTACCACGGCATCAATTTCACCGCTTCGCCAGTGGTGCAAGGCGGCACCGACAGTCAGCACGGCTTCGCCTTGCAATGTCTCCGGCACATATTCGTGCGCGGCAGCCAACGTTTCACGGACATGGGTGCGGGAGTGCCCGCCCAACTCCCGAATGACGATGTTGTGAACCACGTTCCGCACCCGTTCTTGCGCCGCCGAGCTGACTCGGTCGTTAACAGCATTGCGGTTACTGGCCTGCCGATTTAGGTGGTCTACGTATTCGATGAACTCGCCACAAGGAACGAGTCTGGCCCGGATTCCACGTTTCTCTAGCCTGATCACGACATTGTCATTCGCGAAGGGATTTGAGCGCACATAGATTTCGCCCACGATCAACGCCGTGGGAATGTGTCTGTGCCCGCGCACTGCCGCGAGTTTTCCGACCGCGTCAGCAATCAGATCGCTCAAACCAAATAGATTCCCGTTCGCGATCTGCCACATGGCACCGGGCAACGTCAGGCGAGCGGCCGCCAGCGATTGGATTCGCTTCAACATTTCGGCCAGCGCGCTTTCGTAGATTTCATTCGCCGCGCCGGGTCGCGTCTCGACCGGTCGCACTTCCAAAAGTGCTTCCAAAAGTGCGTCGGCAACCGTGAAGCCGGTGAATACCAGCAGCGCGAATCCGGGCGGTAGTTTGTCGAAGTAGCCCTTCTCGTGCGGCGCCCAGATTCGGACGCGGTCGCGCAGGCTGGCACGTTCGAGCGTCAGGGCATTGAGCAGGTTGTAAACCCCGAATCGGCACGGCCCGTTGCCGCCCGGCATGGTGAAAACGAATCGTTCAGCGGGATCAGCCTTGCGGACGCGGTCCAAGAGTCCGCCCAGAGTCATTGCTACCGGAACGCACTCCTTGCCGGACGTTACTCGACGCCCAGCGCGCAACACTTCAGCATCTGCCGGAGCCAGGGTCTCCGCGCGCAAGCCGAGGCCTCTCAAACTCGCTGCGAGGACCAGCGGATTAGGACCAAGCAGGGGAATCAGCACTGTTTCGTCAGGAAGAATATCCAGCACGTTCATTTCGCGATGTTGCAATGCGGTGAATTCGCTTGGTCTTTGCGAGGGTGTGGCGGCGGCCTTGAACTCGCCTGCAACGCAATGCAGGAACGCCTCAACACGCGTTTTTGTTCCCGCGTCGCCCGTGTGCCCGTCGGTTTCGATGATGGCAAATGGTTTGCCTTCCATGATGTAGGCAAAGAAGTGGAGGTTGAAGCTGTCCGGGCCGCAGGAATAGTTGCTGCAATACAGTGCATACACTCCAGGCAGTCGGCGCACTTGATGCGCGGCGCGAAGAATACGCTGGCCATGGGCCCAATACATGTCGCCGAAGACCGGCACATCTCCGTCGACAGGGAAACAATCAACCGGGATGCCCATGACACCCTGCTCGCGCAAAATCGCTGGAACATTCGAGTTCAGCACCTTGTTGTAAATCGTGTAGGGCCGCCCCAACACGACGACGGCGGGTAAGTTTCGCTCGGTGCAGAACGTCAGCGCGCGTCGACCGATTTCGCGACAGTCTGTTTCGAATTTTTTCTGCGCATCCACTGCTTTGCGGAAGGCAAGCAGCCAGGCGGAATCTTGTTTGAACCCAAGCATTGCGGCGAGGGAGGCGCAGCTTTGTTTGAATTGCGGTGAATCATAATTGCCGGCGCCAACATCGATCACCGGCGAAAGCGCGTTGCCGTTCAATTTCGTATTAAGATCGCACCGTAGGATCCAAGGGCTTGCCTGGACCACGGGGCAAACTTTCGCATGCGGCTCCGTCGCAACGCGGCTCAAGCTCCGCACCATCGGAAGAAAGATGAAATCTGCGTCGGAGTCGGCCATCTCACTGGTGAGGCCGTGAAACAATTGCATGGGGGCGCAATACGGAATGTTCGCGTGCGTCACCCCGCGTTTGAGCACGCCATGGTCGGCGCCGGTCGAGAATCGGAGGTTAAAGCCGAGCTCTCGAAAGAATGTGGCGAAAAACGGGAGGGTGCCCTTGAGACTAAACTCGTCCGTGATGGCGATCGTCTTCGAACCGCTGGTTTCGCCGAGCGAAGTGACCAGTAATTGGATCAACTCTTCACGCTCGCGGAACGGGTCCGGTGAGCGATCGGGCAACTTGCGTTTGCGTGTGCCCTTGTCATAAAGCGCACACGCGCCGCCCCAGTTAAAGCGCTGCTGTTTTCCCACGACAACTGTGCGGATGGAATCGATGCGACACCGGTTCCCCGCGCCGCCACAACCGACGGTGGCGCGGCAGTTGAAGGTCTCCTTCGCCTCGATGCGTGCATCGAGGAAGCGCCGGGGATCAAGGATGGCATTCGATTTCCAGTCCGTCTCTTTTCGCGTGATTAGCGCGATGCCAAGTGCACCGACAGTGCCAGGGTTGGGTGGGATGATGATTTCACTGCCGGTCTGGCGCGCGACCGCAGCGGCAAGCGCATTAGATGCGAATGGCATACCCTGGCAAAAAATTACCGAGCCCACCGAACGGTTGCCTTTGACGCGATGGAGGTAGTTCTGGATGATCGAGTCGTAAAGGCCAGCGATAATTTCCCGTTGTGCGCACCCTGCGGCAACCGCTTCGCCAATGACCTCAGCCATGAATACGGAACAATGTTGTCCAAGCGAAACGCACCTTTCTGCAAGTAATGCCTCTTCGCCGAGTTGAACCACACCTTGGATGCCGGAGAACTTGCCGCCTTGCTCCTCGATGAACGAGCCGGTGCCTGCACTGCACGCTTCGTTCATCGCACAATCCACCACCCGCCCGCCCGCGAGCCGGATGTATTTTGCGTCCTGACCGCCGATCTCGAAGATGGTGTCCACTCGTGGATCGAAGTGCAGCGCGCCTTCGGCGTGGGCGGCAATTTCGTTCAGGATGAATACGGCGTCGGCGCCGTAGCACGTGGTCAGCAGCGAGCCGGCAATTTCGCGCCCGCTACCGGTGACGCCAAAGGCCCGCAATACTCCGTCACCACTGCATTCTTTTCCAAACTGAACCAACAGAGCTTGCGCGGCCCCGACCGGATCGCCGGAAGTGCGACGATAGCCTTCCCAAACGGTTTCCGAGGATTCGGCATCGAGTGCAACTGCTTTTGAGCCGGTTGATCCGATGTCAAACCCGAGAATCAAGTGGCGTGCGTGACCGTTGCGCAGAGGCATTTTCTTGTCGGGCATGCGTCTCACTAAACGCAACGCGCCGCTCAGTGGCTCTACGGTGTCGACCCGGCACTCGCTATTCGTCACGAGTAATTCGCTCAGTGGGGGAACCGCAACCGGATTTGTCGCCGCGTGCAACGCACAGCCGATGGCTTCGAAGAATTCGACGTCGTCTGCCGGCACATCCAGCAAACGCATCTGCTGGGCCGCAAGCTTTGATCCAAATGTCTTGCGGATGCGCCGCGAGCGCGTCACGCCGCCTATGAGCGCTACATCTGCCGGACTGACACTGGGCTTGACCAATACCAGCACGTTTTCGCAAACCGCATCGAACAGGCCGGCGAGAATCGCTTCGCGACTTTCACCTTTATTGGCGAGATGGGTCAGATCCGTCTTTAGAATCACGGGACAACGACCTGAGAGTGATGCAGGCTTTTCGACCTCCACGCACACTTCACTTGCCTCGGCTGGTGAGAGGTTGAATCGTTCGCAGAACTGGCGGAGGAAATTGCCGGTGCCTTGCGAGCAACGGCTGTTCTCGCGCAATACTTCAAGGCCGCTGGAACTTAATTCCAAAACAGAGAAACCGTGGCTGCCGATGGAGACAATGGTTGCATTGCGCTCGCCGAAAAAATGACGGAAACAAGTCGCTTGCGCTTGTTTCGTTGGGATGCGCGGAAGCGCGGTCAGTCGCGCCAGGCGTCCACTGACGGCTGCACCGCTGACACTTTGCCAGTCAAACTCTTGGATCAATCTCAAGAGACGGGAGCTTGGCTCCTTGTGATGTTCAATGAGTTTGCGTC
>JBEGQI010000220.1:0-14702 GCA_041181065.1 Verrucomicrobiota bacterium | reverse complement strand
TGTTCACTGGCTCCCCATCTGACCCCCAGCTTATTCATGAGCTGGTTCGGGAGATGCAATCTGCGGACGCCGTGGATTTGCTTGTTTCCTTTATCAAATGGTCAGGGCTCAGGTTGCTGATGAATGCCTTCGAAGAATTAACTGCGCGCGGCGGCAAGGTTCGCATCATCACAACGTCATACATGGGAGCGTCTGATGCCGAGGCGGTCGAGTGGCTGGCAAAGCTCCCCAACGTTTCTATCCGCGTCTCTTACGATACTGAGCGCACTCGCCTTCACGCAAAGGCCTATCATTTCAAACGGAGGACAGGGTTTTCCACGGCTTACATTGGCTCAGCAAACATGTCTCATGCGGCGATGACGAGCGGGCTGGAGTGGAATTTGAAAATCACTGCGCAAGATTTGCCGCACATTCTGGAAAAGTTCGTAGCAGAGTTTGAGACCTACTGGAATAGCCGGGAATTTATACCTTTTGACCCTGCTGAACCAATGGTGTTGCGCGACGCAATCCAACAGGCGCGCAAGAAGACCTCTATTCCTTCGGTCCTCGTGGACATGACTCCACATCCGTTCCAAGAGCGTATTCTCGATGCGCTCGCCGCTGAGCGGGCTGTTCACAACAGATGGAAGAACCTCGTGGTTGCGGCCACAGGAACTGGCAAAACCGTAGTCGCGGCATTTGATTTCAAGCGATTCTACCTTAGCAAGCAGCGGCAAGCCCGCTTGCTGTTTGTCGCCCACCGCCGAGAGATATTGGAGCAAGCTGTCGGCACATTTCGCATTGTGCTCCGCAAGCCGGATTTCGGCGAGTTGCAGATTGGTCCGCACGCGGCGACCCGCTTCGATCATCTTTTCTGCTCCGTGGATATGTTGGGGAGTCGTCGGCTTTGGGAACAAGTCGGCATCGAGTTTTATGATTTTATTATTGTCGACGAAGTCCATCACGGCCCTGCGGCTAGCTACCGAGCAATCTTCGAGAAGTTCAGACCGCAGATTCTGCTCGGTTTGACCGCGACGCCCGAACGCATGGATGGAGCGAGTGTGGCTGCTGACTTCGGCAACCGTTTTGCCGCAGAGATTCGCTTGCCTGAGGCGCTGGAAGAAAAGCTCTTGTGTCCGTTCCATTACTTTGGAGTGGCTGACCCGGTTTCTTTATCGAGCGACCAATTTTGGCGATCTGGTAAATACGATGTCACCGCTTTGGAGAATGTTTACACGGGCGCACATGCCATCGCGCTTGAACGAGTGAGCGTCATCCTTAGTTCACTGCAGCGCTACGAACCTGATTTGGAACGGGTGCGCGGAATTGGGTTCTGCGTTTCGATTCGTCATGCGCAATACATGGCGGAGAAATTCAACGAGCGCGGCGTCCCCGCTGCCGCCATTGTTGGTGAGACTGAGCAAAGCCTTCGGGCTGAACTGCTGAACGATTTTCGTGCCGGCAAGCTCCGCTTTCTGTTCACGCGAGACGTTTTGAGTGAGGGTTTGGATGTGCCGGAAGTCAACACAGTGCTTTTTCTCCGGCCCACCGAGAGCTTGACGGTTTTCCTCCAACAACTCGGACGGGGTTTGCGCCACGCACCAGAGAAGGATTGTCTGACTGTTTTGGATTTTGTCGGACAGGCGCATCGCCGCTACCGGATTGACCGAAAGCTCAAGGCACTTCTCTCGAAGCGGCGGTTCAACATCCAGCGTGAAGTGGAGATGGATTTTCCACATCTTCCGCCGGGTTGCAGCATCCAACTTGACCGAGTCGCGCGCGAACATGTTTTGGACAACATTCGTTCAAACTTGCGGAATCTTGCAGACCAAGTTCCTGATCGCCTCGAATCGTTTGAGCACGAGTCAGGGCAACCGCTCACGTTCGGAAACTTTGTCCGCTTCCATGATTACGAGCCAGAAGCCCTGCTTTCCAGGTGCACTTGGACGCATTGGAAAGCCAGAGCCCGTCTCTCTGAGCCCCCCGCTGACGAAGATATCGGGCGATTGCAGGATTCTCTAGTCAGCGCGGCGCAGACTTCTGGCCCACGAGAAATTGAACAGCTTCGTAAGGTCGTCGCGCACCTGCGAGCTGGTAATCCCAGTGAGGCTCTATCTGCCGCTGGGGATTCAGCGCTCATGATTCACTATCGCCTTTGGGGCAAGCCGGGGCGTGCGCTTGGAATAACGGACCTTGAAGAGTCGTTTCGTCGTGCAACGAGGAATCCATCGGTCCTTTCCGATCTCGAAGAGGTCTTGGCGTGGGCTGGTGATGAGTCCCGCGTTGGAATCAACCCGGTGAACGTGCCGTTTCCATGTTCACTGGAATTACACGCGACTTATGGAAGCGATGAAATCAAATCCGCACTTGGTGGGGCGTCGTTTGATTCTGCGGGCGTAACTGGCGTCGGTCGCTTACACTTTCCAAACATCAAGACGTTTGTCTCGTTGATCACTTTCCAGAAGTCCGAGAAGGAGTTTTCTCCAAGCACGATGTATCAGGATTACCCCATCAGCCGTGACTTGCTGCACTGGGAAACACAATCCCAAACCAGCCAAGCAAGTGACACCGGGCAGAATCTCATTCACCACAAAGAGCGTAGCTATACGATGCTATTCTTCGCCCGCTCACGGAAGAAAGTCGACGGCGTCACGCAGCCATTTACTTTTCTTGGCCCTGCTCAACTTTTGAGCTTCCAGTCCGAGCGACCGATTCAAATGGTTTGGCGCCTTGACCATGCAATGCCCGTGGAGATGTTTGAAGATAATCGGCGCGGTGGTTGAACCCGGCACGCCTGACAATCTAGCTGGAGTGGGCCACTGGGCAATGCAACTGCACCCGTCGTCCGGCGGCTCCCGCAGGCGTTGAACCGGTTGGCGGGCGGTAAATCGACCTGTTTTCAGCCAAACCGTTGATAAAAAGCCGGTTGCCGGTGCGGAGGACCCTTTTTAAGGCGCTTAAAATGCCTTCACCGCTGCGGATGACCTCCCAAAAAGGGCTCAAAACCCCTCGTCCGCTGACGCCGACCTCCAAAAAGGAGCTCGGGATGCCTCCGCCGGTGCGGTCGAGGTGTTAAAAGGAGCTTTTTGCCCCATCGCCGCTGCGGATGACCTGCTTGAAGGGTCTCAAAAGGGGTCCGCCGCTGCTGCCGACCCATTTCAAGGAGCTAAATATCCCCTCGCCGCTCCGGTGGAGGTGTTCGGAGAAGCTTCGAAGGGGGCATCCGCAGGAGCGGAGGTTCGCCAACGAGCTTTTTGCCGGTCCGCTTCATCGGCGGCGGCACTGTCGCCAGCGGTTTACGGTAGGGACGGCGCGCTGCGCCGTCCGCAACGCCGAGCGCAGCGTCAGGCGTTGCAACGGGAGTGCGTCTAAGCGATGCGTGGATTCCGTCACCTGACGCTGCGCTCGGTAACGGGGACGCCGCAGCGCGGCGTCCCTACCAAACAAAAACCCCGCCGGCCTGAGCCAGCGGGGTTGATTTTTTCCTGAATTCGTGTGGTTTCGTGTAATTCGTGTCTTACTTCACCGCCGCGAGTTCGGCGGCGAACAGTTCGGCCGTCTTGGCCTTCAAGTCGGCGACGGTGAGCTCACCCTTGTCGGCTTTCGCGAGCAGCGCCTTCTGCGCGACGTAATCCTTGTTCACGATGCCGGCCTTGCTTTGCAGCATGCGCCACGCTTTGCGGCGTTCGACCCCGAACAGCACCATCTGGCGGCTGACGGCGAAGTATTTGAACTTCCCGTTGAGCTCGGCCTTGATGTAGCAGCCGAAGTTCGTCACGAAGCTGCGGTGCGCGGGGTTGAACACGCGGCGGTTCTGCACGTCGTCCTGCGTGATGAGCACGAGCATGTCGTCGAGCAGACGCAGGCCCTTGGCTTCGTCTTCCGTGATGCTCTTCACGTGCTTGCGGAAGCGGCCCTCCGTGATGGCCCAGTGCGCCACGGTGTAATTGTATTCCTCGCCGGTGCTGGCGTATTTGGTGCGCCACCAGTCGCGGTCCTGGTTCGGGTTGCCCTTGAGGTCGAACGCCTCCTGCGAGGACTCGCCGCGCTCGGGGTTGAACACGAACTCCGGCATGCCGCGCGCGTCGCGGACCATCTTGGCCTGATCAGCGCTCATGTTGTCACCGACGCCGTGCTCGGGCTGGCAGGTGGTGTAGGCTTGGAAGAACGCAGTGCCGCGGTATTCGAGGCCGTCGAGCATCGCCTTGTAGAGCTTGGCCGCATTCGCCATCGAGACCTGCGCGACGAACGGCGAACCGTGCCCGCTGGTGAACGCCTCAGCGACGTTCTTCTTCTCGATCAACTTGCCCTGCGACGCGGTGCCGAACTGGTTCATGTCGTAACCGCCGAGCATCGTCGAGCTGTCGGAGTTCTGGCCGCCGGTGTTGGAATACACCTGCGTGTCGAGCATGAGGATCTTCACGTTCGGCCGGTTCTGCAGAATGACCTTCGAGACGTTCTGGAACCCGATGTCGCCGAGCGCGCCGTCGCCGCCCACGACCCACATCTTCGGCAGCTCGCGGATCTCGGACTCGGTCATGGACGCGTCGTCGAGGTGCGTGAGCGTGAAGTATTCGGCGTCGGAGGTAACCTTCTCCGCGCGGTCGAGCAATGCATCGCTCAAACGCTCCGGCACCACCGAGCGGCGCGCGTGGTTCTGGATTAGCGATTCGGCCAGCAGCCATGAGATGGTGGCACCGTCCTGGAACAGCGAGTTCATCCACGGATACGGATGCGGATTCGACGGCGGCGTGGAGCCGTAAACGGTGTTACAGCCGGTGCTCGCGCCCATCATCATGACGGACATGCCGTTCGCGCGGCGGCCATCGATGGCCTGCAGCTCACGATGGTTGAACGCGTCCTGCCGCAGCACGGCAACGAGGCCCTTCACGATCTGTTCGTCGGTGATGACGCCATGCTTCGCCTCGTAATCGGCGATGCGCTTGGCGGTGTCCTTGTCGTTCTCGCCGCCGAGGCCCATGACGATGTGGGCGAAGCTGCGGCGGAACAGTTGATATTCGGCGTCGTTGCGCGCCTTGAGCGCGGCGAGCTTTTGCGCGCCTTCCTTTTCGATGCGCTCGGCCTTGGCGCGGAGGCGGTCAGCCTTCGCATGATAGATGGGCCGCATGTAAGCCTCGGTGGTCGAGGCCAGCGCACGGAGCACGCTCTTCTCGCCGCAGCCGGCGCACGCGCCGTCGCCGGAGACGAGCGCCTCGTAATTGCGCCGCACCATGAGGTGATTGCGCAACGCCGCTTCGCGGGAGTTCGCGGCATCGGCGTCGTTGTAGAGGCCGAGGAATTTCTGCGGCGTGTCCGGCAGCAGGCGTGAGAAAATCTGCGCCGTGGTGAGGTCCGCGTTGAGCTCCTCCGTCTCGCGCACCATGCGGAGTGCGTCGTGATCCCCGCAGACCTGCACGCATTCGCCGCAGCCTTTGCACAGGTCGCTGACGAAGATGGAGAACAAACCGCCGGCGCCGGGCGTCTTCTGTTCGAGCGAACGGAAGATGGCCGGCACATTCGAGTAAGCGAGCGGCAACTTCGCGATGATGCCGTTGAACTCGGCCTTTGACTTGTCGCTGATGTCCGCGAGCGCGGTGACTTCCGCCGCGATGATGTCCTTGAACGGCGTGTTGGTCTTCGCCTTCACGGACTCGCTCATCTTCGCGCGGGCGCGTTGTTCGAGCGCGGGAATCTCATTGAACAGCTTCTTGCGGTCCGCGAGGTCGCTGACGTAATTGCCCGCCGCCGTCTTGAGCACGGTGGCGATTTCCTGCGCCATGTTCGGCAGCGCCGTGTCGGGGCAGGCCGTGATGCACTCCATGCACTGGGTGCAATTCTCGGCGATGTAAACCGGCGTCTCGCGACGCGCGACATACTTCGACTGTGTCGCGCCCGAACCCGCGCCCATCACGCCGCACGACGCAAACGCGCCGGCCGGCTGGTGATAGCCGAGGCCCGCGCGGAATTCGCTGTCGAATTTGTTCAGCGAGAACAGCGGCAGCCGCGCCTGACCGGCCGGGGCCGGCACGCCCGTGGTGATTGAGCCGCAGCCTGCGGTCGGGAGCAGCGTGTGTTCGCCCTGCGGGGCGAGCGGAGGATTGCGCATCGAGGAACGGTCGGGATCGGCGAGTTCGCCGTATTTGATTTCCGTCACGCGCGCGAAACCTTCCGTCATGACCGTCATGTTCGACGTGACGACCGCTTCACCGAAGCGGCCGAACTTTTTCTCATACTGCTTCTTCACGTCGCCGAGGAACATCTCCTCGCTGATGCCGTAATCCTTGAGAAATGGGCTGACGCGGAAGAACGCGCCGAGGAACGAGTTGCCCTGCATGCGGAGTTGCAGTTCGGGCTTGTTCGTCGCTTTGCGCGCGATCTCGAAGCCGGGCAGGATGAAGACGCGGATGCCATTCTCCTTCACGAACTGCCGATACTTCGCCGGGATGCGCGTCCACGCCGTCTCGGGCGTGTCGCTGGATTCCCAGACGAACGCGCCGCCCTTCTTGAGGCCGTCGAGCGGGTTCGTGTGCGTGAACGCCTTCGGGTCGCAGCACAGCACGACGTCCACGTGGTTCAACTCGCAGTTCACCTTGATGCGCGCGGGCGCCACGGTGAGATAATAATTCGTCGGCGCACCCTTCTTCTCGGAGCCGTATTTCGGGTTCGCCATGACGAACAGCTTCTGCTTCAGCGAACCGTCAGGCTCGTGCACGGGCTTCGCGTTCGTCAGGTAATCGCCGAACTCGCCGATCAACTCGCCGAGGTTCTTGCCCGTCGTGATCATGCCCCAGCCGCCGATGGAGTGGAACCGCACCGCGATGGCGCCTTCGGGCAGCAACGACGGCGTGTCCTTGCTGATGACGGCGTAGGGATGATCGATGCCGAGCGTGAAAAGAGTTTCGCCGTCCGCGGCGCTCTTGCCGTCCTTGCGCTTGCTCTGGCCGGTGGCGAACTCATACGCGCCGAGCGTGTGCTCGGGGCGGAAGTCGCGCGAACCGATGCCGTAGCTGCCGCGGAACAGACGCGGCGTCTCGGCGGGCGTCAACGCGGGCAGCGCGCCGCCGAACTTCGCGGCTTCATTCGCCTTGTTGAGCGCCACGCGGATGTCGCGGGCCAGCGGGTTGTCGCCGGCGAGACCTTCGTCGGTGCGTTCGAGGATGATGACGTTCTTCTTGCCGCGCAGCGCGTTGATGACCGCCGCCTCAGGGAACGGGCGAATGACGTTGATGTGGATGCTGCCGACCTTGGCGTTGCGTTGGTTGCGCAGGTAATCGCACGCCTCCTCGATGTTGTCCGCCGCGCAACCGAGCGAGACGAACACCGTGTCTGCGTCCTCCGTGCGATACTCGGTGATGAGGCCGTAGAAGCGACCGGTCAAATGGCCGAAGTCCGCGAACGCCTTTTCGAGGAAGCCGAGGATGGGCTCGTTGAAATTGTTGCGGCGCGCAATGACGCCGTTCATGTGATGCTCCTGGTTCTGCACCGGGCCGAGCAGCAAAGGATTCTTCAGGTCCATCATCTCCGGCACGCGACGACGCTTGGCGCCGAACAACTCACGTTGCGCGGGCGTCGGGGTGTCGATGATGTCATCCGTCGCGCCGAGGAATTCGCGGAGCAGTTCCGCTTCCGGCGCGAGATACATGCGCTCGGAATGCGTCGTGAGCATGCCGTCCTGGATATTCATGCCCGGGTTCAACGCGAGTTCGCAAACGCGGCGCAGGATGATCGCCTGATCGGCGCACTGTTGCGCGTCCTTCGACATGAGCATGATCCAACCCACGTCGAGCGCGGCGTTGATGTCGTCGTGGCCGCAATGGACGTTCAGCGCGTGCTTCGTCAGCGCGCGCGCGCCGATCTCGAGCACCATCGAGCACATCTTGCCCGGCGCGTGGTAATACTGCTCCATCGCATACACGATGCCCTGACCGGAAGTGAAGTTCACCGCGCGCTTGCCGCTCACCGCGAACGCTGTCGCGCCGCCCTGCGCTGCGTGTTCGCCTTCGGTTTCACAGGCGACCTTCGAGCCGCCCCAGACGTTCAATTCACCGAACGCGTAGGATTGCTGGTAGATTTCGCCGCCTTCGGTCGAGGGCGTGATGGGATAAAAGATGCCGCCGTCGGTGATGCGCGTTTCGACATGCTGGGCAACCAGTTGGTTGCCGTTACACGTGACGCGAATGCCGGGATACTTGGGTGTGTGGCGACCGTGGGGAGTGGAGGCCGGTGTGGAGGTTGGGGAGACTGCGGACTTGCTCATAAATTCAAAAATTAAAAGCTTCTAGCGTCCGTAAGGTGAACTTTCTTGCGGACTGCGAAACATAGGTGCGAACGCGGCTAGACTCAAAACAAAAGAGGGCTAATTATTCACCGCGAACCGACCGGCCGGCTGAGTGCAAGACAGAAAATTTCCGGCCGCAATTTTTCCGACTGGCCGAGCCGCGGTGCGCGATGCAACTTCCGGAAAAATGTGGGCTCAACGACAGACGCTTGCGACCGACCCCGCCGAATGGCTGGGCCAGTGGCATCCGCTCGCCGCGCAACTCGGCTCGGCGGACGGGCTGGTCGCGCTCGCATCCTTGGCGGCGGCGCTCAACCTCCCGCCCATCGCAGACTTGGCGTCGCTGCGGAAGTTCATCCAGGCCTACCACGAACGCGTGCTGCGCCCGGTGGAACTCCCCGCCATCCTCCGCGCGTTCAACCACACCGCCGGTTTCGAGTTGCGCGAACTCATCGCCTTCGATCAGGAACTCGCCGCGAGCGCTGAACTTCAGCCGCTCGCCGAAGCCAGCCGCCGCATCGGTCGCATGCATCTGGAAAGTCTCCGCCCTTTGCGTGACGACCGTTTCGTGCGCCGTTACCTCGCCGCGGTGGACGAAGGCCGCGCGCACGCGTGGCATACTCTAGTTTACGGTCTGACGCTTTCCGTTTACTCGTTGCCGCTTCGGCAGGGGGTTCTCAATTACGCCGCCCAAACCACGCGCGGCTTCATCCAACTCGGCGTGGCGGGCTTGAACTACAGCGAGTCCGACTGTCGCGCATTGTTCGATGAGTTCTGCGGCAAGGTCACTCTCGAATTGAAGTCAGCATCCCCCACAATCGCGCACTAAGCAGCGACTCACGATCTGCAACCGCTGATACAAGCACAGTTTTGCTCTGGCTGAGGCAAAAAGGCTTACCAACTCCCGCTCTTATGCCCCGTTTTGGCGCTCGACTTCGCGGCACGGACTTTGGATTTTCTTACTGCGCAATCACAATCCTATGAAAACCCTGTTCGACCTCCACCCGAAGCTCTTCATCGGCGTTGTTCACCTCAAGCCCCTGCCTGGCTCCCCGCGCTGGCATGGTGACATCGAGAACGTCATCAACAATGCCCTCATCGATGCGCAGGCTTACGATCGTGGCGGCGCGCACGCCATCTTCATCGAGAATTTCAACGACGCTCCGTTCGCCAAGAGCCATGTCGGGCCGGAAACCGTGGCCGCCATGTGCGCCGTGGGCCGCGCCATCAAGGAACGCGTCAAGATCCCCATCGGTTTCAATGTCCTCCGCAACGACGTCAAATCCGCGCTCGCGCTGTGCGCGGCGACAGGCGGCAGTTTCGTCCGCGTGAACGTCCATTGCGGCGCGATGCTCACCGACCAGGGCATCATCGAAGGCGATGCCTTCAACACGCTGCGTTATCGCCAGCAGATCTGCCCCAACGTGAAAATCCTCGCCGACGTTCACGTGAAGCACGCCTCGCAACTGGCGGATTCCCCCATCGGCGACGACGCGCGCGAAATCATCGAGCGCGGCATGGCCGACGGCGTCATCGTCTCTGGCATCGGCACCGGTTACGCCACGGATTTTGCCGACGTGGAAATGGTCGCCCGCGCCGTGCCGCACGCAAAGATCTTCATCGGCAGCGGCGTGAATACCCACAACGTGAACGAATACATGCGCCACGCGCACGGCGTCATCGTGGGCAGCTCGCTCAAGTTCAACGGCAAGCTCGCATCGCACGTAGACCAGAAGCGCGTCGCCGCCTTGGCCAAGGCCATCGGCTGAGAATCCCACCTCGGTTCGCGCTTGCGGCTTGAGCAAGTTGGCGCGATATGGAGGCATGTTGCTCCGACTTTCAGGCGTCTCCAAACGCTACGCCGCACCTGACGGCGGTGCGCTCGCGGTGCTCGATGAGGTTTCGCTGGAACTCAACGCCGGCGAATCCCTCGCCATCGTCGGTCCGTCCGGCTCCGGCAAAAGCACGCTCCTCCAAATCATCGGCACGCTCGACCGTCCGACAAGCGGGCACGTCGAACTCGGCGGAAAAGACCTGAGCCAGCTCGATGAGTTGCAACTCGCCGCCGTGCGCAACCGGCAGATCGGTTTCGTGTTTCAATCCCACTTCCTGCTCCCGCAATGCACCGTCTGGGAAAACGTCCTCGTGCCGACGCTCGTAGTCCCGGCTTCAGCCGGTTCCCGCGACGCGTTACTAACCGATGGGGGACCGGCTAAAGCCGGGACTACGAACGAGTCCGTCGCCACCCGCGCTGAGCGCCTGCTCAAACGCGTCGGTCTTACCGAGCGACTGCGTCATTTCCCCGGTCAGCTTTCCGGCGGCGAACGCCAGCGCGTCGCCGTTGTGCGTGCGCTCATCAACCAGCCGCAACTTCTCCTCGCCGACGAACCCACCGGCGCACTCGATCACGTCAGCGCGACCAACCTCAGCCAGTTGCTCGTCGAACTGAACCGCGAGGAAGGCGTTACACTCATCGTCGTGACGCACAGCCGCGAACTTGCCCAACGCATGGGCCGGGCCCTAGAACTCGAAGACGGCAAGCTACGATGAAACTTCGCACGCTAACCAAACGCAGCCTGCGATTCCATTGGCGCTCGCATTTGGGCGTCGTGATTGGCGCGGCCATCGGCAGCGCGGCGCTCATCGGCGCGCTCATCGTGGGCGATTCGGTGAAGGGAAGTTTGCGCGAACGGGCGTTCGAGAGACTAGGGCTATCGGATTACGCTATGACCACCGGCAACAGGTTTGTCGGAGAGCATCTGTCAGCCGATATACACACTGTCCTCACGAATTTCAGCGGCTATCAGCTTGGCGGTCGGTTGAGCGGAATCATTGACACGATTGGAACAGCAACGGTGCCAAGTGGTGAACATCGTGCCAATTTGGTCCACGTTATCGGACTAGCAAGCGGGGGATCAGAATTACTTGGCTTTAAGGCAGAGCCAACGCTTCAGACAAACGAAGTTTGGCTGAACCACCAGCTTGCCGCCCAATTAGGAGTTAAGCGCGGGGATGCCATCCTCCTTCGGGTAAAGAAAGGAACCGCCCTGAGTGGTGAATCCCCCCTGACACCACAAGCTGATTCAAGGGCCACGCTTAGAGTGGTTGTGCGCGATGTCGTTGGGAGCGGTTCTGGAGGGAACTTCAGCCTCACATCTGGCGGCGCTGTTCCTTTCAACGCTTTTGTGAATCTCGCAACGTTGCAAACGGCTCTCGACGCGAGGGGTTCTGTGAACACGATTCTGATGGAGGAATCTTCTCTCGAGGTCGGCTATCGAACAGTTGGAGCGCTCGAAGACTGGGTGGCGAGAAAACGGGAAAATTGGTTTGGAGTCCGTTACGAACGTGCCATGGGTTGCGGCCCGACCGGCTCCATTGCACTGATTAAGGACAGGAGCATGACGCCACTCTCAGCCGAGTCGCTGGAAGGCGGCGCTCGCAGCTTCATGTTTCGGTCTGCTTGGCAACTACGAGATGCCCAGCTAGACCTACGCCTGCTCCCGGGCATTCCACAGGTCGAGTTACGCACGGAGCGCGTATTCCTTGATACAGCAGTCGAGAGGGCGGTTCATTTAGAACCCATGTTTTCATTACTCCTTCGGGGAGATAAGCCGGGATCGGATTTTTCAAAACTAGATCAGGCCGCTTTCATCTCAACAAACTGGCCAAGCCTGTTCAGTTCGAACGCCCAGCCTATCCTCACCTACCTCGCCAATCTGATCACCGTCGGCACGAACGCCACGCCTTACTCGATGGTCACCGCCGCTGGCGCGCCGTGGACGCTGCCGGGTTTGCGCGACGATGAAATCGTCATCAGCCAATGGCTCGCGGATGATTTGCGGGCCAAGCCCGGCGATGCGTTGGCGCTGGTTTATTTTGATCCCGAATCCGGCGCACGGCTCACGGAGCGAACGAACATCTTTCGCGTCCACAGCATCGTGCCGATGCAGATGCCGTGGGCGGATCGCTCGCTCATGCCGCAATTCCCCGGCATCGAAAAGGCCGAGACCACCGCCGAGTGGGACACCGCCTTCCCGCTCGTCCACAAGATCCGCCCGCAAGACGACGATTACTGGACGCAATGGCGCGGCACGCCGAAAGCGTTCATCACCCTCGCCGCCGGACAGAAGCTGTGGGCGAACCGGTTTGGCAATCTCACAGCGATTCGCTTTCCGATTCCGACGAATAGTGGTTCGGCAAGTTCCTGGGAAGGATTTAGCGCTGCGCTAAAAAAGAAAATCCTCGCCACACTCAAGCCCGAGGAACTCGGCCTGCGCTTCGAACCTGTGCGCGAACAGGCGCTGAAAAGCGCCGAGCAATCGCAGGACTTCGGCGGATTGTTCATCGGCTTCAGCATGTTCGTCATCGTCGCGGCGCTGTTGCTGATGGCGATGCTCTTTCAATTCAGCCTCGAACAACGCGCTGCCGAAATCGGCACGCTGCTCGCCCTCGGCTTCACGCCGAAGCAAGTGCGGCGATTGTTTCTCCGCGAAGGCGCGGCCCTCGCCTTCATCGGCGGACTTATCGGCACGTTGGGTGGCATCGGTTACGCTCGCGCCATGCTGCACGGGCTCACCACTATTTGGCGCGATGCCGTGGGCGCCAGCTCCCTGAAGTTCTTCATCACGCCGCAGACGCTGCTCATCGGTCTGTTCGCTTCGACGCTTGTCGCGGTGGTCACCCTCTGGCTGGCTTTGCGCAAACAGGCAAAACAACCCGCGCGCGAGTTGCTGGCGGGTGAGGATGGCGGAGTGAAGATGGGGGCTGAACCGGCCAGGCAAAGTCGCGGAGCGCTTGTTGGAAGCGTCGCTCTCATTGGCGCTCTAGGCTTGGTTGGCTGGGTTCTGGCGAAGGGTGACACGGCCAACGCTGGGGCGTTCTTTGGCGCGGGCGCTTTGGTCTTGATCGCTGGCTTGAGTTTGTTGAGCGCGCGATTGGCCCGGCGTCATCAGTCAGCTTCCACCCTAAATCTTCCATCTGCATCCACACTAGCCGCGCGCGGTTTATCGCGTCGGCGCTCGCGCAGCGTGGCCACGGCAGCGATGTTGGCCAGCGGCACATTTCTCATCGTCTCCATCGGCGTGTTTCGGCTCGACGCGAACCGCGATGCGACCAAGCGCAATTCTGGCACCGGCGGGTTCGCACTAATCGGCGAGAGCACCATGCCGGTAGTTGCGGACTTAAATACGAAGGCGGGCCGCGAAACATATGCACTGAATGAAGCCGATATTGCGGACGTGAACTTCGTGCAGTTCCGCGTCCGCGCAGGCGATGAAGCGAGTTGCTTGAATTTGAACCGCGCGCAGAAGCCTAGGTTGCTGGGGGTGAATTCCGAGAGCCTTATAGGACGATTCGTTTTTACAAAGGCGCTGCGAGACATTCATCCCCGCAGCACTTGGCAGTTAATGGATCGCTGGGTTTACTCGGAAGTTGGTGTGGTGGGATCGGTTCAATCTCCTTCATTTGGAGATGATGCAGTTCCCGCCATCGGTGATGCCGCTTCCATCCAGTGGGCGATGGGCAAAAAGGTTGGTGACACGCTCGACTACGTGGACGAACGCGGCCAGCCGTTCAAGGTGCGCATTGTCGGATCGGTGGCGAATTCAATCCTCCAAGGCCAACTCATCATCGACGAAGCCGACTTCGTGAAGCGCTTCCCCAGCGAGAGCGGTTACAAGTATTTCCTCATCGACGCACCGACGAATCGCGTAGCTGACGTCTCGGCCAAGCTTTCGCGCGCGCTGCAAGACGTCGGGCTCGAGCTGACTCCCGCCCCGCAGCGGCTCGCGCAATTCAATGCTGTGCAGAATACCTACCTCGGCACATTCCAGATTCTCGGCGGACTCGGGTTGCTGCTCGGCAGCGCGGGGCTGGGCATCGTGGTGTTGCGTAATGTGCTTGAGCGGCGCGGCGAACTGGCCTTGTTGCTGGCCGTCGGCTGGCGACGAAGCGCGGTGAGCCGGCTGGTATTGCGCGAGCATCTGGCGTTGCTCGGGCTTGGCTTGGCAATCGGGCTCACAGCGGCGTTGGTGGCGGTGTTGCCGTCGTTGATTTCGCCAAACGCGGCGTTTCCGTGGCTGACGTTGGGACCGACGTTCGCCGCCGTGGTGGCCAACGGCGTGGTATGGACATGGCTGGCAACGCGGGTGGCGTTGCGGGGCGAATTGCTCGGCGCGTTGCGCGGGGAGTGATTCCGCGCTCAGACGTTGAACTGAAGCGCGTGCAGCTTGTGATAGACGCCAGCCCGCGCCAGCAGTTCTGCGTGGGTGCCGCGTTCAACGATGCGGCCCTGATCCAACACGATGATGACCGTGGCGTTCTGCACCGTAGAAAGCCGGTGCGCGATGACAAAGGTGGTGCGGCCCCGCATGAGTTCCTCCAAGGCCCCTTGCACGATGCGTTCGGATTCGGTGTCGAGCGCGTTGGTCGCCTCGTCGAGGATGAG